>NZ_JALJRH010000001.1:0-213399 GCF_024519775.1 Micrococcus sp. Mcc28 | reverse complement strand
ACGACGCTCTTCCGATCTGCCCCCGCGCCGAAGGCCCCGCAGCCGCCGGCCGCGCCGGGGTCGGCCGCGCCGAAGCCGGGCGCCGCTGCGCCCAAGCCGGGTGCGTCCGCGCCGAAGCCGGGTGCCCCGCGCCCCGGCAACAACCCGTTCAGCCCCAAGGGCGGCTCCGCCGGGTCTCGTCCGGGCGCCCGCCCGGGCGGCCGTGGCGGTGCTCCGCGCCCGGGCAACAACCCGTTCGCCCCCTCGCAGGGCATGCGCTCCGGTCGTGAGGACCGCGCGCCTCGTCCGGGCGGCCCCCGTCCGCCGGCCGGCGCCGGCGGGCCCCGTCCGGGCGGTCCGCGCCCGGCCGCGGGCGCCGGCGGCCCCCGCCCCGGTGGGCCGCGTCCGAACCCGGGCATGATGCCCAAGCAGATCACCCCGGCCCCGCAGCCGGCCCGCGGCCGTGGCCGTCCGGGCGGCGGCCCCGGCGGCGGCCCGGGTCGTCCCGGCGGCCCGGGCGGCCGTGGCGGTCGCGGCAACGCCCAGGGCGCCTTCGGGCGCGGCGGCGGCCCACGCAGGGGACGCAAGTCGAAGCGCGCGAAGCGCCAGGAGTTCGAGCAGCAGCACACGCGTGAGATCGGCGGTGTCAAGGTCCCCAAGGGCGACGGCACCACCGTCCTGCGTCTGCGCCGCGGCGCGTCCCTGGCCGACTTCGCCGAGAAGATCCGCGCCGACGTCGCCGACCTGGTGAAGGTGCTCTTCACCCTCGGCGAGATGGCCTCGGCCAACCAGTCCCTCGACGAGGAGACCTTCCAGCTGCTCGGCGACGAGCTGGGCTACAAGGTCCAGATCGTGTCCCCGGAGGACGAGGACAAGGAGCTGCTGGAGGCCTTCGACATCGACCTCGAGGCCGAGGCGGCCAACGAGGACGAGGCCGACCTCGAGCCGCGCCCCGCGGTCGTCACCGTCATGGGCCACGTGGACCACGGCAAGACGCGTCTGCTGGACGCCATCCGCTCCTCGAACGTCATCGAGGGTGAGGCCGGCGGCATCACCCAGCACATCGGCGCCTACCAGGTGCCCGTGGAGCACGAGGGCGAGCAGCGTCGCCTCACCTTCATCGACACCCCGGGTCACGAGGCGTTCACCGCCATGCGTGCCCGCGGTGCGAAGGTCACCGACATCGCCGTGCTGGTGGTGGCGGCCGACGACGGCGTCATGCCGCAGACCGTCGAGGCGCTCAACCACGCCCAGTCGGCCGGCGTGCCGATCGTGGTGGCGGTCAACAAGATCGACAAGGACACCGCCGCCCCGGACAAGATCCGCGGTCAGCTCACCGAGTACGGCCTCGTGCCCGAGGAGTACGGCGGCGACACGATGTTCGTGGACGTCTCCGCGCGCAACAACATCAACATCGACCAGCTGCTCGAGGCGATCCTGCTCACCGCGGACGCCGCCCTCGAGCTCACGGCGAACCCGCACAAGGCCGCCCGAGGCGTGGCCATCGAGGCCAACCTCGACAAGGGCCGCGGCGCCGTCGTCACCGTGCTGGTGCAGACCGGCACGCTGCGCGTGGGCGACACCATGGTGGTGGGCTCCGCCCACGGCCGTGTGCGCGCCATGTTCGACGAGAACGGCAACGCCGTGGAGGCGGCCGATCCGTCGCGTCCCGTCCAGGTGCTCGGCCTGTCCGCGGTGCCGCGGGCCGGCGACTCGTTCCTCGTCACCGACGACGAGCGCACCGCCCGCCAGATCGCGGAGAAGCGCGAGGCCGCGGACCGCAACGCCCAGCTGGCCAAGCGCCGCAAGCGCATCACCCTGGAGGACTTCGACCAGGCCGTGGCCGAGGGCAAGCTGGACACGCTCAACCTCATCATCAAGGGCGACGCGTCCGGTGCCGTCGAGGCGCTCGAGGACTCGCTGCTCAAGATCGAGGTCGGCGAGGACGAGGTGCAGCTGCGCGTCATCCACCGCGGCGTCGGCGCCATCACGCAGAACGACGTGAACCTGGCGACCGTGGACAACGCCATCATCATCGGCTTCAACGTGCGCCCCGCCGAGCGGGTCGCCGACCTGGCCGACCGCGAGGGTGTGGACATGCGCTTCTACAGCGTGATCTACGACGCGATCGACGACATCGAGAACGCGCTCAAGGGCATGCTGAAGCCGGAGTACGAGGAGGTCGAGCTCGGCTCGGCCGAGGTCCGCGAGGTGTTCCGCTCCTCCAAGTGGGGCAACATCGCCGGTTCGCTCGTGCGCTCGGGCCTCATCCGCCGCAACGCCCAGGCCCGCCTGGTGCGCGACGGCGTGGTGGTCTCCGAGCACCTCAAGATCGAGTCGCTGCGCCGCTTCAAGGACGACGCCACGGAGGTCCGCGAGGGCTACGAGTGCGGCATCGGCCTGGGCAGCTTCAACGACATCAAGGAGGGCGACGTGATCGAGACCTTCGAGATGCAGGAGAAGCCGCGCGTCTGACGGCCGGGGCGGGGGCCCGCACGGGCCCCCGCCTTCCGCGTCCCACCCTCTGAACCATCACCACCGGAAGGAACCGCACCATGGCCGATCCGGCACGCGCCGGCCGCCTGGCCCAGCGCATCAAGGTCCTCGTGGCCGAGGCGCTGCGCCGCGGCGTCAAGGACGATCGCGTGGAGCCCGTCACCGTGACGGAGGTCCGCGTGACCAACGACCTGCAGCACGCCACCGTCTACTACACCGTCCTGGGCGACGAGGCCACGGTGGCCGCCGCCCACGAGGGCATCCAGGAGAACCGCGGCATCCTGCGCCGCGAGGTGGGCCGCGGGCTCACCATCCGCCTGGTGCCCACGCTCGAGTTCGTGGCGGACACCGTCCCCGAGGCGGCCGCACACCTGGAGGACGTCCTCCGCGCGGCCAAGGAGCGGGACGCCGAGCTGGCGAAGGCGCGCGAGGGCGCGTCGTACGCCGGTGACGCGGACCCGTACCGCACCGCCGAGCCGGACGCCGACGCCGACGACGCCCCGCGCGCCTGAGGCCCGCGGCACGGTGAGCGCACGCAGCACCGGGGGACAGGCCCCCGACGCGCCGGGAACGGAGGCGTCGGGGGTCGTCCTCGTGGACAAGCCGCAGGGGTGGACCTCGCACGACGTCGTCGGGCGGGTCCGCCGGCTGGCGGGCACCCGCAAGGTGGGCCACGCCGGCACCCTGGACCCCATGGCCACGGGCCTGCTCGTGGTCGGCGTCAACAAGGCCACGCGCCTGCTGACCGCCATCACGGGCACGGACAAGACGTACACGGCCACGATCCGGCTCGGGCAGTCGACCGTCACGGACGACGCGGAGGGCGAGGTCGTGCAGACCCGGCTGGCCAACGCCGTCACGCCCGAGCGCGTGGCCGAGCAGGTCGCCGCCCTCACGGGCGAGATCCTGCAGGCGCCCTCGGCCGTCTCCGCCGTCAAGGTGGCGGGCCGGCGCGCCTACGACCGCGTCCGCGCGGGAGAGGACGTCACCCTCGACGCCCGCCCCGTCACCGTGCACGAGTTCACGGTGCACGAGCTGCGCCGGCTCGACGGCGGCCGGCTGGTCGACCTCGACGTCACCGTGCGCTGCTCCTCCGGGACCTACATCCGGGCGCTCGCCCGCGACCTGGGCGAGGCCCTCGAGACCGGCGGGCACCTCACGGCGCTGCGCCGCACCGCCGTCGGCCCGTTCGACGTGGCCGACGCGCTCTCGCTCGAGGCCCTCGCGGAGCGCTTCGCGATGACCGAGCTCTCCGAGGCCGCCGCCGGGCTCTTCCCGGTGCGCGAGCTGACGGAGCACGAGGCCCACGAGCTCGCCTTCGGGCGGGTCGTGGCGCCCACCGGCACGGGTGAGACGCTCGTCGCCGGGCGCGCGCCGGACGGCCGCGTCATCGCCCTCGTCTCCGACGTGCGCCGCCGCGGCGCCGACGTCGCCAAGCCCCAGCTCGTGTTCGCCCCGGCCGAGGGGCCGGGACAGGGAAGGACCGCATGATCCTCGACGCCTGGTTCTGGACGGGACTGGTGATCGGTGCCGTCTCGTTCGTGGTCTGCGTGGTGATGACGGCGATCCGCCGCCACCCCGCGGACGCCTCGATCCTCTCGGTGGCCGCCGTCGAGCTGTTCACGCTCGTCTACGCCGCGGCCGCCGCCGTCCGCCAGCTCGGCGGGGACACCCTGAACGGCCCCGGCTGGGAGTTCTGGGGCTACATCCTCACCGCCCTGATCGTGCCGGTGATCGCCGTGGGCTGGGCCGTCACGGACAAGACCCGGTGGTCCAACCTCGTGCTGGCCGTGGTCGGGCCCACGATCGCCGTGATGCTGCACCGCATGCAGGTCATCTGGTTCGGGCAGTGGTGAGGAGGATGGACATGGCACCCAGCGACGGCGCCCCCGCGCGCAACCAGGGTCTCGGCCGGATCATCGTCATGGTCTACGCGGTGTTCGCCCTCTCGGCGAGCGCGCGCAGCCTCTTCCAGATCCTCACGCAGTTCGACGCCGCCCCCGTGGCGTACACGCTCTCCGCGGTCGCGGCGGTCGTGTACATCGTGGCGACGTTCGCGCTCGCCCGCTCCGGCGCGCGCGCCTGGGCCGTGGCGCTGGGCGCCGTGCTCGTGGAGCTGGCCGGCGTGGTGGGCGTGGGCCTGTGGACCGTCCTGGATCCGGGGATGTTCGCCCACGACACCGTGTGGTCCCGGTTCGGCGCGGGCTACGGCTATGTGCCGCTCGTGCTGCCGGTGGTCGGCCTGATCTGGCTGCTGACGCACCGCCCCGCCCGCCCGGCCGAGGCGGGGGCGCTCTGATGCGGGTCTGGAACAGCCTGGACGAGGTCCCCACGGACCTGCCGCGCACCGTGGTCACCCTGGGCAACTTCGACGGCGTGCACCGCGGCCACCGGGAGGTGCTGCGCCGGGTCGTCGAGCTGGCGCGGGCCCGCGACGCCCTGGCCGTGGCCGTGACCTTCACCCCGCACCCGCGCGCCGTGCACCAGCCCGAGGTGCCCCACGTGGACATCATCAGCCCCGAGCAGCGGGTCGTCCTCCTGGAGGAGGCGGGTCTGGACGCGGTGCTCCTGCAGCGGTACACCCTCGAGTTCGCGGACCAGTCCCCGGAGGAGTTCGTCCGCGGCATGCTCGTGCACGGGCTGCATGCCGCCGTCGTGGTCGTGGGGCACGACGTGCGCTTCGGCCGGGGCAACACCGGCGACGTCGCGGAGATGGTGCGCCTGGGGGCCCGCTACGGCTTCGAGGTCGAGGCCGTCGAGGAGTTCCCCGCCGAGCACGGGGCCGAGCCGGAGCGCCGTTGCTCCTCGACCTGGGTGCGCGAGGCCCTGGCCGCGGGCGACGTCGCTCAGGCCGCGGCGGTCCTCGGTCGGCACCACGTGCTCGCCGGCGAGGTGGTGCACGGGTTCGCGCGCGGCCGCGAGCTCGGCTTCCCCACGGCGAACCTCGAGACGGATGTGCAGGGCATGATCCCGGCCGACGGCGTCTACGCCGGTTGGGTGCACGACGCGCACGGCGGGGTGTGGCCGGCCGCGATCTCCATCGGCTCGAACCCCACGTTCGAGGACGTCTCCCGCGTGGTGGAGGCGCACGTGATCGACCGCCACGACGAGCGGGTGGAGGACTTCGACCTGTACGGCCAGCACATCGAGGTGGAGTTCGTGGCCCGGCTGCGCGGGATGGTCGCCTACGAGGGCGTCGAGAAGCTCGTGGCGCAGATCACGCAGGACGTGGACGAGGCCCGGGCGATCCTGGCCACGACCCCCTCCGACCGGTGAGCGCCCCGGAGCCGGGCGCTCCCCCCGCTGTGCCGAACCTGCCGGGGCGCCCGGCCCGGGCCCGTCGGGCCGGGCCCAACCCCTTCGAGACCGGCGGGGAGCACTACGACGCCGTCCGCCCCTCCTACCCGGCCGCCGTGGTGGACCGCGTCCTGGCGGGCACCGCCGACGGCGCGGACGTGGTGGAGCTCGGGGCCGGGACGGGACTGTTCACCCGGCTGCTCGCGGCCCGCCCGGCGGACCGGGTGCGGACGGTGACGGCCCTCGAGCCGTCGGCGTCGATGCGCGCCGTCCTGGAACGCGAGGTCGCGGCCGGCACGGGCGGGCGGGTGCGCGCCGTGCCGGGCACGGGCGAGGCCACGGGCCTGCCGGCGGCGAGCGCCGACGTCGTGGTGGCGGCCCAGGCATGGCACTGGATGGACCCGGCCGCGGCGAGCGCGGAGGCCGCACGGGTGCTGCGCCCGGGCGGGCGCCTCGCCGCGGTGTGGAACCAGCTCGACACGGCGGTGCCGTGGGTGCACCGTCTCACCCGGATCATGCACGCCGGGGACGTGCACGCCGCCCGGCCGGAGCAGCGCCGGTTCGCCGCCCCGTTCGGGGCGGAGGAGCACGCGCGCTGGGCGTGGACGCAGCCCATGACCGCGGCGGGGCTGCACGGGCTCATGGCCTCGCGCTCGTACTGGCTGCGCGCGGACGAGCGGATCCGGTCCCGGATGACGGCCAACCTCGACTGGTACCTGCACGAGCACCTGGGCCATGCGGCGGACGCGGTCCTGCAGGTGCCCTACGTGACGGTGGCCTGGTGGGCGGCGCCGGTCAGGGGCGGGCGCCCACGGTGACCGGGACCGTCCGGGCGATCCCGGCCCGCCGCGCCTGCCAGAGCAGCAGCGCCGTGGCCACCGCGACCACCGCCACCGAGAGCAGCGTGGCCGCCGGGGAGCCGGCGGTCTCCGCGCCCACGTAGCTGTCCTCGACGGTGCCCACGAGCGTGCCGACGGCGATGATCACCACGTTGTTGACCACGTGGAGGGCGACGGCGGCCTCGAGCCCGCCCGTGCGCCACGTGAGCAGGACGGCGGCGACGGCGAACGCGGCGAGGTCCAGCAGGATCCACGGGTCGAGCGAGCCGTGGGCGAGCGAGAAGGTCGCCGCCGAGAGCACCGCGGTGACCGCGGCGGCCACGACCGGCCGGCGGATCCACGTGCCGACGGCCAGCAGCAGCCACCCGCGGAACAGGTACTCCTCGCCCGCGGCCTGGAACGGGGTGAGCACGAACGCCATGACGAGCAGCCAGACCCAGTCCTGCGCGCGCGGGGCCGTGGGGGCGCCGTCGAGGGCCCACGCGCCCAGCACGTAGGCGAGGAACAGCGGCGTCAGCACGACGACGCAGCGCGCCAGCCAGCGCCAGCGCACGCGGCCCTCGACCGAGTGGACGAAGCGGGCGGCGACGGGGTGGCCCAGCGCCACGGCCAGCAGCGCGACCCCGATCAGCGCGGCGAGCAGGAGGTTGTTCAGCAGCACCATGGGCGCGGAGTACAGGTCGAGGTCGGTCACGTCCGTCGGGTCGGCCGCGCCGAGCAGCGCGGGCCCGGACGTGGCGATCAGGGCGAGAGCGCCCAGCACGCCCCCGAGCACGAGGAGGCCCACCAGGCCGGCCAGCACGAGGCCGAAGGACGCGAGCGGGTTCCACCATCGGGCCCGCGGCGTGCGCAGCAGCGCGGGGTAGCCGTGGCCGATCAGCGGCAGATCCAGGGGCGGCGCGGGCGGCCGGAGGGGGAACGACGACGGGGCCGGGGAGTGGGGGACCGGTGGGGTGCTCACCGGGCCAGGGTAGGCGATGCGGTAGACTCGACCCTCGGCCTCCCTGCAGTCCGCGGTGGGGTGGGCCCCGCGTCGTCCGCCCCGGCGGGGCGCGGCCCGTGTTCGCGGTACCGAAGTGAAGGAGGCCCACCATGGCCCTGGATCCCGCTGTCAAGCAGCAGATCATCAAGGAGTACGCCACCCACGAGGGCGACACCGGTTCCCCCGAGGTGCAGATCGCGGTCCTGTCCCGCCGCATCAAGGACCTGACCGAGCACCTCAAGGAGCACAAGCACGACCACCACACCCGTCGCGGCCTGATGGCCCTGGTCGGTCGCCGTCGTCGCATGCTCGGCTACCTGCAGAAGGTCGACATCGAGCGCTACCGCGCGCTGATCGAGCGCCTCGGCCTGCGCAAGTGACCTGAGGAGGCGGCGCCGGAGCCCGCGGGAGACCCGCGAGCGCCGGCGCCGCCTTTCGTCTGCCCCCGGACGCACGTAGTGTGTCCCGGGGGAGAGATCGCCGCAGCCTGCGGCACTCCGGCGCGCCATGGCGCGCATCCCCGCATCATCGACACACCCGACGGCTCCGCGCCCATCGCTCGCGGTCCTCGACAGTGGCTCCCGGACCCCGCCGCACGGCGGGATGCCGAGGGCCTCGATCGAAGACCAGGGGGACAGGGACGCCTGCGGCGCCGTCCACCTGAAAGGAGGCCCTCATGGAGGGTCCTGAGATCACCTTCGCCGAGGCCGTCATCGACAACGGCTCGTACGGCAAGCGCACCGTCCGCTTCGAGACCGGGCGCCTCGCCCAGCAGGCCGCCGGCGCCGCCATGGTCTACATCGACGAGGAGACGTCGATGCTGTCCGCCACCACCGTCGGCAAGTCGCCCCGCGAGGGCTTCGACTTCTTCCCGCTGACCGTGGACGTCGAGGAGCGCATGTACGCCGCGGGCCGCATCCCCGGCTCGTTCTTCCGCCGCGAGGGCCGCCCGTCCACGGACGCGATCCTCACCTGCCGCCTGATCGACCGCCCGCTGCGCCCGGCGTTCGTCAAGGGCATCCGCAACGAGGTCCAGGTCGTCGTGACCGTCACCTCGATCGCCCCGGACGAGATCTACGACACGGTGGCCATCAACGCCGCCTCCCTGTCCACGCAGCTGTCCGGCCTGCCGTTCTCCGGCCCCATCGGCGGCGTGCGCATGGCCCTCATGGACGACGGCTCCGGCGCGCGCCAGTGGGTCGCGTTCCCGAAGCACTCCCAGCTCGAGGGCGCCGTGTTCAACATGGCCGTGGCCGGCCGCGTGGTGGGCGACGACGTCGCCATCATGATGGTCGAGGCCGAGGCGACCCCGGACTCCTGGACCCTGGTCAAGGAGCGCGGCGCGCAGGCGCCCACCGAGGAGATCGTGGCCGAGGGCCTCGAGGCCGCCAAGCCCTTCATCCGCGCCCTGTGCGAGGCCCAGGCCGACCTGGTCAAGCGCGCCGGCAAGGACCCGGTGGACGTCCCCGTGTTCCAGGACTACCAGGACGACGCCTACGCCGCCGTCGAGAAGCTCGCCACGGGGCGCCTGACCGAGATCTTCTCCATCGGCGACAAGCAGGAGCGCGAGTCGGCCTCGGACGCCTACCTGCTCGAGGTGCTCGAGGAGCTCGCCGGCGAGGGCAAGGACTTCGCCGAGCGCAAGGGCGAGATCGCCAAGGCCTACGGCTCCCTCACCAAGCAGATCGTGCGCCGCCGCATCCTCACCGACCAGGTGCGCATCGACGGCCGCGGCCTGACGGACATCCGCAAGCTGACCGCGGAGGTGGAGGTCCTGCCCCGCGTGCACGGCTCCGCCATCTTCGAGCGCGGCGAGACCCAGATCATGGGCGTCACCACGCTGAACATGCTCAAGATGGAGCAGCAGATCGACTCGCTGGCGCCGGAGACGGCCAAGCGGTACATGCACCACTACAACTTCCCGCCGTACTCCACCGGCGAGACCGGCCGCGTGGGCTCCCCGAAGCGCCGCGAGATCGGCCACGGCGCCCTCGCCGAGCGCGCCCTGGTGCCCGTGCTGCCGGCCCGCGAGGAGTTCCCCTACGCGATCCGCCAGGTCTCCGAGGCCCTCGGCTCCAACGGCTCGACGTCGATGGGCTCCGTCTGCGCCTCCACCCTGTCCCTGCTGAACGCGGGCGTGCCGCTGCGTGCGCCCGTGGCCGGCATCGCCATGGGCCTGGTCTCCGCCGAGGTGGACGGCCAGACCCAGTACGCGGCCCTGACCGACATCCTCGGCGCCGAGGATGCGTTCGGCGACATGGACTTCAAGGTGGCCGGCACCGCCGAGTTCGTCACCGCGATCCAGCTGGACACCAAGCTGGACGGCATCCCGGCCTCCGTGCTGGCCGCCGCCCTGACGCAGGCCCGCGAGGCGCGCCTGCACATCCTGTCCGTGCTGAACGCCGCCATCGACGCCCCGGATGAGATGGCCCCCACCGCTCCGCGGATCATCTCCGTGCGCATCCCGGTGGACAAGATCGGCGCGGTCATCGGCCCCAAGGGCGCCATGATCAACCAGATCCAGGACGACACGGGCGCGGACATCACCATCGAGGACGACGGCACCGTGCTGATCGGCGCCACCGACGGCGCCTCGGCCGAGGCCGCGCGCTCCGCGGTGAACGCGATCGCCAACCCGCAGGTCCCCGAGATCGGCGAGCGGTACCTCGGCACCGTCGTGAAGCTGACCACGTTCGGCGCGTTCCTCTCGCTCACCCCGGGCAAGGACGGTCTGCTGCACGTCTCCGAGCTGCGCAAGCTCAACGAGGGCAAGCGCGTGGACGACGTCGAGGACGTGCTCGGCGTGGGCCAGAAGGTCCAGGTCGAGATCACCAAGATCGACGACCGCGGCAAGCTGTCCCTCTCCCCGGTGGTGGCGGAGTCCGACGCCCTGGCCGAGACCGCGGACGCGATCGAGTCCTCGCAGATCGAGGCCTGATCCGCCCCGCCCGGCCCGGTGACCACGACGGCGCCGCACCCTCCCCGCGAGTGGTGCGGCGCCGTCGTCGCGCATGGGCGAGAATGGCCGTCATGAGTGTTCACCGTGAGATCCCCCTGGACTTCGACGGCGTGCTGGCGGACGAGGGCAACGGTTCCGTGGTGCGCCGCTCCGTGCTGCCCGGCGGCGTCCGCGTGCTCACCGAGGCCATGCCGGACCAGCGCTCGGTGACCATCGGCTACTGGGTGGCCGTCGGGTCCCGTGACGAGTCGCCCGAGGGCTACGGCGCCACGCACTTCCTCGAGCACCTGCTCTTCAAGGGCACGCCCACGCGCACCGCGATGGACATCGCGGCCGCCTTCGACCGCGTGGGCGGGGAGTCCAACGCCGGCACGGCCAAGGAGTCCACCGTCTACCACGCCCGCGTGCTGGACGAGGACCTGCCGATGGCCGTGGAGGTCCTCACGGACATGCTCACCTCCTCCCTGATCGACCCGGACGAGCTCGAGACCGAGCGCGGCGTGATCCTCGAGGAACTCGCCATGGACGCGGACGACCCCGTGGACGTGGCCCACGAGAAGCTCGCCGAGGTCATGCTGGACGGCCACCCCCTCGGCCGGCCGATCGGCGGCACGCCCGAGACGATCCGGGCCGTCACCCGCGACCATGTGGTGGGGCACTACACGCACTGGTACCGCCCGGACGAGCTCGTCGTCACCGCCGCCGGCCACCTCGACCACGACGAGGTCTGCCGCCTCGTCCTCGCCGCCCTGCGCGCCTCGGGCTGGGAGCTCACCCCGGGGGCCCTGCCCGCCCCGCGTCGTGCCGTGGACACCGCTGGGGCCGCGGCCTCGCGGGTGCGGACCGGCACGCACACCGTCGCCAAGGCGGTCGAGCAGGCCAACGTCCTCGTCGGCGGCCGCTCGCTGTCCACCACGGACCCGGACCGCTTCGCCCTGGGCGTCATGCAGTCCGTCCTGGGCGGGGGCATGTCCTCGCGGCTGTTCCAGGAGATCCGCGAGCGCCGCGGCCTGGCCTACAACACCTACTCGTTCTCCGCCGGGTACTCCGACGCCGGCTACTGGGGCCTGTACGCGGGCTGCCAGCCGGACCGGGTGGAGGAGGTGGCCGCGCTGATGGAGGCCGAGCTGGACCGGATGGCCGAGGCCGACGTCACCGAGGAGGAGCTCGCGCGCGCCCACGGGCAGATCTGCGGCGGCACCGTGCTGGGCATGGAGTCCACGGGCGCCCGCATGTCCCGGCTGGGACGGGCCGAGCTGGTCACGGGGGAGTACGTGGACCTGGCGGCCTCCCTCGCCCGGGTCCGCGAGGTCGACGCCGGCCAGGTCCGGGCCGTGGCCGCGCGCCTGGCCGCGGGGGACCGGGCGCGCGTCGTCGTCGCCCCGGCCTGACCTCGGCCACGGCCGCCGGGGCGGGCCGCGTAGGCTGGAGGCCATGACCGAGACCCGCACCCCCTCCGCCGTGTCCGCTCCCGACGACGTCCCGCGCGTCGCGATCCTGGGCGCCGGTGGCCGCATGGGCCGCCACGCGGTGCCCGCGGTGCGAGCGGCCGAGGGCCTGGAGCTCGTGGCCGAGCTCGGCTCGCAGGACCGCCTGGACGCGGTGCTCGACGCCGGGGCCACCCACGTCCTGGACCTCACGGTCCCGGACGCCTCGCCCGAGAACGTGGCCTTCGCCGTGGAGCACGGGCTGCACACGGTCGTGGGCACGTCGGGCTGGGTGCCCGAGCGCCGCGAGCGCCTGGAGGCGCAGCTGGCTGAGCACCCGGGGGTGGGCGTGCTGATCGCCCCGAACTTCTCGGTCGGCTCGGTGCTGGCCTCGGCGTTCGCCGCGCAGGCGGCGCGGTACTTCGAGTCCGTCGAGCTCGTCGAGCTGCACCACCCGGACAAGGTGGACGCCCCGTCGGGCACGGCCGTGCGGACCGCCGAGCTCATCGGCGCGGCCCGGGACGCGGCCGGCGTGCCCGTCTCCCCGGACGCCACCGAGCACGACCCGGACGGCGCGCGCGGCGCCGTCGTCCACGGCGTGCACGTGCACGCGGTGCGCCTGCGCGGCCTGGAGGCGCACCAGGAGGTGTTGCTGGGCGGGCCGGGTGAGCAGCTCGTGGTCCGGCACGACGCATTCGACCGCGGCGCCTACATGCCCGGCGTCGTCCTCGGCCTGCGGACCGTGGCCTCCCGCCCGGGTCTGACCTACGGACTGGACGGATACCTGGACCTTGGCTGAGCCCTCCCGCACCCCCGACGACGGCGCCGTGGGCCCGACCGAGCCCGCCGCCCGCGCCCGCCGCTCGACCGTGATGAGCAAGGTGTGGGTCGGCTTCGTGTGCCTGCTCGTGCTGCTGTTCGCCGGGTTCGCCCTCAACGCGTCCGTCGCGCTGGTGCGCGCCCCGCAGCCGCTGGCCAAGGCGATCGGCGTGGGCGTCATCCTCGTGGTGCTGGTGACCGTGGCCGTCCTGGCCCGCGAGGTGTGGTTCGGCCGCCAGACCGAACGCCTGGCCGACCAGCTCGAGGCCGAGGGCGGGCTGCCGGAGGACGACCTGCCGCGCTCGCCCGGCGGCCGGATCGACCGAGAGGCCGCCGACGCCCAGTTCGAGCTGTACCGCGTGGAGGCCGAGGCCGCACCACGCGACTGGCGCGCCCGCTACCGCCTCGCCCTGGCCTACGACGCCTCGGGCGACCGCCGCCGCGCCCGCGAGGCGGCCCGGGAGGCCGTCCGCCTGCACCGCGCCGGCTGACGCGGCCCACGCGTCGCTCAGCGCCCTCCGACGGCCCGTTCCCCACCCGCCCGGGAGAGCCGGGCCATCACGGCCTCGAGCGGACCCCGCCGGCCGCTGAGCTCGGCGGTCAGTCCGGCCGCGAGGCACAGCACGACGAGGACGGCGAGCAGCGCCCCGTCGGCCGGGTCGATCCCGGTCGCGTCCACGAGCGCGAGCACCACGAGGTGCCCCACGTAGAGCGTGAGCGGGATGCGCCCCGCACCCACGAGCGGGCGCAGCGCGGCGTGCCCGACCAGCGGCCGGGCCAGCAGGCAGGCGCCCAGCACGGCGCACGCCCAGCCCGCCGCGAGCACGGCGGCCACGACGGACCCGGAGTGCGGGGTCGGCAGGGCGAGCCACAGCGGATCCGGGATCAGCAGCGCGAGCCGCGGCTCGCCCGTGCGCAGCGTGAGCGCCGTCTCGACCGGGTCCGTGCCGATCGCCGCGGCGACCCGCCCGACCGTGCCCGGGGCCCGCAGCACCGCCGCACCGACGACGCCGGCCGCCGCCCACGCCGTGGCCCCGCCGCCGAGGATCCCGGCGGCCACGCGGCGACGGTCCAGCGGCAGCCGCCCCAGGGCCAGCCCCAGCACGAGGAACGCGCCCCAGGACAGGACGGGGTAGTAGCCCGTGACCGTGAGATCGGCCAGCAGCAGCCCGGGACGCAGCAGGTCCGCGGGGCCGGGGGAGAGCCAGAGCCGCCCACCCACGAAGAACTCCTGACGCCCCACGGCGGCCTGCGCGGCCGCGACCACCGCGAACACCAGCACCGGCCCGAGCACGAGCCACGCCCCCGCGATCAGGCCCAGGGCGCGGGCGCGCAGGCCCAGCAGGGGCAGCGCGAGCAGGAAGAGCAGGGCGTAGTGGCACAGGATGACGGCCACGGGGACGCCGAGCGTCCCGCACGCGAGCCCGAGCACGAACAGCAGGCCCGCCCGTCGGGCGATCCGGCGGCGCAGCGCCGCGCGCCGGACCCCCGTGGCCGGCGTCGCGCCCCCCGTGGACAGGGCCAGCCCGACTCCGGCCAGCAGGACGAACAGCACCGAGGCGCGTCCGGCGAACCACAGGAACGCCGGGTGCGGCGCCCCGTCCGCCGTCACCGGGTCGACGACGTGGACGGTGATCATGCCGAGCAGGGCGATCGCGCGGGCCGCGTCGACGCCGGGCAGCCGGCGACGCGCGGGCCGGTCCGGGCGGACGGCGGCGGGGGGCGGGGCGGGACGCAGGGCGGGCTCCTCTCGGGTCGCCGCGCGTCGCGGAGGGGCCACGGACGGCGCGGGCCCCCAGTCTCGCAGGTAGGGTGGGGCCCATGAGTGCCGTCCGTTCCGCCGTCATCCCCTCCGAGCTGCTCTTCGGCACGGTCGTGCCCGCCATGGTCACCCCCATGACGGACGAGGGCGCCGTGGACCTCGAGGCGGCCGCCGCGCTGGCCGAGCACCTGGTGGACCGCGGGGCCGACGGCCTCGTGGTCACCGGCACCACCGGCGAGACCTCCACGCTCACGGACGACGAGAACGTGGCGATGTTCCGCACCGTCGTCGAGGCCGTGGGGGACCGCGCCCGGGTCGTGGCCGGCACCGGCACCAATGACACGGCGCACACCCTCGAGCTGTCCCGCCGCGCGGCCGAGACGGGCGTGGACGGGCTGCTGCTCGTCACCCCGTACTACAACAAGCCCAACCAGGCCGGCATCCGCGCGCACTTCGAGACCGTGGCCGACGGGGTGGACCTGCCGATCATGCTCTACGACATCCCGGGCCGCTCCGTGATGCCGATCGAGCCCGAGACGGTCATCGCGCTCGCGCAGCACCCCAACATCCGTGCGCTCAAGGACGCCAAGGGGGACCTGCAGTCCACCACCACCGTCCTGGCGCACACGGACCTCGACCTCTACTCCGGCGACGACGGCGCGACCCTGCCGCTCATGGCGCTCGGCGCCGTGGGGGTCGTCTCGGTGGCCGCGCACGCGGCCCCCGAGCTGTACCGCCAGCTCGTGGACGCCGTCCACGCCGGCGACCTGGCCGGTGCCCGTGATCACCACTTCGCGCTGGACCCCGTCCAGCGCGGCATCATGACCCACGTCCAGGGCGCGGTGGCCGCGAAGGCCGTCCTCGCCG
This sequence comes from Micrococcus sp. Mcc28, assembly GCF_024519775.1. Taxonomy (NCBI): domain Bacteria; kingdom Bacillati; phylum Actinomycetota; class Actinomycetes; order Micrococcales; family Micrococcaceae; genus Micrococcus; species Micrococcus sp. Mcc28. The sequence goes on along the minus strand of NZ_JALJRH010000001.1, from coordinate 197,972 downwards.
CCCAGGGCGTCATCCCGTCCGCAGCCGTGCGGCTGCCCCTCGTCCAGGCCACGCCGGACGAGCTCTCCGTCATCCGAGCCGACCTCGCGGAGGCCGGCATCACCTTCTAGAAGGGACCCGTTCCATGACCGCAGGCACCCGCCTGTCCACCCCGCCCAAGCTCAAGCGGGGCACCTGCCGCATCGTCCAGCTGGGCGGCCTCGAGGAGGTCGGCCGCAACATGGTCACCTTCGAGATCGACGGCAAGATCCTCATCGTCGACTGCGGCGTCCTCTTCCCCGAGGAGCACCAGCCCGGCGTCGACCTGATCCTGCCGGACTTCGACTACATCCGGGACCGCGTGGACGACGTCGTCGGCATCGTCCTGACTCACGGCCACGAGGACCACATCGGCGCCGTGCCGTACCTGCTGCGCCTGCGCGACGACATCCCCGTGATCGGCTCCAAGCTGACGCTGGCCCTGATCGAGGCCAAGCTCGAGGAGCACCGGATCAAGCCGCGCACCCGCGTGGTCAAGGAAGACGACATCGTCGAGTTCGGCCCGTTCGAGTGCGAGTTCGTGGCCGTGAACCACTCGATCCCGGACGCGCTCGCCATCGCCATCCACACGGACGCCGGCACCATCCTGCACACCGGCGACTTCAAGATGGACCAGCTGCCGCTCGACGGCCGCATCACCGACCTGCGCGCCTTCGCCCGTCTCGGCGAGGAGGGCGTGGACCTGTTCATGACCGACTCCACGAACGCCGAGGTTCCGGGGTTCACCACCACGGAGGCGGAGATCGGCCCCACCCTCGAGCGCTACTTCGCCACGGCGAAGCGCCGCATCGTGGTGGCCTCGTTCTCCTCCCACGTGCACCGCGTGCAGCAGGTCCTCGACGCCGCCCACAAGCACGGTCGCAAGGTGGCCTTCGGCGGGCGCTCCATGATCCGCAACATGACCATCGCGGCGAAGCTCGGCTACCTCAACGTGCCGAACGGGATCCTCGTGGACATCCGCAAGGTGGACAAGTACCGCGACGACGAGATCGTGCTGATGGTCACCGGCTCCCAGGGCGAGCCGATGGCGGCCCTGTCCCGGATGGCCAACGGCGACCACCAGGTGCAGCTGGAGGAGGGCGACCTCGTCGTGCTGGCCTCCTCGCTGATCCCGGGCAACGAGAACTCCGTGTTCCGCGTGATCAACGGGCTCATGAAGCTCGGCGCGACCGTGGTGCACAAGGGCATGGCCAAGGTGCACGTCTCCGGCCACGCCTCCGAGGGCGAGCTGCTGTACTGCTACAACATCGTCGAGCCCGAGTTCGTGATGCCGGTGCACGGCGAGACCCGCCACCTGATCGCCAACGGCCGGATCGCGGAGAAGACCGGCGTGCCGGCCGAGAACGTCATCCTGGCCGGCAACGGCACCGTGGTGGACATGACCGACGGCCTCGTGAAGGTCGTCGGCGAGGTGGAGTGCGGCTACGTGTACGTGGATGGCTCCTCCGTGGGCGAGATCTCCGACTCGGACCTCAAGGACCGCCGTGTCCTGGGCGAGGAGGGCTTCCTCTCGATCATCACCGTGGTCAACCGGCAGACCGGCGCGATCGTGTCCGGCCCGGACGTCCACGCCCGCGGCGTCGCCGAGGACGAGAAGGTGTTCGAGGAGATCAAGCCGAAGATCGTCCGGGCGCTCGAGGAGGCCGTGCAGTCCAGCAAGGACCACACCGCCCACCAGCTCCAGCAGGTGGTCCGCCGGACCGTCGGCACGTGGGTCAACCGCAAGCTGCGCCGCCGCCCGATGATCATCCCGGTGGTCCTGGAGGCCTGACCCCTCCGGGTCGCCATGCCTGCCGTGTCCGCGGTTCGCGGTAGTTTGGTGGGCATGGCGACCCGTACTTCCCCCACGCGTTCGTCCTCCTCCTCCGCCACGTCCCGCTCCGGCTCCGCCGGACGCCGAGGCTCCGGACGGAAGGGGTCGACCGCGACCGTCCCCGAGACCGACCGGCCCGCCGCGCCCCTGCGCGCCCTGCACACCCTGTGGATGGGGCTGGCCACGCCGGTCGGCGCCGGCTTCCGCAAGCTCGGCCCGGACGTGCGCATCGACCGCGAGGAACGCCGTGACGGCACCGGCCTGCTCCTGCTGCTGCTCGCCGCGCTGATCGCGGCCGTGGAGTGGTGGGGCCTGCGCGGCACCGCCGTCGGCCGCGTGGTGCACGGGGTGGTGGGCGGCACCGTCGGGTGGTTCGCCCTCCTGGTGCCGATCGCCCTGCTCGTCGTGGCTGTGCGCTGCTTCCGCCACGCCACGGACCATCGCGCCAACGGGCGCATCATCATCGGCCTGCTCATGGCGACCGTCGCCGGCTCCGGCATCGCCCACCTCGTGGGCGGTGTGCCCTCGGCCGCCGAGGCCTTCGAGGACATGCTCGGTGCCGGGGGCATGGTCGGCTACCTGGCGACGGCGCCGCTGGCCTCCCTGCTGACCCCCGTGCCCGTCTGGGTCCTCATGATCCTGCTGGCCTTCTTCTCGGTGCTCGTGCTCACCGCGACGCCCGTCGGTGCGATCCCGCAGCGGCTCGCGGGAGGCTACGACTGGCTCACGGGCCAGGACCCCGAGGGCGCCTCCGAGCAGCGGGCCGCCCGCCGCGACGAGCGGCGCCGGGCCCGTGAGGTGCGCCGCGAGGCCGAGGACCTCGCCACCCCGCTCTCCGTGGACGCGGAGACCGGGCGCACCCACCCGGACCACGACCAGTCCTACCTGGACGGACCGGCAGCCGGCTCCCACGCCGCCGGGGCCTCCCGGCCGGGCCTGTTCGCGCGCCTGTTCGGCGGGCGCCGGGCACGCGAGGATCAGGCCGCCGACGCCGCCTCGGAGCACTCCGCCGGCACCGCCTACGACTCCCCGGTGATCCACGAGGCCGAGGCCGGCTCCCACGCCGCCCCCGAGGCCGAGACCACCCAGGTCCTGCCCCGACCCGCCCCGCGGCGGGCCGCTCGCGGAGAGCAGGGCGTGTTCGACGCCGAGCAGGCCGCCGCAGACGCGCGTGACCCGCGGGACGCGGACCAGGACGCCTCGGACGACTTCGACCCGTGGGTGGACGAGGACGACGCGCCCGAGGACGCGGACGCCGAGCCGCAGCCGCCCGCCGGAGTGCGCCGGCCCACGGCCGCGGACCGTGCCCTCGAGCAGGTGCGCGAACACGCCCGCGCCCAGCGCGAGGCCGCCGCCCCGGCCGCCACAGCCCTGGAGGAGGACGCGGGGGAGGACACCCCGTTCGCCCTGGACGACGCCCCAGGTCAGGGCTCCGGGACCGCCGCGCCGTCGTCGTCCTCCGCCGTGCCCGCCAGCACCCCCGCGCCGGTGCCGCCGGTGACCGCCGAGCCGGCCCGCGGCACCCAGTCCGAGCTGGGCGGGGACGTGTCGTACACGCTGCCGCAGTCGGCCCTGCTCCCGGCCGGGCCCCAGCCGAAGGAGCGCTCCGAGGCCAACGACCGGGTCGTCGCCGCGCTGACCACCACGTTCACCGAGTTCAAGGTGGACGCCCAGGTCACCGGGTTCTCCCGCGGGCCGACGGTGACCCGCTACGAGGTCGAGGTCGCCCCCGGCACCAAGGTGGAGAAGGTGACGGCGCTGGAGAAGAACATCGCGTACGCGGTGGCCTCCTCGGACGTGCGGATCCTCAGCCCCATCCCGGGCAAGCGCGCGATCGGCATCGAGATCCCCAACACGGACAAGGAGGTCGTGGCCCTCGGCGACGTCCTGCGCTCGCAGGCCGCCCAGCGCACCGACCACCCGATGGTGATGGGCGTCGGCAAGGACGTGGAGGGCGGCTACGTGGTGGCCAACCTCGCGAAGATGCCCCACATGCTCGTGGCGGGCGCCACCGGCGCCGGCAAGTCCTCGTTCGTGAATTCGATGATCACCTCGATCCTCATGCGCTCCACCCCGGACGAGGTGCGCATGGTGATGGTGGACCCCAAGCGCGTCGAGCTCACCGCGTACGAGGGCGTGCCCCACCTGGTCACCCCGATCATCACGAGCCCGAAGAAGGCGGCCGAGGCGCTGCAGTGGGTCGTCAAGGAGATGGACACCCGCTACGACGACCTCGCGGCGTTCGGCTACAAGCACGTGGACGACTTCAACAAGGCCGTCCGGGCCGGCCAGGTGAAGCTGCCGCCGGACTCCAAGCGCGTGCTGCGCCCGTACCCGTACCTGCTGGTCATCGTGGATGAGCTCGCGGACCTGATGATGGTCGCCCCGCGCGACGTCGAGGACGCGATCGTGCGCATCACCCAGCTGGCCCGTGCGGCCGGCATCCACCTCGTGCTCGCCACGCAGCGGCCGTCCGTGGACGTGGTCACGGGCCTGATCAAGGCCAACGTGCCCTCGCGCATGGCGTTCGCGACGTCGTCGGTCACGGACTCGCGCGTGGTCCTGGACCAGCCCGGCGCGGAGAAGCTGCTCGGCCAGGGCGACGCCCTGTTCCTGCCGATGGGCAAGTCCAAGCCCATGCGCGTGCAGGGTGCGTGGGTCAACGAGTCCGAGATCCACGCCGTCGTGGAGCACGTGAAGTCGCAGATGCAGGTCCAGTACCGCGAGGACGTGATCCCCGAGAAGACCGAGAAGGTCATCGACGAGGACATCGGCGACGATCTGGACCTGCTCCTGCAGGCCGTCGAACTCGTGGTCACCACGCAGTTCGGCTCCACGTCCATGCTGCAGCGCAAGCTGCGGGTGGGCTTCGCGAAGGCCGGCCGCCTCATGGACCTCATGGAGTCCCGCGGCGTCGTGGGCCCCTCCGAGGGCTCCAAGGCCCGCGACGTGCTGGTCAAGCCCGACGACCTCGCGGACGTGCTCGCCACCATCTCCGGAGACACCCCGCCCTCGGCCACCTCCGGCGACGGCGACGCCTCGGCGTCGTCCGGTCCGCGCGACCTGGTGCAGGAGGATCTGGACTCGCGCCCGGCCGCCGTGGACTGGAACGATGAGGACGACGACGAGGGATCGGAGGACGCGTGGCAGCTGACGGGCAGATGAGCACGGCGGGCGGGGCGCAGCACGTGTCCGCCTGGAACCTGCCGAACATCCTGACCTCGGTGCGCATCCTGATGGTGCCCTTCTTCGCCTGGGCGCTGTGGGCCGGCGGGCCGTGGGGCGGCGACTCGCTCGTCGCCCGCTGGGTCGCGCTGGCGCTGTTCGCGGCGGCCATGTACACCGACAAGCTCGACGGGGACATCGCCCGCGCCCGCGGGTTGATCACCGACTTCGGCAAGATCGCGGACCCCATCGCGGACAAGCTGCTCACGGGCACGGCCCTCGTGCTGTTCTCCCTGCTGGGCGAGCTGTGGTGGTGGGTGACCATCGTGATCCTGGTGCGTGAATGGGGCATCACCCTGATGCGCTTCGTGGTGATCCGCTACGGCGTGATGCCGGCCGGCCGCGGCGGCAAGCTCAAGACCGTGCTGCAGACCGTGGGCATCGGCCTGCTGCTCCTGCCCCTGGCTCCGCTCGTGGGCGGCTGGTGGCCGTGGGCCGGCTGGGTGGTCATCGGGGCCGCCACCGTGCTGACGGTGCTGACCGGTCTGGAGTACGTCAAGGACGCGTGGATCCTGCGGCGGGACGCCCTCGCCGCCCAGCGGGGGGCCTGAGGCGATGACCACGGCGGCGGCCCGGGACGTGGTGCACGCGCTCGCGGACGCGGGCCTCACGGTGGCGACGGGGGAGTCCCTCACCGCCGGCCTGCTGGCCGCGCGCCTGGCCGACGTCCCCGGGGCGTCGGCCGTGCTGCACGGCGGCGTGGTGGCCTACCAGAACGCCGTGAAGACCGGCCTGCTGGGTGTGCCGGAGGACCTGCTCGCGCGGGTCGGGGCGGTGGATGCGGACGTGGCCCGGCGGATGGCCCTCGGCGCCCGGGCGGCCCTGGGCGCCGACGTCGGCGTGGCCACCACGGGCGTGGCCGGGCCCGAGCCGCACCAGGGGCAGCCGGTGGGCACCGTGTGGCTCGGCCTGGCCGTGCCCGACGCGGACGCGAGCGCGCTGGACGTGCTCGGCGGCGAGCGCGACGGCGCGGCCACCGCGATCCTCCTCCGGCTCGACGGCGACCGGGCCGCGATCCGGGAGGCCACCGTCGCCGCGGCGCTGCAGGCCCTGACGCGCCTGCTCGCCGGCTGCGGCCACTGAGGCTGCATGGGGGCGCCGACCGACCCGCCTCGGCGCCCCGTCCCTGGTGCCGGCCCGCCCCGCCGCGTAGGTTCGGCGCGATGGAGACCGCATCGCCTCCCACCCCGCCCGAGCATGCGCCGCAGGACGGCGACGACGCCCCGGGCCCCCGCGTCATCGGCCTCGTGGCCGACCCGGGCACCCCGTGGGCCCTCGTGCGCCGCATCGCCGGGGACGTCGAGGACCGGCTCGACGAACGCCTGCCGCAGCCCGGCGGCTGGCGGGTCGAGACCCGGCAGGAGTCGCTGCCGGTCGGTGCGACCGGGGGCATGGTCTTGGAGGAGCCGGTCCGCTCCCTCGCGGACGGGCGGGGATGGGACACGGTGGTCGCCGTCGTCGACCTGCCCCGGTTCGACCACCGGCGCGGCGTGGTGGCGGACGTCGTGCCGCAGCTGCGGGTCGGCGTCGTGTGCGTACCGGCGCTGGGGGTCATCACCCCGGCCCGCCGGCTGCGGGAGACGGTGCTGCGGATCGTCGAGCACATCGACACCGCCCCCCACGTGGACCCGCCGGACGGGGAGCTGGACGTGCAGTCCTCCGACGAGTCCGGCGAGGTGGAGGAGGACGGCGGCCCGTCCCCGGCGGACGAGCCCCCCGAGCCCGACACTGACGCGCTGCGGGGCATCGCCCCGCTGGTCGACGTCGACGCGGACGTGACCACGACCACCGGGATGGGCGGCGGGTCCCGGCGCACGTCCACGGTGTACGTGAAGGGCTGGGCGGGCACGCTGCGTCTGCTGGCCGGGATGGTGATGGCCAACCGGCCGCTGCTCATGCCGCGGGATATGACGTTCACGATCGCCTCGGCCAGTGCGGCCGGTGCCTACGGCGTGTTCTTCGGCTCCATCTGGGTGCTCTCCAGCGTGATGTCCCCGGTGCGGCTCGCGGCGGTCAGCGTGCTGTCCGTGGTGCTGCTGGTGGCGTGGCTGGTCACCACGAACGGCCTGTGGACGCACGGTGCGACCCACCGGCACAGCTCGCGGCTGGACAACCTCTCCACCGTGCTCACCGTCGGTCTGGCCTGCACCGTGGTCTACGTCCTGCTCTTCGTCACGCTGCTGCTGGTCGCGCTCATGATCATCCCCGTGGAGTATCTGGAGGAGGAGCTCGACCAGCCCGGCGGCGTGGGCGACTACGTGCGGCTCGTGTGGCTCGCGGCGTCGATGGGCACGATGGCCGGGGCCGTCGGCTCGAGCCTGGACGACTCCGACCGCATCCGGAACGCCACGTACTCCCTGCGGGAACGGCATCGGCGCTCGGAGCGGCACGAGGGCGACGGGGCCGCCGAGGGCCTGACGGCGGAGGAGACCATGTGTCGGGAATGAACGCGACCCCGCCCGACGTTGAATGTAACGAGTCAAGAAGAGTGCCCCGCGGGATCAGGCCCGCGGCCCGGCGCCCTTCAGGAAAAGTCCAGGAGCAGGCGATAGACATGATGCGACATCCCGTCCATTCCCACGGAATCACGCGCTGGGTCGATGACCAGCCCCGTCCCCGCGCGGCCGCCCCCGACATCAAGGAGCGCAGCATGCCCCTCCTCCGCCACGAGATCGGCGACGTCCTGCGCGACGTCCGGCAGCTCCAGGGCCGCACCCTGCGCGAGGTCTCGCACGACGCCCGTGTCTCGCTCGGCTACCTGTCGGAGGTGGAGCGCGGCCAGAAGGAGGCCTCCTCCGAGCTGCTGGCCTCGATCTGCCAGGCGCTGGACATCCCGCTGTCCTACCTGCTGCGGGAGGTCTCGGACCGGCTCGTGGAGCAGGAGGGCATGGTCGTCCCGGACACCCTGCCGGACGACCTCACGGACCCCAGCCTGGGCTCGCTGGCCGGCCGCTGACCCCGCCACACCCACGGCGCGGGCGCCCCGTCTCGGGGCGCCCGCGCCGTCTGCGTCCCCGTCCCTGACCCCGCGACCGACCACAGAGAGGACCGCCCGTGCGCGAGAGCGAGTTCCGCCGGCTGATGGACGAGGAGTTCGGCCCCGCCCGGGCCGGCCTCGTGGCCGACTCCCTGCACCTGCCCGGCCTGGACACCACCGCGACGGCGGCGCTCGCCGCCGGCGTGGACCCGCGGCGGGTCTGGCTGGCGGTCTGCGACCTGCATGAGATCCCGCAGGAGCGGCGTCTCGGTCGGGACGTGCCGCCGAAACGCTGACGCCGCGACGCGCTGGCGGGGCACTGCCCCTGTTCGAACACGTGTTCGAAGAATGCGGTAGAGTCCTGCACAGCAGTGCGACGGGGTGATCTCGTGCACAGGCGGGGCCGGCCACGCTTATCGTGTCCGCCGCCCCCCCGTAGATTCACGGACATGACTGAGGCGGGCGCTCCAGCGTCCGCGGCAGCACCACCAGAGCTAGGGGTGAAGGATGAGCAAGGTGACGGATCGCGAGAAGGCCCTCGAGGCCGCTCTCGCCCAGATCGACAAGCAGTTCGGCAAGGGTTCCGTCATGCGGCTGGGGGACCAGACCCAGGCACCCGTCGAGGTCATCCCCACGGGCTCGGTGGCCATGGACGTGGCCCTGGGCATCGGCGGCCTGCCGCGCGGCCGCGTGGTGGAGATCTACGGCCCGGAGTCCTCGGGCAAGACCACCCTGGCCCTGCACGCGGTGGCCAACGCGCAGCGCAACGGCGGCATCGCGGCCTTCATCGACGCGGAGCACGCCCTGGACCCGGTCTACGCCCGCCAGCTCGGGGTGGACACGGACGCCCTGCTGGTCAGCCAGCCGGACACCGGCGAGCAGGCCCTGGAGATCATGGACATGCTCGTCTCCTCGGGCACCCTGGACATCGTCGTCATCGACTCCGTGGCCGCGCTGACCCCGCGCGCCGAGATCGAGGGCGAGATGGGCGACTCCCACGTCGGCCTGCAGGCCCGCCTCATGTCCCAGGCGCTGCGCAAGGTGACCGGCCGCCTGCACCAGACCAAGACCACGGCCATCTTCATCAACCAGCTGCGCGAGAAGATCGGCGTGTTCTTCGGCTCCCCGGAGACCACCACGGGCGGCAAGGCGCTCAAGTTCTATGCGTCCGTGCGCATCGACGTCCGCCGCATCGAGACCCTCAAGGAGGCCGGCAACCCCGTCGGCAACCGCACCCGCGTGAAGATCGTCAAGAACAAGATGGCCCCGCCCTTCAAGCAGGCCGAGTTCGACATCCTCTACGGGGTCGGCATCTCCCGCGAGGGCGGCCTGATCGACATGGGTGTCGAGGAGGGCATCGTCAAGAAGTCCGGCGCGTGGTTCACCTATGACGGGGACCAGCTCGGGCAGGGCAAGGAGAACGCCCGTCGCTTCCTCAAGGACAACCCGGACCTCGCCAACGAGATCGAGGAGCGCATCCTCACGAAGCTCGGCATCGGCGTGGCCCCGGAGGCCGAGGACGACGAGGCCCCGGCCCTGACCGCGGTTCCGGGGGACACCGCCGTCGGATGACCCGATCGCGCAGGAACGTCGGAGGCGGGGCCGCCCACCGGTCGGAGACGACCGGCCGGAGCGGCTCCGCCTCCGGTGCGTCCGCGTTCGACGACGCCCGGGACTCGGACGTGGGCCGGATGTGGCTCGACCTGGCCGGCGCACCGGAGCCGACGTCGTCCGACGCGGACGCCGCGCGGGACGCCGTGCCCGCGCGCGACGCCGGAACCCCCGCGGGGGACGGCTCGGATCCCGCCCCCGGCGCAGCACCGGATCTCGGGGCCCTGCTGACTCGCGCGAGCGATCTGCCCAGTCCCGCGCCCGGCGCCGGGCCCCGTGCGCTGCCCTGGTCCGGGCGCGAGGACACCCGGGCGGACATCGAGCGCCGGGGCCGGAAGCGGGCCACCACGCCCCCGCGGCGTGGCCGTCCTCGCGACGAGGGACGCCCGGCCGTGGATCCCCGCCCCGCCGTCGAGACCGACCGCCCCCGACGTCGCCCCGGCCCGGCGCCCCTGCCCACCGCACCGCGTGAGCGCGAGGAGGCCGCACGCGAGGTCGTCCTGCGCCAGCTCGCCCTGGGCCCCCGCTCCCGCGGCCAGCTCGAACGCAAGCTCGCCGAGCGCCAGGCCGAGCCCGAGCTGATCGAGCGCGTCCTCGACCGCTTCGAGGAGGTGCGCCTCGTGGATGACGCCGCCTTCGCCGAGGTCTGGGTCCGCAGCCGTCACCGAAGCAAGGGCCTGGCGCGCCGTGCCCTCGGGCACGAGCTCCAGCAGAAGGGCGTGGACCGGGAGATCGCCGCCGAGGCGCTCGAGGCCATCGACGGCGAGGACGAACGGACCGCCGCCCTCGACCTCGTGCGCCGACGGCTGCGGGGCCGCACCGTCCCCGGCGGTGCCTCGCCGGAGGCCCGGGCCGAGCGGAACAAGGTGACCCGCCGCCTCGTCGGCATGCTGGGACGCAAGGGCTACGGCGGCGGCCTCGCGTTCGCCGTCGTGAAGGAGGTCCTCGCCGAGCACGAGGAGTGAGCGGATCCGGGCCGCGCCCGGAGTTCCTAGAATGGTGCGGTGACTCTGACGGACCCCACCCCCCGCACCACCCCGCTCGCGCAGGACGGCGCCGCCGCGCGCCCGCACGAGGGTCTGACCTATGAGGTCCGTACCTTCGGCTGCCAGATGAACGTGCACGACTCCGAGCGCATCTCCGGCCTGCTCGAGTCCACCGGCTACGCCCCGGTCGCCGAGGACGCCCAGGCCGACCTCGTGGTCTTCAACACGTGCGCGGTCCGCGAGAACGCGGACAACCGCCTGTACGGCAACCTCGGCAACCTGCGTGCGGTGAAGGACGCGCACCCGGGCATGCAGATCGCCGTCGGCGGGTGCCTCGCCCAGAAGGACCAGGCCGCCATCCAGCGCAGGGCCCCGTGGGTGGACGTCGTCTTCGGCACCCACAACATCGGCTCCCTGCCCGTGCTGCTGGAGCGCTCCCGCCACAACGCCGAGGCCGAGATCGAGATCCTCGAGTCGCTCGAGGTGTTCCCCTCCACCCTGCCCACCAAGCGCGACTCCACCCACTCCGGCTGGGTGTCCATCTCCGTGGGCTGCAACAACACGTGCACGTTCTGCATCGTCCCGTCGCTGCGCGGCAAGGAGAAGGACCGCCGCCCCGGGGAGATCCTCGCCGAGGTGCAGGCGCTCGTCGACGCCGGCGCCGTCGAGGTCACGCTGCTGGGCCAGAACGTGAACACCTACGGCGTCGAGTTCGGCGACCGCGGCGCGTTCGCCAAGCTGCTGCGCGCGTGCGGGGAGATCGAGGGCCTCGAACGCGTCCGCTTCACCAGCCCCCACCCGGCCGCGTTCACGGACGACGTCATCGACGCGATGGCCGAGACCCCCAACGTCATGCCGCAGCTGCACATGCCCCTGCAGTCGGGCTCGGACAAGGTGCTCAAGGACATGCGCCGCTCCTACCGGTCCGCGAAGTTCCTGCGGATCCTGGAGAAGGTGCGCGAGCGCATCCCGCACGCCGCCATCACCACGGACATCATCGTCGGCTTCCCCGGGGAGACCGAGGAGGACTTCGCCGAGACGATGCGCGTGGTCGAGGCCTCCCGCTTCTCCTCCGCGTTCACCTTCCAGTACTCCATCCGCCCTGGGACCCCGGCCGGGGAGATGGACCACCAGGTGCCCAAGGCCGTCGTCCAGGAGCGCTTCGAGCGCCTCGTGGCCCTGCAGGACCGGATCTCGGCCGAGGAGATGGCCACGCTCGTCGGCACCCGCCAGGAGCTGCTCGTCACCGCCGACTCCGGCTCCAAGGCCGCGGAGCGCGGCCGCCTGTCCGGGCGCGCACCCGACAACCGGCTCGTGCACTTCTCCGTGCCCGCCGGCGCCGAGACCCCCCGCCCCGGCGACTTCGTCACCGTGACGGTCACCGAGGCCCACCCGTTCTTCGCCGTCGCCGACCCGACCGCACAGGACTACGTCCTGCGCCGCTCCCGGGCCGGCGACGCGTGGGACCGCGCCCAGGCCGAGTCGTGCGGCGCGCCCGCCCCCGGCACGGCGGGCGGCTCCGGGGCCACGAGCCTCGGCATGCCGACCCTGCGCCCGCGGTCCTGATGTCCGCCGCCGCGGCCCGGCCGCCCGTCGTCGCCGTCGTCGGGGCGACGGCGACGGGCAAGTCCGCCCTCGCCGTCGCCCTGGCGCACGCGCTGGACGGCGAGGTGGTCAACGGGGACGCCCTGCAGTTCTACCGGGGGATGGACGTGGGCACGGCGAAGGTCACCCAGGCTGAACGCGAGGGCGTCCCGCACCATCAGCTGGACGTGCTCGACGTCGGCCAGGAGGCCTCGGTGGCGGCCTTCCAGTCCGCGGCCCGCGACCTGTTCGACCAGATCCGCGCGCGGGGTCGGACCCCGATCCTCGTGGGTGGCTCCGGGCTGTACGTGCGGGCGGCGCTGGACGTGCTCGAGTTCCCGCCCACGGACCCGGCGCTGCGGGCCGAGCTGGAGGCGCGCGCGCAGCGGGAGGGCCTGGCCGGGCTGAGGGCCGAGCTGGCCGCCCTGGACCCGGTCTCGGCGGAGCGGCTGCAGGACGCCCGCCGCATCGTGCGCGCGCTGGAGGTGTGCCGGCTGACGGGCCGCCCGTTCTCCGCGTTCATGCCGGAGCGCACGTACGCCCCGGAGGTCGCCCCCGTGGTGCAGCTCGGCCTGCGCCTGGACCGGGCCGAGCTGCACCGGCGGATCGCGGCCCGGGTGGAGCGCATGCTGGCCGAGGGCCTGCTGGACGAGGTCCGCCGCCTCGACGTCCCCGGGCCGGAGGGGCTGCGGCAGGGACCGACCGCGTCCCGCGCCATCGGCTACGCCCAGATGCTCGCCGTCCTCGACGGCGAGCTCACCGAGGCGGAGGCGGCCGAGCAGACCGTCGTGGCCACGCGCCGGTTCGCCCGACGCCAGGAGACCTGGTTCCGGGCCGACCCGCGCGTCGTCTGGCTCGACGCGCAGGGCGAGGACATCGTGGCGGAGGCGCTCGCCGTCGTCGCCGGGGACGCCACCTAGACTGGGCTCATGACCGAGCAGCCCGCGGCGCCCGCCGCCCAGGACCCCCTCCACGCGAGCGCGCCGCGCGTGCCGTTCACGAAGGGCCATGGCACGGGCAACGACTTCGTGCTGATCGCCGACCCGGACGGCAACACGCAGCTCGACGCCCAGCGCGTCGCACGGCTGGCCGACCGGCACCGGGGGATCGGCGCCGACGGCGTCATCCGCGCCGTGCGCTCGGCACGCCTGCCGGAGGGTGAGGCGCTGCTCGCCGAGCACCCCGAGGCCGAGTGGTTCATGGACTACCGCAACGGCGACGGCTCGATCGCCGAGATGTGCGGCAACGGGGTGCGCGTCTTCGTGCACTTCCTGGTCGAGAAGGGTCTCGTGGACCTGGCCCCCGGCCGGGCGATCACCATCGGCACGCGCGCCGGCGTGAAGGCCGTGACCCGGCTCGAGCACGGCTACGCGATCGACATGGGCCCCTGGTCCTACCTCGACCCCGAGCTCGCGGAGGAGGCGGCGTCGGACTCGATGGTCCGTGCCCACGGCCTCACCGATCCGCGTCCGGCGCTGAGCATCTCGATGGGCAACCCCCACACCGTGGTCCCGCTGGCCTCCTTCGCCGACCTGCAGGGCCTGGACCTGGGCCGCGCCCCCGAGGTGGACCCCGCCCCGCCGCACGGCACGAACGTCGAGTTCGTGGCCGCGCACGAGCCGCTCGTGCGCGAGGGCGTCGGCCGCGTGCGGATGCGCGTGCACGAGCGCGGGGTGGGCGAGACCCAGTCCTGCGGGACGGGCGCGTGCGCGGCGGCCGTGGCGATGCGCGCGTGGTCGGGCGACCAGGGCTCGGACTCGTGGCTCGTCGAGGTGCCCGGCGGCGTGCTGGCCGTGGATGTCGTGCCGGGCCCGGAGGGGGCCGAGCACGTGGTCCTCTCGGGCCCGGCCGAGCTGGTCTTCGACGGCGAACTCACCGCCTGACCGCTGTCGTTCGGGAAACGGCGGGCCACGAACCGCTGTCGTTCGGGGAACGGCGTCTCAGCGCGCCCGCGCCACCCGCAGGATCCGGAAGCCCTTGACGCTGTCCGCCCGCTCCGCGGTGAACCGGCCGGGCGCGCGCTCCTCGAGCATCCGGCCGATCCACGGCAGCAGCGAGTCCGCGCCGAGGTTCTTCTGCACCACCAGCCAGGCCTCGCCGCCGGGGGCCAGGCGCGGCAGCCACCGCTCCAGCAGGGCGTGCAGCGCCGGCTTGCCGATCCGGATGGGCGGGTTGGACCAGATGAGGTCGAACTCCGCGCCCTCGGGGACGTCCTCCGGCCGCAGTGCCACGAGATTGTCGAGACCCAGCGCCGCGGCGTTGTCGCGGGTCAGCTGCAGGGAGCGGTCGTTGACCTCGACGGCGGTCACCTCCGCCTCGGGCGACCGCAGCGCCAGCGTGAGGGCGACCGGCCCCCAGCCCGCGCCGACGTCGAGGAACCGGCCCCTCGCCGGCGGCGCGGGCACGGCCGAGAACAGGGCCGCGGTGCCCTTGTCCAGACCGTCCGGGGAGAAGATCCCGTTGGCCGTCTGGACCTCGACGTCGCGGCCGGCCAGGCGCGTCCGCACGGTGCGGCGTCGCTCGGGCGCGGAGGGGTCGACGTCGAAGTAATGGGATGCGGAGCTCACGGCGACCATCGTAGTCAGCGGGTCGTGGCGGCCTTCAGCCCGACGCCGGCCCGGCCAGGTCCGAGAGGATCGCGCGCGCTGCGTCGCGCCCGGCGCGGTTGGCCCCGACTGTGGACTGGGAGGGGCCGTAGCCGAGGAGGAACAGGCGCGGCTCGTCCAGGGCGCGCCCGCCCGCCACGCGGATGCCGCCGGCGGGCGTGCGCAGCCGCAGGGGAGCGAGGTGCCGGATCGCCGGCCGGAAGCCGGTGGCCCAGAGGATCACGTCCGCCGGTTCGAACGAGCCGTCGGGCATCCGCACCCCGTCCGGCTCGACGGCCGTGAACATGGGGTGGCGCACCAGCACGCCTCGTGTCTCCGCCTCGCGCACCCAGGGTGAGCGGTGCATCCCGGTCGCCCCGACCACGGAGCCCGGCGGCAGGCCCGCACGGGTCCGTTCGTCCACCCCGCGCACCGACTCGGCCAGGGCG
Source organism: Micrococcus sp. Mcc28 (assembly GCF_024519775.1). Classification (NCBI taxonomy): domain Bacteria; kingdom Bacillati; phylum Actinomycetota; class Actinomycetes; order Micrococcales; family Micrococcaceae; genus Micrococcus; species Micrococcus sp. Mcc28. The sequence continues at coordinate 182,703 of NZ_JALJRH010000001.1, read as the reverse complement.
CCGGGCGCGGCCGAGTCCTGCCACTGCGGCTCGCGGCGGGTCACCCACAGGGTGTCCGCGACCGTGGAGATCTCGGCCAGCAGCTGCGTCGCCGAGACGCCCATGCCCACGATCACCACCCGCTGCCCGGCGAACTCGTCCTTGGACACGTAGTCATGGGTGTGCAGCTGCCGGCCGCGGAACGAGCGCATCCCGGGCACCGAGGGCCACCGTGGGGACGTCCAGGTGCCGGTCGCGTTGACCACGAAGTCCGCCCGCCACGTGCCCGGCGCCCCGTCCGTGCGGACGAGGAGCCCGCGCGCACGTCCCGGCTCGCCGATCCGCTCGACGCGCCTCACGCGCACGGACCGCCGGATCGGCAGGGCGAACCGTGCCTCGTAGTCCGCGAAGTAGGCCGGCAGCAGGGCGTTGGCGCGCGCGGCCGGGTCGGCCGGCGGCACCGGGTCGCCGGGCAGCTCGTGGATGTGGTTGACGGTGGCCATCGTGAGCGAGTCCCAGCGGTGCTGCCACGCACCGCCCGGGGCGGTCTCCGCGTCGAGCACCACGAACGTGCCGGGGGCGTCCTCGGGGACGCCGGCGGCGCCGTCGTCGTTCGGAGTCAGCCCCACGACGCCGCGGCGGCGCAGGTGGTACGCGGCGGACAGCCCCGCCTGGCCCGCGCCGATCACGACGACGGTCGCCCGGCCCGTCCGGCCGGGCTGCGGCGGGGCAGGGGAGGGGGACACGGTCATGCCCGCAGGATACGTGCGCGTCGTCAGCGGACCGGGCGCCGGGGCCCCTGTCGCGCACGCGCGCCGCCCGGTACACTCGACGCCCATGTGGATCTTCCTGCGCTGACGCCCCCGCGTCACTGCCCGCCCCCGCCCCCTCGCGCGCCCGCCTCGGATGAGGCCGTCGAGCGCGCCCTGGCACCTGATGGAGATCCCACCATGGACGATGTGGTCCGTCCCTGCACGCCCGCCGATGAGACCTCGTGGCTGCGGTGCCGCGTGCTCACCTTCCTCCCGCGAACGGAGCCGCCGCGAGATCGTCGCAGCGCGGCGCCGACCCCTGCCCACACGGCCGTGCGCGTCACCCGCCACGTCCGCCCCCTGCGGACAGCCGCCTAACGCGTCCGCGCACCCCTTTACCCTGAGACCATCGGGCCATCCGACCGCGGCGGCCCAGAGGAGACCATGACTGAGAAGAACCAGCACACCCCCGGCCCCCAGGGAGCCCACGGCTCCGAGGACGAGATCCAGGCCGTGATCGACCGCATCCTGGCCGCCGATGACGCTCGCCGCGCCTCCGAGCGCGAGGCGACCGGGCACGGCTCCGCGGACGGCGCCGCCGCCGAGCACCGGGACGCCCCCGACGCCGGCGCCCCGGACCGCTCCGGCGCGCTCGCGGGCCGCGCACTCGCCCTGGACGAGGGCGAGGACGGCCACACGGACGCCGACGGTGACCAGGACGAGCTCGCCGCGCGCCACTCCCTCAAGCGCGTGCAGGGCCTGTCCACCGAGCTCGAGGACATGACCGAGGTCGAGTACCGCCAGCTGCGCCTGGAGCGCGTGGTGCTGGCGGGCGTCTGGACCGAGGGGTCCGCGGAGGACGCGGAGAACTCCCTGCGGGAGCTGGCCGCGCTCGCCGAGACCGCGGGCTCGGAGGTGCTCGACGGCGTCATCCAGCGCCGCGCCACCCCGGACCCGGCCACGTTCCTCGGCAAGGGCAAGGCGCAGGAGCTCGCCGAGATCGTGGCGCTCTCCGGTGCGGACACCGTGGTGGTGGACTCCGAGCTCGCCCCGTCCCAGCGTCGCGCGCTGGAGGATGTGGTGCGGGTGAAGGTGATCGACCGGACCGCGCTGATCCTGGACATCTTCGCCCAGCACGCGAGTTCGCGTGAGGGCCGCGCCCAGGTCGAGCTCGCGCAGCTCGAGTACCTGCTGCCGCGCCTGCGCGGCTGGGGCGAGTCCATGTCCCGGCAGGCCGGCGGCCGTGCCGCCGCCGGCGAGGGCATCGGCTCCCGTGGCCCCGGCGAGACCAAGATCGAGCTGGACCGCCGCCGCATCCGCACCCGCATGGCGAAGCTGCGTCGGGACATCGCCGGGATGAAGCCGGCACGCGAGGCCAAGCGCGCCAACCGTCGTCGCAACCGGGTGCCGTCCGTGGCGATCGCCGGGTACACCAACGCCGGGAAGTCGTCCCTGCTCAACCGCCTCACCCACGCCGGGGTGCTCGTGGAGAACGCCCTGTTCGCCACGCTGGACCCCACCGTGCGCAAGGCCATGACGCCGGACGGCATCGGCTACACCCTCTCGGACACGGTCGGCTTCGTGCGGAACCTGCCCACGCAGCTGGTCGAGGCGTTCCGCTCCACCCTCGAGGAGGTCGCGGACGCGGACGTCATCCTGCACGTCGTGGACGGCTCGCACCCGGATCCGGAGGGCCAGATCGCCGCGGTGCGCTCCGTGTTCGCGGAGGTGGACGCGCACCGGATCCCCGAGATCATCGTGCTGAACAAGGCGGACGCGGCGGACCCGGCCGTCATCGCCCGGATCCGGTCCAAGGAGCCCCACGCCGTGGTGGTCTCCGCGCGCACCGGCGAGGGCATCGACGAGCTCGAGCGCGCCATCGCGGCCACCATCCCGCGGCCGGACGTGCGGCTCGAACTGTTGGTCCCGTTCACCCGGGGTGAGCTGGTCTCCCGCCTGCACTCGGCGGACGCGGAGATCCTGGCCGAGGGCTACGAGGAGGGCGGCACCCGCCTGTCCGTGCTGGTCCGTGAGGACATCGCGCCGGACTTCGCCGAGTTCGTCGTGGAGGCGGACGCGTCGTGAGCGGCGGGGCGAAGGAAGCCGGGGCGGACGGCGCGCAGCCGCGCACGGAGCACGAGCGCGAGGCGCTGCGCCTGCTGGATGCCGCGGTGCAGGCCACCGGTGGCCAGCACCGCGCGGGCCAGCGGGAGATGGTGCTGCAGGTGGCGCGCGCCCTCGAGTCGCGCCGTCACCTGCTCGTGCAGGCCGGCACCGGCACCGGCAAGTCCCTGGCCTACCTGATCCCCGCGCTTCAGCACGCGATGACGCAGGAGGACCCCGTCGTCGTCGCCACGGCCACGCTCGCCCTGCAGGCCCAGATCATGAAGCGGGATGCCCCACGGCTGGTCGAGGCGCTCACGGACGAGCTGCCTCGCGAGCCCGTCGTCGCCCTGGTCAAGGGCCGCTCCAACTACCTCTGTCGCCACAAGGTGGACGGCGGCTACCCCGGGGATGAGGGCGAGGAGGCCCTCTTCACGGTCGCCGACGACGGCGGGGTGATCGGCTCCGCCACGGACGGCGCCGCCGGGCCCTCCTCCCTGTTGGGCAAGGAGGTCATGTACCTGCGGGCGTGGGCGGACCAGACCGAGACCGGGGACCGCGACGACCTCGAGGTCCCCGTCACCGACCGCGCGTGGCGGCAGGTCTCCGTCACCGCGGTCGACTGCCTCGGCGCGTCCCGCTGCCCCCAGGCCGAGGAGTGCTTCTCCGAGCGTGCCCGCGCGGACGCGGCGGACGCGGACGTCGTGGTCACCAACCACGCGATGCTCGCCATCAGCGCCTTCGAGGGGCTCGCGGTGCTGCCGGCGTACTCGGCCGTCGTCGTGGACGAGGCCCACGAGCTGCAGGACCGGGTGACCGGTGCGGTCACCGGGCAGCTGTCCGGGTCGATCGTGCACGGCGCGGCCACCTCGCTGCGCCGCCACACCACGGTGGCCGTGGAGGACCTGATCGAGGCCGGGGCGGCCCTGGACCGCGCGTTCACGGACACCCCGTCCGGCCTGATCGCCGCGGGCCCGGACGAGGTGCAGGAGCAGGCCCTCACCGGCGTCCTCACCGCCGCGCGTCAGTGCCTGTCCGACCTCGGCCAGGACAAGGACAAGGAGGCCGACGCCGACGGCGGACGGCAGATGGCGCGCTCGCGGATCCTCGAGGTCCTCGAGGTGGTGGAGCGCATGCTCGCGGCCCGGCCCGAGGCGGACTTCCCCGAGGTGCTGTGGGCCACCCGCCCCGGCCACTTCGAGCCCGGCGTGGGCTGGCAGCCGGGGGACGAGACCGACCCGCCCCAGCTCTACGTGGCCCCGCTCTCGGTGGCCGGCAAGCTGCGGGAGGGCCTGTTCGGCAAGGCGACGACGGTGCTCACCTCCGCCACGCTCACCGTGGGCTCGGGGGAGCGCCGGTTCGACTCGGTGGCCGGCGACGTGGGCCTGGCCGGTCCGGACGCCCCGAAGTTCGAGGCCCTCGACGTCGGCAGCCCCTTCGACTACCCGCGTCAGGGGGTGCTCTACGTGGCCCGGCACCTGCCCCGGCCCGGCAGGACGGCCTCGCCGGAGTCCCTGGATGAGCTCGAGGCGCTCCTGAGGGCGTCGCGGGGCGGGGCCCTCGGCCTGTTCTCCTCGCGCCGGGCGGCCGAGGACGCCGCCGCCGAGATGCGCCGTCGGCTCGGGCCGAAGACCACGATCCTGTGCCAGGGGGACGCGACCCTCTCCGCCCTCGTGCGCCAGTTCGCCGAGGAGCCGGACACGTCCCTGTTCGGGACCATGAGCCTGTGGCAGGGCGTGGACGTGCCGGGGAACTCGCTGCGGCTCGTGGTGATCGACCGCATCCCGTTCCCGCGGCCGGACGACCCGCTCTCCCAGGCCCGCACCCGGGACGTCGCCCGGCACGGCGGCAACGGGTTCATGCGGATCTCCGCCACGCATGCGGCCGTGCGCATGGCCCAGGGCGCCGGGCGCCTCGTGCGCTCCGTGACGGACCGCGGCGTGGTGGCCGTGCTGGACCCCCGCCTGGCCACCGAGCGGTACGGCGGCTACATCACGAGCGCCCTGCCGGACTTCTGGCGCACCACGGACGGCGACGTCGTCCGTGGGGTGCTGGCACGGCTCGCCTCGGGCGATTGAGCTCGCTCGGCCTCGGGCCGTCAGCCCGGCCCGGTCGGAGGGAGCGGGTCAGAGCGAACGCAGGACCGTGACGACCCGCCCCATCACGGTGGCGTGATCGCCGAGGATGGGCTCGTAGGCCGTGTTCTGGGGGAGGAGCCAGGTGTGCCCGTCGCGGCGGCGGAAGGTCTTCACGGTGGCCTCGTCGTCGAGCAGGGCCGCGACGATGTCGCCGTTCTCCGCCGTCTCCTGCCGGCGCACCACCACCCAGTCGCCGTCGCAGATCGCGGCGTCCACCATCGAGTCACCCGTGACACGCAGCATGAACAGCTCGCCCTCGCCCGTGAGGCGTCGCGGGATCGCCATGACGTCCTCGACATGCTGCTCGGCCAGGACGGGGCCGCCCGCCGCGATGCGGCCGACCCAGGGGACCGGCACGCTGTCCGCCTCGTCCGTGCCGGTGTGCCACGCGGGGATCGTGGAGACCTGCGACGACGGCGCAGCGGCGGGGGAGGCGGCCTCGCCCAGCGGGGTGCCGTCCACGTCGAGCAGCACCTCGAGGGCACGCGGGCGTCCGGGGTCGCGCCGGATGTAGCCGTGCCGCTCGAGACGGCCCAGCTGGTGCGTGACGGAGGAGAGCGAGGCCAGGCCCGCGGCGTCGCCGATCTCGCGCATGGAGGGCGGGTAGCCGTGGTCGGCGATCGCGTCCCGGATGGTCTGCACGATCCGCCGCTGGCGGTCGGTGAGCGGCGCGCGCGCCGCCGGCTGATCGTCGGTGGTGCTCATGGCTGCCGTCCGTTCTCCCGGGGTGATGGTGGCCGGACTCGTGTTCCGGCGTCCGGCTGCCGTCCGGACGCTTACCGTGTCCGCCCCCGCTGGTTGCCTGTGTCTTGGCGGTCCCGGGGCGTTCCGGGGCGTCCGTGCATGGCCTCGAGCCTAGAGGAGAGCCGCCTCTCCTTCAAAGATATGTTCGATCTCGTCGTGGCATGTCTCGAACACCTGTGCTAGAAAGGCATTCGAACGGATTCGAACACATGTTCGATCACCTGGAGGGCATCCGCCCCGGAGGAGGACACCATGACGCTCACCACCGCCCAGTTCGCCGGCTCGCCCGCGACGGCGCGGCCGCGTCCGGCCACCATCCGTCTGACCCGCCGCGGCCGCCTCGTGCTGCGGGGGATCCCCGTGATCGCCGCGGCCGTGGCCGCCACGCTGGCGGCCGCCTTCTTCCTGGGTGTGCTGCTGTCGCCCGCCGCGGTGTCCGCGGACACCGCGGGGCCCGCCACCCAGTCCGTCACGGTCATGCCCGGGGACAGCCTGTGGACCATCGCCACCACGGTGGCTCCGGAGGCGGACGTCTACGAGGTGATCGCCACGATCGACGAGCTCAACGGGCTCGAGGGCCGGGCCCCCGCGCCGGGCGAGGAGCTGTTCGTCCCGGCCACGCGGTGACGCACGGCGGGCCTCGCCCTCCACGCTTCCTAGACTGGCGGCCATGACCGACCTCAGCTCTCTGCCCCTGCGTGAGAACCTCCGCGGCCTGAGCCCCTACGGCGCCCCCCAGCTGGACGTGCCGTACATGCTCAACACCAACGAGAACACGCATCCGGTGCCGGAGGAGGTCGCCGCCGCCATCGCCGAGCGGGTCGCGGCCGTCGCCGGGGGGCTGAACCGCTACCCGGACCGCGAGTTCACGGGGCTGCGACGTGCGCTCGCCGGCTACCTCGGCCACGGCCTCACGGCGGACCACGTGTGGGCCGGCAACGGCTCCAACGAGATCCTGCAGCAGATCCTCCAGGCCTTCGGCGGCCCCGGGCGGACACTGCTGAGCTTCCTGCCCTCGTACTCCATGTACCCGCTGCTGGCCGGCGGCACGGACACCGTGTTCGTGGACGGCGGCCGTGCCGAAGACCACACCCTCAGCGCCGAGCACGCGGCGGCCATGGTGCGGGAGCACCGTCCGCACGTCGTCTTCCTGGCCTCGCCCAACAACCCGACGGGCACCGCCCTGGACCTGGCGACCATCGAGGCCGTGTACGCCGCGCAGGCGCAGAACGAGGCCGCCGGCGGGCCCGGCGCCATGGTCGTCGTGGACGAGGCCTACGCGGAGTTCGCCCTCGCCGGCACCCGCTCCGCCCTCACCCTCCTGCCCGGCCGTGAGCGGCTGATCGTCACGCGCACCATGTCCAAGGCGTTCGCCCTGGCCGGCGCGCGCCTGGGCTACCTGGCCGCGGACCCCGCCGTCGCCGACGCCCTGCGCCTGGTGCGCCTGCCGTACCACCTCTCCGCGGTCACGCAGGCCACGGCGGAGGCCGCCCTCGATCACGTGGACGCGCTGCTGCGCACCGTGGAGGACATCAAGGCCCAGCGCGACCGCATCGTCTCCACCCTGCGCGGCCTGGGACTGAGGCCCTCGGTGTCCGACTCGAACTTCGTCTTCTTCGGTCACCTCGAGGACGCGTCCGACGTGTGGCGCCGCCTGCTCGACCGCGGCGTCCTCGTGCGGGACGTCGGCATCCCGCACCACCTGCGCGTCACCGCCGGCACCGAGGCGGAGACGACGGCGTTCCTCACCGCTCTCGCGGAGGTCCTCGGCGAGACCGGGGACCGGTCCTGAGGCGTCACCGGAGTCTCGGCGTCCGCCCGGCTCCCTAGGATAGGGACAGCGCGCGCGGCGCCCCGGCCCGCCGGCACCGGCCGCGCGCACCCGCATCCCCCCGCACCCGTCCCGGACCGGTGCGGACCCAGCCCGAGGAGGACCCGTGGCAGCCGAGTTGATCTCCGGACGCCGTGCGCGCATGACGCGCACCACGAGCGAGTCGGACGTGTACGTCGAGATGGATCTGGACGGCACCGGCCGCGCTGAGATCTCCACCACCGTGCCGTTCTACGACCACATGCTCACCGCGCTGTCCCGGCACTCCCAGATCGACCTGACGGTCCGTGCCACCGGGGACACGCACATCGACGTGCACCACACGGTCGAGGACGTCGCCATCACCCTGGGCGAGGTGCTCAAGACCGCGCTCGGGGACAAGTCCGGCATCCGCCGCTTCGGCGAGGCGTCCGTGCCGCTGGACGAGGCGCTGGCGCGCGCCGTCGTCGACGTCTCCGGCCGGCCGTACCTCGTGCACGAGGGCGAGCCCGAGGGCCAGCAGTACCACCTCATCGGCGGGCACTTCACCGGTTCCATGACCCGCCATGTGTTCGAGTCGATCACGTACCACGCGGCGATCTGCCTCCACATGGACGTCGTGCGAGGCCGGGATCCGCACCACATCGTCGAGGCGCAGTTCAAGGCCTTCGCCCGCGCCCTGCGCGCCGCCGTCGAGGACGACCCCCGCATGACCGGCGTGCCCTCCACCAAGGGCGCCCTCTGATGGCCCGCCCCACCACCGTCCCCGGCGTGCGGCCGCGCGTCGCCGTCCTGGACTACGGCTCGGGCAACGTGCACTCGGCGCTGCGTGCCGTGGAGCGGGCCGGCGCGGAGGTCGAGCTCACGCGCGATCCGCAGGCCGTGCAGGAGGCCGACGGGCTGCTCGTGCCCGGCGTCGGGGCGTACGCGTCCGTGATGCGGGCACTGACCGAGGTCGGCGGCACCCGCTGGATCGGCCGCCGCGTGGCCGGGGGCCGACCCGTCCTCGGCATCTGCGTGGGCCACCAGATCCTCTTCGACGCCGGCGTCGAGCACGGCGAGCGCACCGCAGGCATGGGGGAGTGGCCGGGTGTCGTCGCCGAGCTGCCCGCCGAGGTCCTGCCCCACATGGGCTGGAACACCGTCCGGCCGCCCGAGGGCAGCGCCCTCTTCGCGGGCATCGAGGACGAGCGGTTCTACTTCGTCCACTCCTACGGCGTGCTCGAATGGGAGTTCGACCAGACGATCTCCGCCATGCGTCCGCCCCAGGTCACCTGGGCGCACCACGGCGCGGACTTCATCGCCGCCGTGGAGAACGGCCCCCTGTCGGCCACGCAGTTCCACCCCGAGAAGTCCGGGGACGCCGGGCTGCAGCTGCTGCGCAACTGGCTGGAGACCCTCTGATGCCCTACTGGTCCGTCCTCTACCTCGCCCTCGGCGGGCTGCTGCTCGGCGCCGCCTGGTCCATGCGCACGCAGAAGGCGCCGCTGTGGGCCATCGTGATCGTCCTCGTGCTGGCCGGCATGGCCATCGCCGCCTCCTTCCTGACCGTCGGCGCCTGACCGCGCCGGCCGCCCCACCCGAGAGGAACCCCATGACCCCGAACGCCCCCGCCCTCGAGCTGCTGCCCGCCGTCGACGTCCAGGACGGCCAGGCCGTCCGCCTCGTCCAGGGCGAGGCCGGCAGCGCCACCTCGTACGGCGACCCGGTCACCGCCGCCCTGGACTGGCAGCGCGCCGGCGCGGAGTGGATCCACCTCGTGGACCTGGACGCGGCCTTCGGTCGCGGTGACAACCGCGAGGTCATGCGCCGTGTGGTGGAGGAGATCGGCGTGAAGATCGAGCTGTCCGGCGGCATCCGCGACGACGCCTCGCTCGAGAACGCCCTCGAGATGGGTGCGGCGCGCGTGAACCTGGGCACCGCCGCCCTCGAGGACCCGGACTGGACCGCGCGCGTCATCGAGCGCTTCGGCGACCGGGTGGCCGTGGGCCTCGACGTGCGCGGCACCACGCTCGCCGCCCGCGGCTGGACCAAGGAGGGCGGCGACCTCTGGGAGGTGCTCGCCCGCCTCGAGGATGCCGGCTGCGCCCGCTACGTGGTCACCGACGTCACGAAGGACGGCACGCTCAAGGGGCCGAACACGGAGCTGCTCGCCCAGGTCTGCGCGAAGACCGCGAAGCCGGTCGTCGCCTCGGGCGGCATCTCCTCCCTCGAGGACGTTGCCGCGCTCGCGGCCATGACCGGCCAGGGCGTCGAGGGCGCGATCATGGGCAAGGCGCTGTACGCCGGCCGCTTCAGCCTGGAGCAGGCGCTGGCCGTCGCCGGCGGCGCCACGGTGGAGCAGGCGCGCTCCGAGCAGCCCGGCCCGGTCGCCCCGTGACGGGCTCGCACGACGACGGCGGCCTGGCCCGCGGCGACGGGCTCGGTCCGATCGACGAGACGGTCGCGGTGCCGCATCCGGCGGCCCGGGAGCTGCCGGGGCACATCCGGGCCGCACTCGACCGCATGCGGGAGAAGACCGCGGGCGAGAACACCGCGGACACCGCGGGCATCCCGTGGCAGGGCCGCGACCTCTCCGGCCCCGGCGTGGACGGCTCCGCGAACCCGTTGCACGTGTTCGACGAGGACGACGGCACCAGCCCGGCCGAGTGGACCGCCGTCATGGCGGCCCTGACGGACGGCTCCGCCGGTGAGCGGGAGGTGACGGAGGTGCTCGCGCGCATCCGCGTGTTCGCCGCCGTCGTGCCCACCCTCGCCGGGGACGAGGACGACGTCCACGACCACGCCGACCACACCGGCCACGAGCACGACGTCGCGGCGCACGGGGACAAGGCCGCGGACGTGGCCCTCGTGACCATGCGCGCGCCGGACGGCCGGCAGGCGCTGCCGGTGTTCACGAACGTGCCCGCGCTGACGGCGTGGAACCCGGTCGCCCGACCCGTGGCCGTGTGGCTGCCGCGTGCCTGCCTGTCCGCCGTGGACGAGGGCTGTGAGCTCGTCGTCATCGACGCCGGCGCCGAGCACACGTACGTGGTGCGACGCCCGGCCGTGTGGTCGCTCGCCCAGCAGAGGGAGTGGACCCCCGCCTATCGGGACCAGGAGATCGCGGACGAGATCGCCGAGATCGCCGACCTGGTCCCGAACCTGTTGAACCTGGGCCTCGCACCCGGGTCGGGGGTGGCCACACACACGGGTTCCGGCGCGGTGATGAACGGAGGCGGGGCCGGGCCCGAGCTGCAGATCGTCGCGATGCCCACCCGGGACGCCGACGCGGCCGGGGTGCGCCTGATGACGGCCACGCTCAAGACCCTCCTGGCAGACCTGCCGCTGCTGGCCGAGCGGGCCGACTCCGTGGAGATCACGGTCCGCCGACCCTGATCGGTCGCCCGGCCTGTCCGGTACCGTTGAGGGGGAGGGGAGGGCCCGTGGTGGCCCCACCCCATCCTGGAGGCCGTGCGCCGCGCGCCGGCCCCATGCCTCCCATCCTCCGAGGAGTACCCATGAGAACCAGAACCTTGACCGGCGTCGCCACCGCGGCGCTGGGCGCGGTGGTGGTGGCCGGTGCCGGCCCCGCCCTCGCGCAGACCACGCTCACCCAGGGCTCGGCGATCACCGCGCCGGCCGGGGCGTGCAGCCTGACCATCGTCGACGACGCCACCGCCTACACCGCGGCCCACTGTGGTGCGGGCCAGTGGCAGATCGGCTCGACCGTCCGCGACGCTGACGGCACCGCGATCGGCACCGTCTCGGCACTGCCCGGCGATTCGGGCGTGGACGCGGTCCGCGTGGCCCTGGCCGACGACGTCGACGTCGTGGGCGACTGGTCCACGCGGCCGGCCTCGTCCATCGGTGTGGGCGAGACCGTCTACACCCACGGCTCGTCCGTGCCGCTGGGCGCGCCGAACACCGTGTCCCACACGCAGACCTTCGAGGCCGCCACGGTCTGCGACGACGCGTACGCGGATCAGGTTGCCCTCGACACCGCCTCGACCTACGCCGGCGACTCGGGCGGGGCCGTCTATGACGCCCAGCAGCGGGTGGTCGGGGTCATCTCGGGCATCGCCCCGGTGACCTTCGACGCCGAGGGCAACGTGGTGGGCTGCGACGCCCAGGCGATGTCCTCGATCATGGTCCCGGTCGAGTCCCTCGACGCGCTGGACGCCTCCGCGGCGCCCGCCGCCGAGACCGCCGCGGCCGCGGAGACCGCTCCGGCCGCCGAGACCGCCCCGGCGATCGCCGACGTCGCGGGCCCCGTGGCCGACGAGGACCTGCCCACCGGCGGCGAGCCTGCCGTGGACGAGTCCGAGCTGACCGAGTTCACCCCGGCCGAGGAGGAGGCCATCGCGGCCGAGCTCAAGGCCCGCGCCGAGACCGCCGCGGAGGAGGCCGCCGAGGCGGCCCCCGCTGCTGAGGCCCCGGCCGCTGAGGCCGCCGCGCCGGGCGTGACCGACGTCGTGGCCGCGCCCGCCGAGGGTGTCGCCTACGGCACCCAGGTGGTCGCGCAGACGGATCAGGGCGGCTTCGCCTCCGTCACCGTCACGGCCTACGACGCCGACGGCACGGTCCTGGGCCAGGAGGGCCTGGACCTCACCGGCGAGTACCGCGCCTGGCTGCCCGTGCCGGCCGAGGTGCCCGCGGGCGGCTCCGTGGTGGTGACCGTGGTCGACGCCGCCGGCGCCGCCACGGACGCCACCGTGACCCTGGGCGGTCAGCTGGTCGGCTGATCGATTCCGCCCCGAACGACACGACGGGGCCCGGTGATCCCGCACGGATCACCGGGCCTCGTCATGTCCCGGGGCCGGGGCGACCCCGGCCAGGTGGGGACGTGGTCAGCACAGCCCCTCGAGCCGCCGCCCCAGGCGGGAGAAGATCCGGGTGAGGGACTCCGCCTCGCCCGGCGCCAGGTCGCCGAGGAAGAGCTCGTCCACCTGCCGGGCGTGCTCGATCGCGGCGCGCCGGAAGGCGGACCGGCCCTCGTCGGTGAGGACGGCCTCGAAGCCCCGCCGGTCACAGGCCACCGGGCGGCGGTCGATCAGGCCGCGGGCCACGAGCGTCTTCACCTGGTAGGTGATACGCGACGGGGAGAAGACCATCCGGGACGCCAGCTCTCCCAGCCGGAGCCGGCCGTCGGGGGACTCGTAGAGGAGCAGCAGCAGGTTGTAGTCGGCCAGCGACATGCCGCAGTCCTGCTTCAGGCGGCGCTCCAGCACCTCCGTGAGCATCTGGGTGGCCTCGAAGTAGGCGCGCCAGGCGCGCTTGGGCGGGTCCACCGGGCGGTGCGCCTCCGAGGCGGAGCCGAACCAGCCGCCGTCGGGCTCCGCCGCCGCGTCCTGCGCGGCGGGCTCAGGGGCCGGGGTTGAGGAGCTGCTCAAAGGGGGTCACCTCCAGGTCGATGTCCGCGGGCGCGGCGGCGCGTGCCCGCGGGGGGCGGTTCAGGGTGATCTCGGCCAGGTCGCGTCCGGCGGCCCGGATGCGGGACTGCAGCGGGTCGGTCCGCATCGAGGCCTGCACGCCGGCCGCCTCGCCCCAGTCGTCCGAGGCCGCGAAGACCGCGGTCGGCACGATGCGGGCCTTGAGGTAGGCGAACAGCGGCCGCATGGCGGTGTCGATCATGAGCGAGTGGCGGGCGGTGCCGCCGGTGGCGCCGAGGAGCACGGGCACGCCGACGACGGACGTCGGCTCCGCGAGGTCCCAGAAGGACTTGAACAGGCCCGAGTAGGAGGCCTTGTACGTGGGCGAGACCGCGATGACAGCGTCGGCCTGGGCGACCTCGTCCAGGGCGGCGCGCAGGGCCGGGGAGATGGCGAAGGTCACCAGGGCCTGCGCGATGTCCACGGCGAGCTCCCGCAGCGTGATCAGGTGGATCTGCGGGACCACGCCGTGCTCGGAGAGCGCCGCCGAGGCGGACTCCGCCATGCGTTCGGCGAGCATGCGGGTCTGGGACGGGTCCCCGGACCCGCCGGAGACCACGGCGAGGTGCCGGGCCTGCGGCGTGAACGGGGCGGAGGCATCGGGGGCGCCGGGGGTGGTCACTGCGCGGCACCGCCCTTCGCGGCATCGGCGGTGGCGCGCTGCTCGGCGGCCGCCGCGCGGTCGAGCTGGGCCTGCGATCCCTCCTTGCCGCCGGGCACGGGAGCCTCGCCGCGGCGGGCGCGTGCCACGAGGAACTCGTGGGTCTGGGCCGCCGGGACGTCGTCCGGCTTCAGAGCGTCGAACTCCTTGCGCAGCACGGGCAGGACCTCCTCGCCGAAGAGGTCGATCTGCCGCAGGACGGTGTCCGTGGGCAGGCCGGCGTGGTCGATGAGGAACATCTGACGCTGGTAGTCGCCCACCCAGTCGCGGAACGTGAGCGTGCGCTCGATGACCTGCTGCGGCGAGCCGACCGTCAGGGGCGTCATCCTCGAGAAGTCCTCGAGGGACGGGCCGTGGCCGTAGACCGGCGCGTTGTCGAAGTAGGGGCGGAACTCCGCCACGGCGTCCTGCGAGTTCTTCGCCATGTAGGCCTGGCCGCCCAGGGCCACGTACGCCTGATGGGCCTTGCCGTGGCCGTAGTACTCGTAGCGCTGGCGGTACAGGCGCACCATCTGGATGACGTGCTCCTTGTTCCAGAAGATGTTGTTGTGGAAGTAGCCGTCGCCGTAGTAGGCGGCCTGCTCGGCGATCTCGGGGGAGCGGATGGAGCCGTGCCACACGAAGGGGGCGACGCCGTCCAGGGGCTGCGGGGTGAGGGTGAAGTCCTGCAGCGGGGTGCGGTGGTTGCCGCTCCAGTCCACGGTCTCCTCATGCCACAGGCGGTAGAGGAGGTTGTAGTTCTCCACGGCGAGTTGGATGCCCTGGCGGATGTCCTTGCCGAACCACGGGTACACGGGGCCGGTGTTGCCGCGGCCCATCGTCAGGTCCACGCGACCGTCGGCGAGGTGCTGCAGGTACGCGTAGTCCTCGGCCAGACGCACCGGGTCCATGGTGGTGATCAGGGTCGTCGCCGTGGAGAGCTGGAGGGTCTCGGTCTGCGCGGCCAGGTAGGCCAGCAGCGTGGGCGGGTTGCCCGGGGCCACGAAGGGCGGGTTGTGGTGCTGGCCGGTCGCGAACACCTCGAAGCCCGCCTGCTCGGCGTGGCGGGCGATCTTGACGGTGTCCTTGATCCGCTGATGCTCGGTGGGGGCGGTCCCGTTCGTCGGATCGGCGGTGATGTCGCCGATCGTGAAGACGCCGAACTGCATGGTGTGCTCCTCAGTGTGCCCGGGGGCGGGTCTCACGGTGCCGGCCGCGCCGTCGCCGTGTTCTTCAAAAATGAACTATACCGCACAACGAGCCGCCCCGTCCTGAATATTCCGCAGGGCCCGACACGGCAGACTGGTCCCATGAGCCCCGCCTTCGACGCCGGTCGCCTCGCCCACACGGACGTCCTCATCCTGCAGCAGGTGACGAGCTTCCTGTCCAACGACATCCAGGTGACGGACCCGGACGGGCGCACCGTCGTCTCGGTGGTCACTACGGGCGGGGGCCTGGGCCGAATGCTGATGGGGAACCGCAGCTTCGACGTGGTCGACGGTGACGACGGCCGCGTGCTCTTCCGCCTCGCCGACCCGGCCACGTTCGGCCGCGACCGCTTCGCGATCCTGGACGCCGACGGGCTGCCCTTCGCCAACCTCGTCCGCCAGATCGCGTTCCTGCGGACGTCCGTGAACGTCGAGGTCGTGGACGGCACGTGCTTCGCGGTGACCGGCGACCTGTGGGACCACGACTACGCCATGACGGTGGGCCAGCAGCCGATCGCCCGCGTGACCGCGCGGTTCGGAGGCGTCATGAACGCCCTGGCCGGGCGCTCGCGGTACGAGATGCGCCTGGACCCCGGCATGCCGCCCGTGGTGCGCTGCGCCGTGCTCGGCACGGCCATCGCCCTCGACCTGATCCGGGCCAAGGACCGGCGCAGCAACGGCTGAGTCCGCCGAGCGCGCGGCCGTCTCGACGGCGCCTCCGGGGCGTGCCTTGACCCCTCCCGTAGGATTCGACGGTGGACTTCGGAGCGTACGGACGGCTGTTGCAGGACCCTCGGATCCGCCATCTGCTGGCGGTGGGGTTCATCGCCCGCTTCCCGCACACCGCGGCCGGGGTGATCCTCACCCTGCACGTGGCGCTCACGCTGGGCCTGGGCTACGGCCAGGCCGGCCTGGCTGGGGCGGCGATGACGCTGGGCATCGCGGTGGGCTCGCCGTGGCGGGGCCGCGTGGTGGACGCGAAGGGGCTGCGCCGTGCACTGCTGCCCTCCGTGATCGCGGAGGCCGTGATCTGGCCGATCGTCCCGTGGCTGCCGTTCTGGCCGATGCTCCTGGCCGTGTTCCTGGGCGGCGTGTTCTCACTGCCGATCTTCTCCGTCGTCCGGCAGGGACTCGGCGTGCTCACCCACGGCAAGGACCGGCAGACGGCGTTTGCCCTGGACTCCATCGTCACGGAGACGATCTTCATGATGGGCCCGGCGCTGGGCGCCGTCGTCGCGGCCACGTGGTCGAGTGCCCTCGGCCTGACCATCGTCGGCCTCTCCAGCGCGCTGGGCGGCATCCTGCTGATGTGGTTCAACCCGCCGACACGGTCGAGTCAGCTGGCCGTCGTCGGACCGGCGACCGAGGATCCCTACACCGAGGAGCAGGACCGTCAGGAGGCGATCGCCCAGGCGGTGACCGCCGCGCCCATGCACGTGGAGATGGCCGCCCCCAGCCTGGCGACCGGTGCGCTGCCGGCCATCACGGAGGCCATCCCCCTGGTCACCGGGTCGCTGCCCGTCATCGCCGCGGACGGCTCCGGGCCGACGACGGCGCCGCGCCGGGCCCGGGCCGAGCGGCTGCGGCAGTGGCGGCGGACCCACTTCTCCTGGGTCGGGCCGGAGGTGCTCGGTGTGCTCGTGGTGTCGATGGCGGCCGGGATCGTCATGGTCGGCACCGAGGTCTCGATGGTGGCCGAGCTGGAGTCGCAGGGCGCCGCGGCGTCGGTGGGTCTGGTGTACGCGTTCTGGTGCGGCGCCTCCGCCGTGGGCGGGCTCTTCTATGGGGCCTGGGGCCGCCAGGTGCACCCGTACCTGCTGATGGCGCTGTTCGCCGTGGCGACGGTGCCGCTCGCGCTCGTGGACGGGGTGTGGGCGCTCGCGCTGGCCTCGATCCCCTCGGGTCTGCTGACGGCGCCGACCCTGGCCTCGGCCTCGTCCCGGCTCTCGCACCTCGTGGTGGAGGAGCGGCGCGGCGAGGCGATGGGCTTCTACGGCTCGGCCATGACCGCCGGCGCCGCCATGGGCGCCCCGCTGGCCGGCGTGTTCATCGACGGCGTCGCCCCGTCCGCGGGCTACGTGTTCGCGGCGGCCGCGGGCTTCGTGCTCGTGCTGCTGGCCGCCCTGGCGACGGTGATGCGCGGGCGGCGTCCCGCCTGAGCCGGACCCGCTCCGCGCGTCAGGCCAGGAGCTCGTGGATGCGGCGGACCAGCACGGCGGTGAGGTCCGCGTCGAAGTCCGCGGTGGAGGAGTCCATGAACAGGTGCCGGTCCGTGTCGTACTCGAAGAGGTCGGCGGGGCGGTCCGGGTGCTCGGCGGTGGCCGCGTAGGAGCGGGCGGTCTCGAGGTCGCCCTCGAGGGCCCAGGGGTCGCGGGTGCCGAGGTGGATCTGCAGGGCGGTGTGGGGCTGCCAGAGCGGGGCGTAGGCGTCGAGGGCCAGGACGCCGGCCATGGCGATGCACGCGCGGAAGCCGGGGACCACCTGGGCGGCACGCCAGGCGGGCATCACGCCCATGCTGATGCCCGCGACGACGGAGGCCTCCTGGTGCTCGGCACACGCCCGCATGCCGCGTCGGCCGATCTCCTCGAAGCCGAGGTGCTGGGCGTGGGCGACACCCTCGTCCACGGTGGCGAACGTGCGGCCGTCGTAGAGGTCAGGGGTGTGGACGGTGTGACCGCCGCTGGCGATCTGTTCGGCGAGCGCGCGCACGCCGTCTGTGAGACCGAGGGCGTGGTGGAAGAGGACGATCTGCGCCATGGGTCAGAGCGTAGACCGCGGTGAGCGGCTGCCCCAGAGTGCGGGTGGGTGATCGGGGCGAAGAAGTGAGGTGGCTCGCGTCTGTCGCCACGGGTGAGTTGCCGCTCATTGCGTGGAGGGCAAGCGCAGTGTTTCTCCGACCGGTGCCCTGGGTTCTCGTTGCAGCGCTCCTCCCCGGGCGTGCTCTGCTGGGTGGGGGCGAGACTCGGGGACGCATGCTGTCGGTGCGGATGCGGAAAGGAGGCTCCTGCCCACCGGAGACTGCGCGAGCGAGCGGCGAGGAATCTTCTGCATGAGTGCCGAGGCACTCGTGCGAACGGTCACGGGGCTACTCGAGGCAGGACCGGACAGCAGCCTCCTCGCTTCATCCGTCTTGCGACCTTCGGGACGTCTTCGCCGGACGATGCGGCGTCCCCTTTGGACGGACGGCGACGAAGGGGCGCCCTGTCCGACTGCTCCTGGCGACCTCGACCACGGCATCCACGTTCGACGGAGGACGGGAGAACGTCTCGCCGGGTGGACGTCGGAGCTGAGTCCACCGTTCCGCTGCGGTCACACGGGAATCGCCGTCAGTGCGGTCACGCCAGGGCGGGAGACGCGAGCTGGCAGGGCATGCCGGGTTCGGGGACGGCGGGACTGATGTGCACGGCCCGCCCCGGCAGGGGCTCGACCTCGGTCAGCCGTGGCCAGATGAGCCGGTGCTCGGCGTTCGTCCCGGCCGGCACGAAGAAGCGGTGGGGCAGGTGCAGCAGCAGCCGGCCCGTCGCCAGCTCTCGGCCGCCGAACACCGCCAACCGCAGGCCGGCGGCGGTCGGACGGCCGAGCCAGTCGTGCACGTCCTCCTCGACCGTGCGGTAGGTGTCCCCGACGCGCAGGCCGGACCACGCGTTCCAGCCCGTGATCACCGCCGTGCCGCCGGCGGCCGCGAGCTCGCGCAGGCGGGCCAGGGCGGCCTCCCCGGCCCCCTCGACGTCCGGGGTCAGCACCGGCGTCCCGGACCGCGCGGCCGCCGCGGCCTCCCCGGTGCCGTCCAGCACGGCCACCGGCCGGCCGCTGCGCAGCGCCACTTCGACGACGGCGGCCAGCGTCTCCGCGCGACCGCCCGCGGCCTCGACGATCCATGCGGTGCGTCCCTCCGCGCCGGTCGGCCACCGCCAGGGACGGTGCCGGCCGTGGGCCGCGTCGTCGAGCAGGGCCAGGGCCGTGGCCTCCGCCCGGCGAGCGCGGTCCGGCACCCAGCGCTCCGGCAGGGCGGGGGTGACCACGGGCGGGGGTGTCGGCCAGTCACCCGCCGCGTACTTCTCCACCAGGACCGAGACGACGGCCTCCCAGGGGGCGACGGCCGGGGCGGCCGCGGCCTCGCCCAGCCGTCGCCACACGGGCGTGCCGCCGTCGACCGTCCACTGGGACGCGCGGAACGGGACCGTCGGGCGCCCCGCCGTCGAGAGGATCGCGGAGCCGGGGCGACGCGGGTCGAGCCGGGCCGCGGCGGCCGTGCCCACGAGATCCCACGACTCCTGCTCCGTCGCGGTGCGCAGGGCGATCGTGCTGCCCAGGTTCGAGCGCAGGTCCGAGCCCACCGCACCCGTGGCCCGCTGCGTGGCCAGGATGAGGTGGAAGCCCAGGGAACGGCCCGTGGCGGCCAGACGCTGCAGGACGGCGGCCGCGTCCGGGTGGTCGTCCACGAGCACGCGCAGTTCGTCGATCGCCACGACGAGCCGAGGCAGCGCCGCGTCCGGATGGCGGCGACGGAAACCGGGATAGTCGCTGACCCCGGCCTCTGCGAAGAGGGCCTCGCGGCGATGCAGCTCCGCCCGGATGGCGCTCAGCGCCCGCAACGAGGCCGTTCCCACGTGGTTGGTCTCCAGGCTCATCGTGTGGGGGAGCGCGCCCAGCGGACCGAACGACGCGCCGCCCTTGAAGTCCAGCAGCAGGAACGCGACCTCGGCCGGCGGGTGGTGCGCCGCAGCCCCCAGCAGGAGGGACAGCAGGAGATCCGACTTCCCGGATCCCGTGGTGCCCGCGATGAGCAGGTGCGGCCCGTCGGCGGCCAGGTCCATCTCGACGACGCCCGTCTCGTCGCCGCTACGGGCGAGGGTCACGGTGAGCCCGTCGACGGCATCGCGGGCGCCCACCTGCCCCGGTGGTGTGAGCGTGCCGTCGCCGTCGTCGGTGGGCAGCAGGCCGAGGTCCACGACGTCGTCGGCCAGCTCGGTCAGCCAGGCGACCAGGGTGCCGTCGGCGAGGCCGTCGGCGGTCACGTCCTCGAAGCGCTGCTGTTCGGCGGGGACCACGACGGTGCGCCCGCGCAGGTCGACGACGGCGTCCCCCGGCGCAGGCGACGGCCCGGTGAAGTCGTACCGCGTCCAGGGCAGATCCGCCCGGGCCGTGGGCGTCGTCCCCGCGTCGCCGCCGATGGCGGCCCGCCACGCTCGCCACGCCGGATCCAGTGCCGCGTCCTCAGGAGCCGACACCAGCAGCCGCGGGCCGGACCCGCCCGACCACCAGGTGCGGCGGACTCCACCGGCCTCCACCACGAACGCGCCGTCGGCGGCCACCGCGTGCCGCAGGAGCTGGAACACCGCCCACCGGCAGGCCCCGGCCACATCGCGCGGCGGCCCGAGCACGACGACGCGCGACTCCGGCGGTGACGTCGTCATCACGGTGCGCCGCGACGTGACGGCCTCCACCCATGCCTCGTCCGGGTCGTCCCGCGACAGGGACAGCGCCCCGACGCCGGAACCCCACGAGACCGCCACGGCCTCGTCGGCCCCCGACGTCAGCCCGAAGCGGTCCGTCGCGCCGGAGCGGACGGCGCGGGCCACCGCACCGGGGCTCAGTGCCGCCTGAGCCCGCCGGCGCACGACCGCGTCCGCGCGGGCGGCGAGCAGCCGCGCATGCCGCAGCCGGGTACGGCGCTGCATCGCCAGCATGACCAGCGCCACCGTCACGGACAGCACACCGAACAGCAGGAACACCGGGTTGCCCATCATCAGGACCAGGGCGACCCCGAGCACCAGCGGGCCCAGGGCCGCCACCAGCGGGATCACGACGGACTGCCGGGCCGGTGGGGATCCGAGGTCGACGGCGGGCGGCTCCGGCGTGACCGGCCGCGGCAGGGCGGCCCCGGGCCCGCGGACCAGGCCCAGGGCGGTCCGGCCCACAGGGAGCGGGCTGCGGCCGTCCCACAGGCGTCCGGTGTCCCGAGGACCGTCGTGGACGTGCAGCCCGGTGGGCGCGAGCCGCAGACGCATCGGCCGCGACGGGGCAGAGGGGTCGTCCAGCAGCAGCCGCGCCCCACCGCGTCCCGTGCTCAACCCGCCCTCCCCCAGAGGGACGAGGCGGCCGGCGTCGGGTCCGTGCTCGGTGACCACCGCGAGCTCCGGCCCCCGGGCCGGTGCACTCCCGACCCGTTCCGCGTACGTCACGCTGCGCGGCCCGGCAGCGCACCGGTGCAGCGACCGGGCGGGAAAACGTTCCCGCACCGCCCGGTCCTGCTCGTCCGCGTCGGCGGGGAAGTGCTCCACCCGCCATGTCTCGGGAGCGGCCCCGCCCAGGATCCGCACGCTCCAGGCCATCCCCGCCCCTCCCTCCTGAGACCGGCGACCGGCCCGTCCGGCCGCCTGGGGACGACCCTGCCACGGCCTGATGGCGGTTCGGGCGGCCTGTGGACAACTCCCCGTCGAACGGGACCGCCGCCACGTTGTCCACAGTCATGGTGTCCTGGACCACACGCATCGACGGAACGGGGTATCTTCCTGATCGAGACATGTGCGGCGCTGGGGATGGCGCCGAATCGGGCACAGGAGGGACACATGGATGCGGTGCGCATTCTCGAGGACGAGATCCGGGAGATCGTCCGGCGGCAGGGCATCGACCCGCAGCGTGAGCACGCCCGGGTCCTGACGCTCATCCAGGACGCGGCCGCGGACTACGAGTCCCGCGCGATGGTCAGCTCGCTGCCGGACCTGGAGGATCCCGTGGCGGCGCGGCAGGACCTGTTCGACCGCATCGCGGGCCTCGGGCCGCTCCAGCGGCTCATGGACGATCCCTCCGTGGAGGAGATCTGGCTGAACGCGCCGGACGCCGTCTACTGCGCGCGGTCCGGCCGCTCCGAGCTGACGGGCATCGTCCTGACCGAGGAGGAGGTGCAGGACCTCGTCGAAGTCATGTTGAAGTCCTCGGGCCGGCGGCTGGACCTGTCGATGCCGTTCGTCGACGCGGCCCTGCCGGACGGTTCGCGCCTGCACGTGGCCATACCCGACATCACGCGGCGGCACTGGGCCGTGAACATCCGGAAGTTCATCGCCCGGGCGCGCCGGCTGGACGACCTCGTCCGGGGCGGTTCCCTCACTCCGACGGCGGCCCGCTTCCTGGACGCAGCCGTGGACACGGGCATGAACATCCTCGTCAGCGGGGCCACCCAGGCGGGCAAGACCACCCTGCTCAACTGTCTGGCCTCGGCCATCGGCCCGCGGGAGCGCGTGATCACCGTGGAGGAGATCTTCGAGCTGCAGATCCCGGTGCGCGACGTCGTCGGGCTGCAGTGCCGCCAGCCGAACCTGGAGGGCCACGGCGAGATCCCGCTGCGCCGCCTCGTCAAGGAGGCGCTGCGGATGCGCCCGGACCGCCTGATCGTCGGCGAGGTGCGCGAGGCCGAGGCACTGGACATGCTCGTCGCGCTGAACTCCGGCCTGGCCGGCATGTGCACGATCCACGCGAACTCGGCCGCGGACGCGCTCACGAAGCTCTGCACGCTGCCGCTGCTGGCCGGGGAGAACATCTCCCGGGACTTCGTCGTCCCGACGGTCGCCACGTGCATCGACGTCGTCGTGCACTGCGAGCGCGACCGTCAGGGCCGCCGGCGAGTGCGGGAGATCCTCACCGTCGGCTCACGGGTGGAGGGCGGGGTCATCGAGACGTCGGCGCTCTTCCAGCGCGACGCCGAGGGCGACCTGCGCCTCAACGAGGGGGCGAACCTGGAGTTCGAGGCGCTCGCCCGTCGCGGCGTGGACGTCCACGAGCTGGTGGGGCTGCGCTGATGGCCGCGCTGCTGGGGCTCGCGCTCGGCTGCGGCCTGTTCCTGCTGTGGTGGTCCCTCTGGTCCCCTCCCACGGAGAAACCCGAGGCCGCCCGCCCCGACTCGCGCCTGCGTGTGCTGATCGCCCAGTCCGGCATCCAACGCCTCAGCCCGGCCGGTGTCCTGTCCGCCATGGCCGTCGGCGGTCTCGTGGTCGGGCTGCTCGTCCTGTCGCTGACCGGCACGTGGACCATCGCCGCGTGCTTCGCCGTCTTCGGGGCGGCCGTGCCCTGGCTGCTGCTGTCCTGGCAGGCCCGTCGGCGGTCCACGGCACTGCGCGAGCTGTGGCCGGACGCGATCGACCACGCCCGGTCGGCCATCCGCGCGGGCCTGACTCTCCCGGAGGCGCTCATCCAGCTCGGGGAGACCGGGCCGGAGGGGCTGCGCGAGCCGTTCCAGCACTTCGCCCGGGACTACCGGGCCGGAGCCCGCTTCGTGGACGCTCTGGACCGGCTCAAGGCCCGGATGGCCGACCCCGTCGCGGACCGCCTGGTGGTCTCGCTGCGCCTGACCCGCGAGGTCGGCGGCGCCGACATCGGCCGTCTGCTGCAGACCCTCTCCGAGTTCCTCCGGCAGGACGCCCGCATCCGCGCCGAGCTCGAGGCCCGGCAGTCGTGGACCGTGAACGCGGCCCGGCTGGCGGTGTGCGCCCCGTGGCTCGTGCTCCTGTTGCTGGGGACCCAGCCCGCCGCGGTCGCGGCCTACCGGTCCGCCGCCGGCGGGGCCGTGCTCCTCGCGGGCATGGTGGCCTCCATCGTCTGCTACCGCGTCATGCTCCGCATCGGCGCGCTGCCCCGGGAGAAACGGGTGTTCGCATGACGTCCGCGCTGATCTGGGCCGCGCTCCTGGGCCTCACCCTCGGGGCGGGACTGCTCCTCATCCTGGTCACCCAGCCGGTGGGCTGGCGCCCCAGCCTCGAGCAACGGGTCGAACCGCAGCTGCGCCACCACATCCCGGCCTCCCGCCTCCTCGAGGAGGAACGTGCGGGCGCCTCACCCTGGGGAGCGTGGGGACGCATCCTCGATCCCGTGGTGCAGGCCGGGGTCGGCTGGGTCCAGCGCATCTCCCCGGGCGGGGTGGCGCTCGACCGCAAGCTGGCCGCCGCGGGGCTCGCGGTCACGTCGGCGGACTTCCGTGCGCAGCAGGTCCTGAGCGCGGCCGCGGGGGCCGCCGTGGCGGCCGTCCTCGCGCTCAGCCTCACCGTCACGGGCCGCGTGCCGGTGATCACGGGGGTCGCCCTCGTGATCGCCGGCGGCATGGCCGGGTTCCTGCTCCGGGACCAGCTGCTCTCCCTGCGGGCGCGACGGCGGCGCGAGGCCATCCTCTCCGAGTTCCCGTCCGTGGCCGAGCTGTTCGCGCTCTCGGTGGGCGCGGGGGAGAGCGCCGCTGGAGCGCTCGAGCGCATCGCGGGGACGGCGCGCGGGGAGCTGGCCGGCGAGTTCCGCGTCACGCTCGCCGACATGCGTGCCGGGGCGTCGCTGTCCGCGGCGCTCAAGGCCATGGGACGGCGCGTGCAGCTGGCCCCCGTCGAACGGTTCATCGGGGGCGTGCTCATCGCGCTCGACCGCGGCACACCCCTCGCCGACGTCCTGCGCGCACAGGCCCAGGACGTGCGTGAGATGGGTCGCCGCGAGCTCATGGAGGCCGCCGGCCGGAAGGAGATCCAGATGATGGTCCCCCTCGTGTTCGGCATCCTCCCGCTCACGGTGATCTTCGCCGTCTTCCCCGGCATCTCCCTGATGCGCCTGGGGTTCTGAAGACCCACAACTGAATAGTCCATCCGTCCACCCACGATCACCATCCACTCCGGCCGCACGGGCGGCCGGCCACCCGAGGAGGGGACCATGCTCCACCACCACGCCATCACCGTCCTGGCCGCTCTGCGCGCCCTCATCCACGACGACGTCCGCGACGAGCGCGGCGACGTCCCCGGCTGGGTGATGATCACCCTCATGTCCGCCGTGCTCGTGGCCGGCCTGCTGGCCCTCGCCCTGCCGGCGCTCGAGGGACTGTTCAACCAGGCCATCTCCCAGGTGTCCCAGGGCGGCTGAGCATGCCCCGGGGTGCTGCCCACGACGCGCCGGCGCCCCGCGGCGGCCACACGGGCGTCCGCTGGCGGGACGACCGGGGCGCCGCGGTGGCCGAGTCCACCATGGTGATGACCCTGGTCGTCCTGCTCTTCGCGGCACTGCTCCAGGCCGGCGTCGTGATCCACACACGCAACGTGATGATCGATGCCGCCTCCGCCGGTGCCCGGTACGGGGCGCTCGCGGACCGGAACCCCGAGGACGGCGTCCAGCGGGCTCGGGAGCTGCTCTCCACCGGTGTGCCCGGCCAGTCCGGGGCCGACGTCGCCGCGGAGCTCACCAGCCAGGACGGGGTCCCGGTCCTGCGCGTCACGGTCTCGAGCTCGCTGCCCGGCCTGGGGTTCCTGCCGGGCCCGATCCCCGTGGAGGTGAGCGGTCATGCGTTCCGTCAATGACGTCCGCGACGAGCGGGGAGCGGCCACGGTCGAATTCCTGGGCCTCACCCTCGTCCTGCTGATCCCCGTGGTGTACCTGATGATCTACGTCTCCCAGGTCCAGGCCGCGGCGTTCGCCTCGGTCGCCGCCGCGGACCAGGCCGTCAAGGCCGTGGTCGCCGAGGCCGATCACCCCAGCGCAGGCGCCGCCCACGCCACCCTCGAGCTCACGCTCGCCGACTACGGCGTGGGCGCCGGCCAGTACGACCTGACCGTCGGCTGCGACCAGGGTGGCTGTGGCACGCTCGAACCGGGCGAGGTCGTCGCGGTGCGGGTGGACGTGGCGGTGCCCGTCCCTCTCACGCCGGCAGCGTGGTCGATGACCCCCGTGACCGTGGGTTCCGACGCCCGCCAGACGGTGCCGAGGTTCTGATGCGCCGCCCCCTCACCGCTCGCCTGGGTCACGATGACGGGCAGACCACCGTCCTCACCGTCGGCCTGTGCGCCGTGCTCGTGGCCCTCATGCTGGTCATGCTCGCGGTCACCACCGTGCAGTTGCAGCACCGTCGCCTGCAGTCGCTCGCGGACTCGGCCGCCGTCGCCGGGGCAGAGGAGCTCGGCTTCCGGCTGGGGGAGGACCCGGGCGTCGTGCTCTCCGACGGCGACGTGGCCGCCTCCGCCAGCGCGCACCTCGCGGCCGTCGGCGCCCGTGAGGCCGTGCCCGGGCTCGGTGGGATGAGCGCCCGCGTGGCCGAGGACGGCACCACCGTCGTCGTCACCCTCGACGCCCGGGCCGATCTGTTCGCCATGACCGGCCCGTTCGCGGGGACACTGCCCCTGTCGGTCCCCCTCGAGGCGACGGGCAGCAGTCGCACTAGCCTGGCCCGGTGATCCGCTTCCTCCACGGCATCGGTGGCCGACCCGCCCACTTCCAGCCCCTTGCCGACGCCCTCGGCGCCGCGGCCGACCTCGCCGCCTCGCCCGCCCTGCCCGGCCACCCGGGCACGGACGCCGGCGGCCAGGACCGCCCCCGGGCCGCACGGCCGGCGATCGAGGCGGATCCCGTCCTCGACGCCGCCCACACCTGGGCGGCGCAGGCCGGCCCCGTGCCGGGGCTGCTGATCGGCCACAGCACGGGCGGGGTCATCGCGCTGCGCGCCGTCGCCGACGGGCTGGTGCGACCCCGCGCCCTCGTGGTCATCGACTCGAACGTCCCGGTGACGGACCCCGCCCTGGCCGCCCGGGCGGCGAAGGCCCGCCTCGCCGCCCGCCCGGACTGGCGGAGCGTGCTCCGCGCCTCGCTCGCGCGGGACCTCCTCGTCCCGGAGCCGTGGCACGAGCGGATCCTGGCCGACCTGGACGCCACGCCGGACCATTCGATGCGCGAGCTCTGGGCCGCCGTCCTTGCCGCGGACACCCGTGCCCTGTGGTCCTCCCTCACCGTCCCGACGCTGTACGTGCGCAGCACCCGGGACGTCCACCAGCGGGACCTGGACGCGGTCACTCAGCACGCCACCGTCGTCGACGTCGGCCCGGGCCACTGGCCGCACGTCGCCGAGCCCGAGGCCGTCGCGGCAGCCATCCGCCGCTGGCACGCGACCGTGGCCGCCCAGCCCTCCCACCACTGACCGCGTGCCCGCCGCCGACCGGGCATGGGTGCCCCTCCGAAGCGGGCAACGCGTCGAGACGTCCCGCGCGCCATACAATGATCTGACCGCACCCGGTGTGACGCACATCTCGAGTGGTCAGTCCTGCGGAAGCCCGTCCTCCCCGCCTGAAAGCCCCGCATGAACCGCTCCACCCTCGGCACGCGCCTCGGCGCCTCCGTCCTCGTCGTCGCCGCCCTGGTCTCCGCGGCCCCGGCCGCCCCGGCAGTCACCTCCGCCTCAGGGACGACGACCACCACCGCGACCACCGGGCTCGCGCCGGGCACCTACCTGGCCCAGTCTGGGGACACGTGGGCGTACATCGCCCCACGCGTGGGGGTCGAACTCGCGGACCTGCTCCGTGCCAACGGCGCCACGACCAGCACCGCGATCCGCGCCGGCCAGCCCCTCGTCCTTCCGGCCGTTTCGAAGCACCTGCCGGCCACCTCGCGCACCGGCACCCCCTACTCCGGGCCGATGGCCCCCTCCTCGGCCGGTCGCCGGGTGACCGTGGTCGGCGACTCCATCGCCCTCGGCGCGGCGTCCCTGATGAACCTCGAAATGCCGGGGCTGACCATCGACGCCCGCGAGGGCCGCACCTTCGCCCAGGGCCTGACACGCCTGGCCGAGCTCAAGCAGGCCGGCCGCCTCGGTGACGTCGTCGTGCTCGGCCTCGGTGTGAACGACGGCGGTGCCACGGCCACCCAGGTTCGCCGGGCGATGGACCTCGTCGGGACCGGACGCACACTCGTGCTGGTCACGGCCTCCGGACCGGTCGCCTGGGAGACGTCCACCAACACGGCGATGCGCAACCTCGCCGCCACCTACCCCAGCCGCGTGGTGGTGGCGGACTGGAAGCGGGCCTCGGCCTATGTGACGGACTTCCGCGAGGACCGCATCCACCCCCGCGGGCAGGGTGCGAGCGTCTACGCGCGTCTGGTCCGCCTCGCCGTGGACACCGCGCCGGTGCTGCGGTCCACGACACCCCGGACCGTCACGGTCCAGGCCGGCGACACCCTGAGCCTCATCGCCACCCGCTACGGGGTCACCGGCGGCTGGCAGGCGCTGGCCACCCTCAACAAGATCTCCGATCCGCACATGATCCGCGTCGGCCAGACCCTGCTGCTGCCCGCCACCTCCACCACGACGACGCCGGCCACCTACACCGTGCTCCCCGGCCAGGGCTGGTACGCGGTGTCCCGCGCCACGGGCGTCCCGGTCACCCAGCTGCTCAGCCTGAACGGCGCCACGCTGAGCACCGAGATCCACCCGGGCCAGCGCCTGCGCCTCCGCTGACCGGACGGCGACGGTGGGCCGGTGGCCCCCGGCGACCCGCCTGCCCGAACCGCACCGCTGCTCCTAGAAGTCGCGCGGGTCCCGGCCCGGGTCGACTCGTCGTCACCGGCCGCGACCGGCGTCCACCCCACGCGGTAGGCTGGCCGAATCATGGCTGATACTGACTTCTCTGCGGAGATCGACTCCCTGCGCCACACCCTGGCCTCCATCGAGCAGGTCTCGGACCTCGACCGCATCAAGGCGGACATCGCCGAACTGGAGCAGCAGGCCTCCGCACCGGACCTCTGGGACGACCCGGAGGAGGCCCAGAAGGTCACCTCCAAGCTCTCCCACCGTCAGACGGACCTCAAGCGCATCACCTCCCTGGAGAGCCGCATCGAGGACCTGGAGACCATGGTCGAGCTCGCCGCGGAGGAGGACGAGCCCTCCCTCCTCGACGACGCGAACCAGGAGCTGACCTCCATCCGCAAGGCCCTGGAGGAACTCGAGGTCGTCACGCTGCTCAGCGGCGAGTACGACCAGCGCGACGCCGTCGTGACCATCCGCGCGGGCGCCGGCGGCGTGGACGCGGCCGACTTCGCCGAGACCCTCATGCGCATGTACCTGCGCTGGGCCGAGCAGCGCGGCTGGTCCACCAAGGTCATGGACACCTCCTACGCGGAGGAGGCCGGCCTGAAGTCCGTCACCTTCGAGGTCAACGCGCCCTACGCGTTCGGCACCCTCTCCGTGGAGGCCGGCACGCACCGCCTCGTGCGCATCAGCCCCTTCGACAACCAGGGCCGCCGCCAGACGTCCTTCGCGGCGGTCGAGGTGGTGCCGCTGATCGAGTCGGACGACTCCATCGAGATCCCCGAGTCCGAGATCAAGGTGGACGTGTTCCGCTCCTCGGGCCCCGGCGGCCAGTCCGTGAACACCACGGACTCCGCCGTCCGCATGACGCACCTGCCCACCGGCATCGTCGTGTCCATGCAGAACGAGAAGTCGCAGATCCAGAACCGTGCCGCCGCCCTGCGCGTGCTCCAGTCCCGTCTGCTGCTGCTGCGCAAGGCCGAGGAGGACGCGAAGAAGAAGGAGATGGCCGGCGACGTCAAGGCGTCCTGGGGCGACCAGATGCGCTCCTACGTGCTGAACCCGTACCAGATGGTCAAGGACCTGCGCACGGGCCACGAGGAGGGCAACCCCTCCTCCGTGTTCGACGGCCACATCGACGATTTCGTGGACGCCGGGATCCGCTGGCGCGCCGAGCAGGTCAAGGCCGCCCAGGAGGACTGAGCCCCACGGCGCGGCCCCGCCGCCCAGGCCACCACGACGCCGGCCCGCACCTCCGCAGTGAGGCGCCGGCCGGCGTCGCCGTTCAAGCCCCCGCAGGGGCCTCGGGCCTGGCCCGGGAGACCGGCCCGGTGGGATGCTCGAAGCACCGGGCAGGCGCCCCCGCGCGCCGGTCCGGCACCAGACTCCATTCCCACCCAGGAGGTCGACCAGCATGACCATGCGCGCCGCCCGTTGGCACGGCAAGAAGGACATCCGCATCGAGGAGATCGACTCGCCCACGGCCGGCCCGGGGCAGGTCCTCGTGGACGTCGCGTGGTGCGGCATCTGCGGCACGGACCTGCACGAGTACCTCGAGGGCCCGATCTTCATCCCGCCGGCCGGGCACCCGCACCCGATCTCCGGCGACGCCGCCCCCGTCACGCTCGGCCACGAGATGTCCGGCACCGTCGCCGCCCTGGGCGAGGGCGTCACGGACCTCGAGGTCGGCCAGAAGGTCGTCGTGGAGCCGTACATCGTGCGCGAGGAGGACCGGGACCGACCGGACTACAACCTCGCGCCGGACATGAACTTCATCGGCCTGGGCGGCGACGGCGGCGGACTGGCCGAGCAGATCGCGGTGCAGCGCCGCTGGGTCCACCCGGTGGCCGACTCCGTGCCTCTCGACCAGGCCGCGCTCATCGAGCCGCTCTCCGTGGCCCACCACGCGTGGGTGAGGGCCGGCTCTCCGACGTCGGGCGTGGCAGTGATCGGTGGCGCCGGCCCCATCGGCGCGCTCACGGCGGCCGTGCTCAAGGGCAAGGGCCTGACGGTGTACGTCTCCGAGCTCTCGGAGCTGCGCCGCCAGAAGGTGCTCGAGGCCGGCGTGGTAGACGAGGCATTCGACCCCCGCGAGGTGGACGTGCCCGCGAAGATCCGCGAGCTGCACGACGGCCAGGGCGCGGACGTGGGCTTCGAGTGCACCTCGGTGGACGTGGTGCTGGACATGCTGCTGGACGCGGTCCGTCCCGGCGGGGTGATCGTCAACGAGTCCATCTGGGGCCACGAGCCCGCCGTGGCCCTGCACAAGCTGGTGATGAAGGAGATCGACCTGCGCGGCACCATCGCGTACGCGAACGACCACGCGGACACCATCCGCATGGTCGAGGACGGCGCCGTGGACCTCGCGCCGTTCATCACCGGCAAGATCGGCCTCGACGACCTGGTCGACCAGGGCTTCGAGACCCTCATCCACCACAACGAGACGGCCGTGAAGATCCTCGTCTCGCCCACCGGCCAGGGCCTCTGAGGCTCCGGCCCGACCCCCGGACGTCCCGACGACGGCCCGCACCCGCGCGCTGCGGGTGCGGGCCGTCGTGGTCCCTGTGCCGCGGCGCGCCGTCACAGACGCGTCGCTCCCTGGCGCGCCTGTGACCGGGGTCATAGACTGCATTTGAGTGAATCGTGATGAACCGAGTTGAACGTCCCAGGAGGACCGCATGACCGCCGAGCTGCCCCAGCCTCAGCCCACCGATGCCGTGATCGTGGGCGGTGCCCGCACGCCCTTCACCCGGCTGCTCTCGCAGCAGGCCGACCTGCGCGCCGTGGACCTGGGCGCCCACGCGATCACGCACGCGCTCGAGCGCGCCGGCGTGGCCCCCGAGGACGTGGACATGGTCTACATGGGCCAGGTCGTGCAGGCCGGCGCGGGCCAGAACCCGGCCCGCCAGTCCGCGCTCGCCGCGGGCATCCCGTGGAACGTCCCGGCCATGACGATCAACAAGGTGTGCCTGTCCGGCCTCACCGCCGTGATCGACGCCGCCCGTCTCATCCGCCTCGGCGAGGCGGACGTGGTGGTGGCCGGCGGTCAGGAGTCCATGACCAACGCCCCGCACCTGCTGCCCGGCGCGCGCACGGGCTTCAAGTACGGCCCGGCCACCATGCTCGACGCCGTCGCGTGGGACGGCCTCACCGACTCCCTGAGCCACGAGGCCATGGGCGAGCTGACCGAGTCCGGCAACGGCGAGCGGAACATCGCCCGCGCCGAGCAGGACGAGGTCGCCGCGGCCTCGCACCAGCGGGCCGCCCGGGCCCAGTCCGAGGGCGTCTTCGAGGGCGAGATCGCCCCGGTGGAGATCCCGCAGCGCAAGGGCGACCCGCTGGTCGTCTCCCAGGACGAAGGGGTCCGCCCGGACACGACCGCCGAGTCGCTGGGCGCCCTGCGCCCGGCGTTCGCGAAGGACGGCACCATCACGGCCGGCAACTCCTCGCCCCTGTCCGACGGCGCCGCCGCCCTCGTGGTGACCTCGCGGGCCTTCGCCGAGGAGAAGGGCCTGACGATCCTCGCCACGGTGGGCGCACCCGGCCAGACCGCCGGCCCGGACAGCTCGCAGCTGCACTCCCAGCCCTCGGACGCGATCAACGCCGCCGTGCGGAAGCAGGGCTGGGACGTGGCCGACCTCGACTTCATCGAGATCAACGAGGCGTTCGGCGCGGTGGCCGTGCAGTCCCTGCGCGACCTCGGCTACCCGCACGAGAAGACCAACATCCACGGCGGCGCCATCGCCCTGGGCCACCCGATCGGCGCCTCCGGCGCCCGGCTGGCCCTGCACGCCGCCCTCGAGCTCGACCGGCGCGACGGCGGCCGCGCGGCCGTCTCGCTCTGCGGCGGCGGCGGCCAGGGCGAGGCCCTGATCCTCTTCCGCTGACAGACCGCCCCTGACAGAAAGGACCCCGGACATGGCTCTCGACAAGACCGTGGCCACGCCCGCCGAGGCGGTGGCGGACGTGCCGGACGGCGCGTCCCTGGCCGTCGGCGGCTTCGGGCTCTCCGGCAACCCCGTGCAGCTCATCGAGGCCCTGCTCGAGCAGGGCGCCACGGACCTGTCCGTCGTCTCCAACAACTGCGGCGTGGACGGCTGGGGCCTGGGCATCCTGCTCGGCGCGCGCCGGCTGCGGAAGATGACCTCCTCCTATGTGGGGGAGAACAAGGAGTTCGCCCGCCAGTACCTCGAGGGCGAGCTCGAGGTGGAGCTCGTCCCGCAGGGCACCCTCGCGGAGAAGCTCCGCGCCGGCGGCGCCGGCATCCCGGCGTTCTACACCCGCTCCGGCGTCGGCACCCAGGTGGCCGAAGGCGGCCTGCCCATGCGCTACGACGCGGACGGCACCGTGGTGAAGTCCTCGCAGGCCAAGCCCACGGACACGTTCGTGCTCGGCGAGGGCTACCTCAGCCAGACCCCGGACGAGCCCGAGACCTATGTGCTCGAACGCTCCATCGTCACCGACTTCTCCCTCGTGCACGCGTGGAAGGGCGACCGCCACGGCAACCTCGTGTTCCGCAAGGCCACCCGCCAGTTCGGCCCGCCCGCGGCCATGGCCGGCCGCGTGTGCATCGCCCAGGTGGAGGAGCTCGTCGAGCCCGGCGAGATCGACCCGGATGACGTGCACCTGCCCGGCGTCTTCGTGCACCGGATCGTGGAGGTCGGCACGGACATCGAGAAGCGGATCGAGAAGCGCACCGTGCGCGCGTCGGGGGAGGAGCAGGCATGAGCGAGCAGACCACCGGGCGTCCCCAGGGCCTGAGCCGCGACCAGATGGCGGCCCGCGCCGCGCAGGAGCTGCCGGACGGCGCCTACGTCAACCTCGGCATCGGCATGCCCACGCTGATCCCCAACCACATCCCCGCCGGGCGGTCCGTGGTGCTGCAGTCCGAGAACGGCATCCTCGGCACGGGCCCGTACCCCACGGAGGACGCCGTGGACCCGGACCTGATCAACGCGGGCAAGGAGACCGTCACCGTGAACCCGGGGGCGTCCTTCTTCGACTCCGCGCTGAGCTTCGGCATGATCCGCGGCGGCAAGATCGACGTCGCCGTCCTGGGCGGCATGGAGGTCTCCGCCGCGGGCGACCTGGCCAACTGGATGGTGCCCGGCAAGATGGTCAAGGGCATGGGCGGTGCGATGGACCTCGTCCACGGCGCCGGCCGCGTGATCGTCATGATGGACCACGTGTCCAAGGACGGCACCCCCAAGATCGTCGACCAGTGCACCCTGCCGCTGACCGGCCGCGCCGTCGTCGACCGCATCATCACGGACCTGGCCGTCATCGACGTCGTCGGCACCCCGGAACAGCCCCGCCTGGCGCTCGTGGAGACCGCGCCCGGCGTCACCGAGGAGCAGGTCCGCGCGCTCACC
The DNA here is from genome assembly GCF_024519775.1 of Micrococcus sp. Mcc28. Lineage (NCBI taxonomy): Bacteria > Bacillati > Actinomycetota > Actinomycetes > Micrococcales > Micrococcaceae > Micrococcus > Micrococcus sp. Mcc28. The sequence goes on along the minus strand of NZ_JALJRH010000001.1, from coordinate 149,237 downwards.
GGCGCGTCGCTGGACTGAGCCGACGACGCCGCCCCGCGGCCCCGGCGCACCGCCTCGGCGGGCATCGGACCGGCACGGGATAGACTGGACGGCCGCGCCCTGATCGGGGCGCGGCCGTCGCCGTGGACGCTGGAAGGACGTGAGGCCATGGGCAAGAACAGCAAGGGCAAGGCCGCCAAGCAGCCGGCCCCCGGCGAGCGCCAGGTGATCGCCAACAACAAGAAGGCGCGCCACGACTACACCATCCTCGACACGTACGAGGCCGGCATGGTGCTCACCGGCACCGAGGTGAAGTCGCTGCGCGAGGGCAAGGCCTCGCTCGTGGACGGCTTCGCGGTCTTCTACCGGGACGAGCTGTGGCTCGAGCAGGTCTACATCCCGGAGTACCTCAACGGCTCGTGGACCAACCACGCCGCCCGCCGCCGCCGCAAGCTGCTGCTGCACCGCGCCGAGCTGACGAAGATCTCCCGCCAGATCCAGGATCCGGGCCTGACCATCGTGCCGCTGTCCCTGTACTTCCTGAACGGGCGCGTGAAGGTGGAGATCGGCGTCGCGCGCGGCAACCGCGAATACGACAAGCGGCACAAGCTGCGCGAGCAGCAGGACAACCGCGAGGCCCAGCGGGCCATGCGGATGCGCAACCGGCGCGCCGGCGTGGCCTGAGCGCGGCAGGCCCCTTGGGAATGCCCGGGGGGCGTGCTACGTTGTATCTCTCGCAGGGCCGGTTTCAGGACCGGCGGGCCTCGCGCCCTCCGCCTGCAGTGGTGATTGACAACCTCATAGAGGAGTCGCCCCCATGGGGCCGATCGGTTTCGACGGTGTGTGTCGCGTCGGGAGAAGCGGGCCGAGGATGCAGAGTCATCTCGTCAAACGCTCTCTGCAAACCAATAAGTGCCGAATCCAAGCGCACTGACTTCGCTCTCGCTGCCTGATCAGTGATCGAGTCCGTCACCCCGAGGTCGCTGTCGCCTCGGATCGTGGCGTCAGCTAGATAGCCACTGGGCGTCACCCTCGCCGGGGGTCGTGACGCCGACATCAATCCGGCTGGGTCCGGGTTGGCCGCCCGTCTGCGGGACGGCCAGGACCGAGCAACACCCACAGCAGACTGCGCCCGGAGAAGACCTGGCAACACCTCATCGGACGCGGGTTCAATTCCCGCCGGCTCCACTCACCACCACGGGAAGGCCCCGGAATCACCCCGATTCCGGGGCCTTCCTCGTGTCCGCGACCGGTTTGCGGCGGCCCGCCCCTCAGCCGGCCAGGACCGCGTGCAGGCCCAGGCCGGCGCCCCAGCCGACGACGACGGCCACCAGCCCCAGACCCAGATGCGCGGCCCACAGGCGGGCGGCTGTGCCCCATCGACGGGCGAGCACGGCGTCAGCCGCCTCAGCGGCCACGGTGGACCACGTCCCCAGGGCGAGGCAGAACCCGGACACCACGGCCGACACCGCCGCGACGAGCACGAGCCCCTGCCCGTCGCCCCCGCCCCCGGAGGCGTACACCAGCTCCGGCACGGCCAGGCCGACGGTGACGCCGAGGAGCAGGGCCGCCGTCGTGTTGGCGGTGAGCAGACCCCGGGGGCCGAGCCGGTCGGTCAGGCGCCGGCGCACCAGGGCGCCGAGCGCCCCGCCCGCCGCGAGGCAGGCCAGGAGGGCCACCTGGAGGAGAGCGAAGACCTCGTATCCCGCGCCGCTCATGCGTCCTCCGCCGAACGATCCGTCCCGACCGCGCGCGACCCCGGGGCGCCCCCGGCGCGCAGGCCGAGCACGGCCGCCGCCGTCGAGAGTGCAGCCATCAGCGCGAGCACCAGCAGCACCGCTACCGCCGCGGCGAGGACGCCACCCGCCCCGGACGCCGCAGCGCCCAGCCGCACCGGCCACAGCACCAGGGCGACGGCGCTGGAGATGGTGGTGAACGCACCGAGGAAGCCGGTTCCCAGCCCCGCCACCAGGCGTGGACGCCAGTCCGGCCCGCGGCAGCGCGAGGCCGCCCACAGCAGGCCGAGCAGGAACGAGCCGAGCACGTTCACCACGAACAGCGGCAGGGCCTGGACCAGCACGTCGACCGCCCCGAACGCGGCGCCGAACGTGCCGCGGAAGTTGGGCGCCCCGGCCAGCGCGGTCACCGCGTTCATCACCCCCGCACCGCACAGCACGCCCGCGGCACCGCCGAGGGCCACCGCACCCGCAGTGCCGGGCCGGCGATCCGTCCCGCGCCCGCCCCTCCGGTCGGCCGTCGTCTCCCCCCGCGCGGCCATCAGGCGCCGCCCTCGGTCTCGTCACCCGCGCGGAGGCGGGCGAGGACGTCGTCGTGGAGCAGGCCGTTCGTGGCCAGCGCGTGCCCGCCGAACGGGCCGTCCTCGCCGTCCAGCGAGGTGAAGCGGCCGCCGGCCTCGCGCACGATCGGCACCAGAGCGGCCATGTCATGCAGCTCGAGCTCGGGCTCGGCCGCGATGTCCACGGCGCCCTCGGCCACGAGCATGTAGGACCAGAAGTCACCGAAGCCGCGCACGCGCCACACGTCCGAGGTGAGCTGCAGGAACGCGCGGATCGAGCCGCGTTCGCGCCAGCCCTCGATCGAGGAGAAGGACAGCGACGCGTCCTCGACCCGATCCACGCCGGACACGGTGATCCGCTGAGCACGCGTGAGCGAGGTGCCCGCGAAGGCGCCCTGGCCGGCCGCGGCCCACCAGCGCCGGTGCAGGGCGGGGGCGGAGACGACGCCGACGACGGGCTCGCCGTCGATCAGCAGCGCGATGAGGGTGGCCCACACGGGCACGCCGCGCACGAAGTTCTTGGTGCCGTCGATGGGGTCGACCACCCACTGCCGGCCGGAGCGGCTCAGAGATCCGCCGAACTCCTCACCCACGATGCCGTCGCGCGCCCGGGCACGGGACAGGGTGGAGCGGATGGACTCCTCCGCGGCGCGGTCCGCATCCGTGACAGGGGTGAGATCCGGCTTGGTGCTGACCTCGAGGTCCTGGGCCTTGAACCGGGACATCGTGATCGAGTCCACGTTGTCCGCCAGCATGTGGGCCAGCCGCAGGTCCTCCGTGAGGTCGCGGCCGCGGGTCGCAGGGTTCTCAGGTCGCTCCATGCCGCCCACGCTATACCGCGCGGGCCGCCTCAGTCCTCGGACGACGCCGCGTCCTCCGCCCCCGAGGGGGCCAGCCGGTTGCCGAGCAGACGCCGCAGCGAGGCCAGGCGTGCCGCTCCCGAGGGGCCGGCGTGGCCCGCGGCCACCCATGCGTCCAGGCCGCAGCCGGGGGAGTCGGCGGTGTGGGTGCAGCCGCGCGGGCAGTCCGCCAGCCCGCCGGCGAGGTCGTCGAACGCCTCCACCACGCGGTCCGGCTCGACCCAGCCCAGCCCGAAGGACCGGATGCCGGGGGTGTCCACCACCCAGGTGTCCGGCAGGGGGGCGCCGTCGTCGCCCGTCAGCGGCAGTGCGAGCGCGGACGAGGAGGTGTGCCGGCCCCGGCCGGTGACGGCGTTGACGTGGCCGGTGGCCCGTTCCGCGCCGGTGAGCGCGTTCAGCAGCGTGGACTTGCCGACGCCGGAGGGCCCCACGAACGCGCTCGTGTGCCCGATCAGCCGCTCGGCCACCCGGGCCACGAGCGAGGCGTCCAGGGCGGTGTCCCCGGTCTCGGCCTCGAAGGTCGCCGCACCGGAGGTCATCACCTCCAGGTCCAGGGCCTCGTAGTGCGCCACCAGCGCGGCCGGATCACGCAGGTCGGTCTTCGTGATGAGCAGCACCGGGTGGATGCCGGCGTCGTAGCAGGCGACCAGGGCGCGGTCGATGAAGCCGGTCCGGGGCTCCGGATTGGCCGCGGCCACCATGATCACCAGCAGGTCGGCGTTGGCCACCACCACCCGCTCGACCTCGTCCGAGTCGTCCGCCGACCGGCGCAGGACCGTGCTGCGCTCCTCGACACGGACGATGCGTGCGAGCGTGCCCTCGTCCCCGGAGAGGTCCCCGACGACGGCCACCCGGTCGCCCGTGGCGATCGGCGTGCGGCGCAGCTCGCGGGCGCGCATCGCCGTGATCCGCTCGTCCAGGCGATCCGGCAGCACCACGGCGTACCGGCCGCGGTCCACCGTGGTGACCATGCCGACCTGCGCATCCTCGTGCTTGGGCCGCTCCTTGGTGCGCGGGCGGGTGCCGCGTTTGGACGGGCGCACCCGGACATCGGACTCGTCCCACGCGGAGGGATCGAGGCGCCGGGCCATCAGCGGGCCTCCTCGGCCGCATCGCCGGGTGCCACGAGCGCGGTCCACAGTGCGGGGAAGTCCGGCATCGTCTTCGCGGTGGTCGCCACGTCCACGATGCCGGTCCCCGGCACGCGCAGGCCGACGACGGCGGCGAAGGTCGCCATCCGGTGGTCGTGGTAGGTCTCGAGGGCGGCGGGCGACAGCGGCCCCGACGCGTCCGTCCCCGGGAAGCCGAGCGACGTCTCGTCCTCGTCCACGGTGATCCCCAGGCGGGCGGCCTCGGCGGTGAGCGCGGCGAGCCGGTCCGTCTCATGGCCCCGCAGATGGCCGATCCCCGTCAGGCGGGTGGGCCCGGAGGCCAGCAGGGCGAGCGCGGCCGCGGTGGGGGCGAGCTCGGCCGTGTCCGCGATCTCACCGGCGCCGGTGATGCGGGGCGCGCCGTCGTCGTGGACCGCCCCCGTCACCGTGAGCCGGCCGCGGGAGCGGTCCGTGCGGTCGACCGTGAGGGCCACGCTCGCCCCGAACTGCGGCAGGATCCGCCGCCAGCGGTCGCCGATCTGCGTCGTGCGGGTGGGCCAGTCCGGCACCGTCACGGAGCCGCCCGTGGCCACGGCGGCGGCCAGGAAGGGGCCTGCGTTGGACAGGTCCGGCTCGACGGTCGCCTCGTGTGCCGGGATGCGCCCCGGGGCCACGGTCCACGCCCCGGGACCCGTCTCGGCGACGTCCACCTCGAGCGCGCGCAGCACCCCGACGGTCATCGCGACGTGCTCCGGACTCGGCACGGTCTGCCCGGTGTGCCGCAGCCGGAGGCCGCGCGGCATCCCCGCGGCCGCCAGCAGCGCGGCGGACAGGAACTGGGAGGAGCCGGAGGCGTCGACCGCGACCTCCGGCACGTCGCCGTCGGGGGCCACCGTGGCCGCGTCCGCGCGGGTCGTCATCGTGAAGGGCAGGCGACCGGGCTCGCCCTCCTCGTTGACGGCCACCCCGAGCTGGCGCAGCGCGTCCAGGACCGGGGCCATCGGGCGCAGGCGCGCGCCGGCGTCGCCGTCGAAGCGGACCCGGCCGGGCCGCAGCGCGGCGACGAACGGGACGAAGCGCATGACCGTCCCCGCCAGTCCGCAGTCCACGGCGACATCCCCGGCCAGCGGCTCGCCGACCGGCATCGGATGCACCCGCAGTCCGCCGTCGGACAGGGGCTCGAACCGGGCCCCGAGCGCTGTGAGCGCCGTGCGCATCAATGCCGTGTCCCGCGACTCGAGGACGCCGTGCAGGACGCACGGACCGTCGGCGAGCGCGGCGAGCACGAGATGCCGGTTCGTCAGCGACTTCGATCCCGGCAGCCGCACCTCTCCGCGCACCGGGCCGCGCGCCACGGGCGCGGGCCAGGTCTCGGCGGCGTCGGGACGGGGGGCGGGGGAGTGCGCGGCGGCACGCGTGGGGCGGGTCACCGGACCAGCCTATCCGGCGGCTGTCGGCCGGGGTCGGCCTGTCGCGGGGGAATACCTGGAACGCTCCTGGCGCTCCACTGGACGACCCCGTACCCGTGTCGGCGCACCGGTCCCGCTCGCCGCGGACCGCAGCCGGAGAGGAGCCCCGCATGAGCGCCGCCCTGCTGACGCATCCCTCCCGGACCGTAGACTGGCCCGCGATGAGCACTGACAACAGCCGGCCGGAATTCGCCCGGCCCGAGGACGCCCCCGAGCACGACCGCGCCGACATCGACGTCGCCGCCGAGTCCGAACAGCAGCGCCGTGCCCGGTTCGAGCGTGACGCCCTCGAGTTCGTGGACCAGTTGTACTCCGCTGCGCTGCGCATGACGCGCAACCCGCAGGACGCCGAGGACCTGGTCCAGGAGGCGTACACGAAGGCCTACTCCTCGTTCCACCAGTACCGGCCCGGCACCAACCTCAAGGCCTGGCTCTACCGGATCCTCACGAACACGTACATCAACCTCTACCGCAAGCGGCAGCGCCAGCCCCTCGAGGCGGACAACCCTGAGGTGGAGGACTGGCAGATGGCCCGGGCCGCCGAGCACACCTCCGGTGGCCTGCGCTCGGCCGAGACGGAGGCCCTCGACCGGCTGCCCGACTCCCAGGTGAAGGACGCCCTGCAGGCGATCCCGGAGGAGTTCCGGCTCGCCGTCTACTTCGCGGACGTGGAGGGCTTCGCCTACAAGGAGATCGCCGAGATCCTCGACGTGCCGATCGGCACCGTCATGTCGCGGCTGCACCGCGGCCGCAAGCAGCTGCGCGAGCGCCTCGCGGACTACGCGGCCGCGCGCGGCATCAAGGCCCAGCCGAAGAAGAAGACCGGGCGCGGCGGCACGAAGCAGACCGAGACGAGCACGAAGGAGGCCACGCGATGACCGCGGACCAGCACGGCCATGAGTGCCGCGTCGCCCAGGACGCCTCCCTGGAGCGGCTGTACCAGTACCTGGACGGCGCCCTGACGCCCGAGGACATCGAGCAGGTGCGCGCCCACGTGGCGGAGTGTCCGGACTGCCGGCACCAGAAGGAGCTCGAGGAGCTCATCCGCTCGGCGGTGCGTCGGTGCTGTCAGGAGAAGGCGCCCGCGCAGCTGCGGGCCACCATCATGACCCGCATCACCCAGATCTCGACGACGACCGTCACCTGGGGCTGACACCGCGACATGCGGACCCGTGGGCACCCGATCGGGCGCCCCGACGATGACGAAGGGCCGTCCCCTGAGGGGACGGCCCTTCGTGGTCTCTGCGGTCGCCGGGTGGCACCCGGCCGGTCCGCGACGCCGATCAGCGGATCAGGCGTTGGGACGCTTGCCGTGGTTGGCGCCGTTCCTGCGGCGGTCGCGACGCTTGCGTGCACGCTTGCTCATGACGTCTCCCTTCAACGAGTCGGTCGGTGGTCCATTCTGTCACATCAGGCCGTGGGCTCGGGCAGACCGAGCCACTGGTACCAGCCCCGATGCAGCACGAGCCACGCGATGAGCCCGTGGCCCGCCTGGCCCGGCCGGCCCTGGCCGGAGGCCAGGTCCGAGCGCCACTGCTCGTGGCCCACCAGCGGGGTGAACGTGTCCACGTACACGTGGTTGCGCCGGTCGGCCACATCCAGGTAGGCGGCGTTGAGCTCGGCGAGCCGGGCGTTGCGCTGCTCGTCCAGGGTGGGCGTGGGGCCCACCACGAGCACCGGGATGTTCCGCTGCGAGGCGGTGTCCAGGACGTTGGCCAGGTTCAGCCGCGAGCGGGCGGTCGAGGTGGCCTCCAGGTCCAGGTCCGCGTCGGACAGGGCCACGACGAGGCGGTTCTCCGTCTCCTCGGAGAAGCGCCGCGAGGCCTCGCCCCACCAGCGCTCGTTGAGGTCCTCGGTGGTCTCGTGCGGCACGGCCAGCACGTAGTTCTCCAGCTCCACGTCGGGGGCCTGGGTGCGGGCGAGCACGCGGCCCCACCAGCCGATGGCGCGGGCGTCGCCCGCACCGGCCAGCAGCTGGTCGCCGACGGCGGCGATCCGGATCCGGCGGTTGTGCACAGTGTGTCCTTTCGTCGGCCGATCCGGCGCCGCCGCCGCACCGGAGGGTGCGGCGGCGGCGCAGGGTCGGTCCGGGTCAGCGGCCGAAGGCGGCGTCCAGCAGCGTGCTGAGCTCCTGGTCGTGGCGGCCCTTGGTGCCCGCGGAGGTCGCGGCCGAGGCCGGGCGGGACACGAGGGTCACGGGGCCGTCGAGCTGCGGCACGAGGTTCAGTGCCATGAACGGCCACGGGCCCTGGTTCGCGGGCTCGTCCTGCACCCAGGTGACGTCGGCGACCGGGTAGGCGCGGAGCGCCTTGCGGATCTCGTCGAGCGGCAGCGGGTAGAGCTGCTCCACCCGCACGATCGCGGTGGACGTGTCACCGGACTTCTCGCGGCGGGCGAGCAGGTCGTAGTACAGCCGGCCGGAGACCAGCACCACGCGCGTGACGTCCTTGGCGTCCACCCCGGCGTCCGGGATGACCGGCTGGAAGCCGCCCTCGGTGAAGTCCTCCACCGAGTTCGCGGCGGCCTTGAGGCGCAGCAGCTGCTTCGGGGTGAACACGATGAGGGGCCGACGCGGGCGGGCGTAGGCGTGCTCGCGCAGCAGGTGGAAGTGGTTCGCGCCCGTGGAGGGGTTGACCACGCGCATGTTGTCCTCGGCGCACATCTGCAGGAAGCGCTCGATGCGGGCGGAGGAGTGGTCCGGCCCCTGTCCCTCGTAGCCGTGGGGGAGGAGCAGGACCACGGACGAGGTCTGCGACCACTTCTGATCGGCCGAGGAGATGAACTCGTCGATGATCGTCTGCGCGCCGTTCACGAAGTCGCCGAACTGGGCCTCCCACAGCACGAGGGCGTCGGAGCGCTCCACGGAGTAGCCGTACTCGAAGCCGAGGGCGGCGTACTCGGACAGCAGCGAGTTGTAGACCCAGAACTTCGCCTGGTCCTCGGAGAGGTGCCTCAGCGGCGCCCACGTGTCGCCGGTGATCCGGTCGTGGAACACCGAGTGGCGCTGCGTGAAGGTGCCGCGCTGGGAGTCCTGGCCCGCCAGGCGGACCGGCACGCCCTCCATGAGCAGCGAGCCGAAGGCCGCCAGCTCGGCGAAGCCCCAGTCGATGCCGCCGTCGACGGCCATCTTGGCGCGGCGCTCGAGCAGGGCCGCGAGCTTGGGGTGGACCGTAAAGCCCTCGGGCACGTCGATGTGCGCCTGCCCGATGGCCCGCAGCGTCTCGGCCGAGATGGCCGTGGACGCCGGCGCCTCCGGGGCCGCGTCCCGGTCCTCGGCCGGGCGGAGGCCCTCCCCGCCGGAGGCGGGCGCGTCCTCGTGGGTCTCCGCGAAGACCCGCTCCAGCTGCTGCTGGTAGTCCTTCAGGGCGCTGTCCGCCTCCTCCTGCGTGATGTCGCCGCGGCCCACGAGGGACTCGACGTACAGCTTGCGGGTGGAGCGCTTCTGCTCGATGAGGTTGTACATGCGCGGCTGCGTCATCGACGGGTCGTCGCCCTCGTTGTGGCCGCGGCGGCGGTAGCAGACGAGGTCGATGACGACGTCCTTGTTGAACCGCTGGCGGTACTCGAAGGCGAGCTGGGCCACGTGCACCACGGACTCCGGCTCGTCGCCGTTGACGTGGAAGATCGGGGCCTGGATGGTCTTGGCCACGTCGGTGGAGTACACCGCGGAGCGCGCCTGGGTCGGCGGCGTGGTGAAGCCCACCTGGTTGTTCACGACCACGTGGATCGTGCCGCCGGTGCGGTAGCCGGGCAGCTGCGAGAGCTGCAGGACCTCGGTCACGACGCCCTGGCCCGCGAAGGCCGCGTCGCCGTGCACGAGGATCGGCAGCACGGAGAAGGAGTCCGGGCGCTGGCCACCCAGATCGAGGCGGTCCTGCTTGGCACGCACGACGCCCTCGAGGACCGGGTCCACGGCCTCCAGGTGCGAGGGGTTGGCGGCGAGGTACACGCGGGTGCTGTTGCCGGCGTCGGACACGAAGGTGCCCTCGGTGCCCATGTGGTACTTCACGTCGCCCGAGCCCGAGGCGCCGCCCGGGGTGGCCCCCTCGAACTCGCGGAAGACCTGGCTGTAGGTCTTGCCGGCGATGTTGGTCAGCACGTTCAGGCGACCGCGGTGCGCCATGCCGATGGCGACCTCGTCCAGCCCGGCGTCGGCGGCGTCGCCGAGGATGCCGTCCAGCAGCGGGATGAGGGACTCGCCGCCCTCCAGGGAGAAGCGCTTCTGGCCGATGTACTTGGTCTGCAGGAACGTCTCGAACGCCTCCGCGGCGTTGAGTCGGCCCAGGATGCGCAGCTGCTCCTCGCGGGTGGGCTTGGCGTACGGCTGCTCGAGCTTCTCCTGGAACCAGGCGCGCTCGGCCGGGTCCTGGATGTGCATGTACTCGACGCCGATGGTGCGGCAGTACGCGTCACGCAGCACGCCGAGGATCTTGCGCAGCGTCAGGCTGCTCGCCCCGCCGAAGCCGCCGGTGGGCCACTTGCGGTCCAGGTCCCACAGGGTCAGCCCGTGCTCGCGGATGTCGAGGTCCGGGTGGTAGGCCATCGAGTACTCGAGCGGGTCCACGTTGGCCAGCAGGTGGCCGCGGTCCCGGTACGCGTGGATGAGCTGCTGGATGCGGGCGACCTTGCCGATCTGCTCCTCCGGGTTCACCTGCACGTCCTGGGCCCAGCGGACGGGCTCGTAGGGGATGCGCAGGGAGTGGAAGACCTCGTCGTAGAAGCCGTCCTCGCCCAGCAGGAGGCCGTGCACGATCTTCAGGAACTCGCCGGAGCCGGCGCCCTGGATCACGCGGTGGTCGTACGTGGAGGTCAGCGTGATCGTCTTGGAGATCGCCAGGTCGTGCAGCGTGGACTCGGCGGCGCCCTGGAAGGCGGCCGGATAGGTCAGCGCGCCGACGCCGATGATGGCGGCCTGGCCCTGGGACAGGCGGGGCACCGAGTGCACGGTGCCGATGCCGCCCGGGTTGGTCAGGGAGACCGTGGTGCCGGCGTAGTCGTCCATCGTCAGCTTGTTCTTGCGGGCGCGCTGGACGAGGTCGTCGTACGCCTTCCAGAAGCCGCGGAAGTCGAGGGTCTCGGCGGCCTTGACGTTGGGGACCACGAGCGCGCGGGTGCCGTCCGGGCGGGGCAGGTCGATGGCGAGGCCGAAGTTCACGTGGGCCGGCTCCACCATGGTGGGCTTGCCGTCGCGCTCCTCGTAGGTCACGTTCATCGAGGGCATGGCCGCGAGCGCGCGGACCACGGCGTAGCCGATGAGGTGGGTGAAGGAGACCTTGCCGCCGCGGGTGCGGGCCAGGTGGCTGTTGATGACCACGCGGTTGTCGATCAGCACCTTGGCCGGCAGGTCGCGCACGGTGGTGGCGGTGGGCATGGACAGGGAGGCGTCCATGTTCGTGGCCACGGCCTTGGCCATGCCCTTGAGGACGGTGGCCTTCTCCTGCTTCTCGTCCGCGGTGGTGGCGGTGGTGTCGGCGGGCTCGGAGGGCACGGCCTGGGCCGCCGGGGTCTTCTTGGGCTTGGGGCCGGTGCTGACCGAGGTCTCCTTGGGCTGCGGACCCCGGGCCGGGGCGGTCGCCGCCTTCGGCTCGGTCACCTTGGCGGAGGCCTTCGGCTCGGTCTGGGCGGCGGCCTTCGGCTCGGTCTGGGCGCCGGCCTTCGGCTCGGCCTCGGCGGGGGCGCTGGCCTCAAGACGGGCGAAGATCTGTGCCCACTGCCGGTCCACGGAACCGGAGTCCTCGCGGTACTTCCGGTAGATCTCGGCCACGAGCCGTTCGTTCCCCGGGAACTCCTGTGCGAGCCGGTCCGACGTGAGTTCTGGCACTGTGTAACGCCTCTTCCTGAGCCTTGGGATGCGATGTGCTGCGCCGGGCCACCCGCGCGGCGCGCGTGGGGCCGGGAACGCCTCGAGACATCATAGTTCTTCGACGCCCCCGGTCGGAATGCCGCGGCCTCGGCTCGACTCCGCTCCCGGCGGACGCGCGGGGGGCTCTCGGCGTCCACCGCGTCTGGGAGACTGACACCATGCGCTTCCTCACCGACCCGGCCGTCGACCTGACGTACAACGACGTCTTCCTCGTGCCCTCGCACTCGGACGTCGCCAGTCGCATGGACGTGGACATCGCCCCGGATGACGGCACGGGCGCCACCATCCCCCTGGTCTCCGCCAACATGACCGCCGTCACCGGGCGCCGGATGGTCGAGACCATGGCCCGGCGCGGCGGTCTCGGGATCCTGCCGCAGGACATCCCGGCGGACGTCATCCGGGACGTCGTGCGTCGGGTGAAGGCGGCCCACCCCGTGGCGGACACCGCCCTGACCGTCGGCCCGCAGGACACGGTGCTGGACCTGCTCCACCTCGTGGACCGCCGCAACCACGGGGCCGTCTGCGTGGTGGACGCGCACGGCGGGCTGCTCGGCGTGGTCCGCCCCCAGGACTGCGAGGACGTGGACCGCTTCACCTCGGCCGCCTCCGTCATGCACCCTCCGGTGGTGACCCTCACGCTCGCCGAGCTCGGCGGCACGGACGGCGCCCCGGACAAGGACGCGCTGCGGGCGGCCTTCGAGCGCCTGCACGCCGCGCACCAGGAGATGGCCCCCGTCGTGGACCCGGCGGTGGGCACCGCCGCCCCCGTGCTGCGCGGGGTCGTCACCGCGGCGGGCCTGCTGCGCTCGTCCTTGTTCACGCCCGGTCTCGACGACGACGGACGGCTCCGCGTCGGCGCCGCCGTCGGCATCAACGGGGCGGTGGGGGAGAAGGCCGCCGTCCTGGTCGAGGCCGGCGTCGACGTGCTCGTCGTGGACACCGCGCACGGTCATCAGCGGACCATGCTGGACGCGCTCGCCGCCGTGCGGGCCCTCGACCCCGGCGTGCCCGTGGTGGCCGGCAACGTCGTCTCCGGCGACGGCGTCCGGGACCTGGTCGCGGCCGGCGCGGACATCGTCAAGGTGGGCGTGGGACCGGGCGCGATGTGCACCACGCGCATGCAGACCGCGGTGGGCCGGCCCCAGTTCTCGGCGGTCCTGGAGTGCGCCGCCGCGGCCCGCGAGCTCGGGGCACGCGTGTGGGCGGACGGCGGGGTGAAGCACCCGCGGGACGTGGCGCTCGCGCTGGCCGCCGGAGCCAGCTCGGTGATGATCGGCTCGTGGTTCGCGGGGACGCTCGAGTCTCCGGGCGACCTCGTGCACGGTCCGGACGGTCGGCGGTACAAGGAGAGCTTCGGCATGGCCTCGGCCCGCGCGGTCCAGCACCGCACCCGCCACGAGGACGCCTTCACCAAGGCCCGCAAGGCGATGTTCGAGGAGGGCATCTCCTCCTCGCGCATGTACGTGGACCCGCGCCGCCCCTCGGTGGAGGACCTGCTGGACACCATCACGTCCGGTGTGCGCTCGTCGCTGACCTACGCCGGCGCCCACGACCTGGCGGAGTTCCGTGAGCGCGCCGTCGTCGGCCTGCAGTCCGCGGCGGGCTACGAGGAGGGCCGGCCGGTCGCCTCGTCGTGGTGAGGCGGCCGCATGCCCCTGCTCGTTCCGCCGGGGCCTGACGCCCCTATACTGGGCGGACTATGGATCACCCTGACACCTGTGTGCCAGACCGCTCGTCCGCCCACGCGGACGCGGCCGGATCGGAGCCTTCCAGTCCCGGTGCCCCGCACCGCCGCCCGGCCCGCCGTCGAGGGGGTGAGGTCGGGTGGAGTGGCTCCTGCTGATCCTCGGCCTGGCCCTGATCGTGGGCACCGGGTTCTTCGTGGCCGTCGAGTTCGCCATGATCGCGATCGACGTGCCCACCGTGCAGCGCATGGTGGACGCGGGTGACCGCGGCGCCGAGCCCCTGCTGCGCTGTCTCAAGTCACTCTCGACCCAGCTCTCCGCGTGCCAGCTGGGCATCACTCTGACCACACTGCTCACCGGCTACGTGATGGACCCGGCGATCAGCCGGCTCATCGACCCGCTGCTGCTCCAGGTGGGGCTGCCGGCCGGCGTGGTGGGCACCGTCTCGCTCGTCGTCGCGATGGTCGTGGCGACCCTGCTCTCGATGCTCCTCGGCGAGCTGATCCCCAAGAACATGTCCATCGCCGAGCCCATGGCGATCGGCCGCGCACTCGCCCGGCCCCAGCTCGTGTTCAGCACCGTGTTCAAGCCGGCGATCCTGGTCCTGAACGGGTTCTCCAACGGCGTGCTGGCCCGCGTGGGCATCGAGGCCAAGGAGGAGATCTCCGGCGCCCGCAGCCCCGAGGAGCTCTCCTCGCTGGTCCGCCGCTCGGCCCAGCTGGGCACGCTCGACGCGCAGACCGCCACGTTCCTGGACCGGACGCTGCGCTTCGCGGACCGCACCGCCGCGGACGTGATGACCCCGCGCATCCGCGTGGAGACGGTGAGGGAGGACCAGGCTCTGCCCGAGGTCCTGGACCTGGCCCGCAGCACCGGCTACTCGCGGTTCCCCGTGATCGGCGACTCCTCGGACGACATCCGCGGCGTGGTGCACGTGAAGAAGGTCGTGGCCGTGCCGCGGGAGCGCCGCGCCGACCTCGAGGCCGGTGCACTGATGACGGAGGTCATCCGCGTGCCGGAGACCGTGCACCTGGACCAGCTGCTGGCCGAGCTGCGCGACGCGAACCTGCAGATGGCCGTCGTCGTGGACGAGTACGGGGGCACCGCAGGGGTGGTCACGCTCGAGGACGTGGTGGAGGAGATCGTCGGCGAGGTCGCGGACGAGCACGACCGCGTCACCCCGGGGGTCCTGCAGACGGCCTCCGGCCGCTGGTACTTCCCGGCGGAGCTGCGGCCCGACGAGGTGCGGACCCAGATCCCGGCCCTCGTGGTGCCGGAGGACGGTGCCTACGAGACCGTCGGCGGGTACATCCTGGCCCGACTGGGGCGCCTGGCGGAGGTCGGGGACGTGGTGGACGTGGACGGCGGTGTCCTGACGGTCGAGCGGATGGACGGCCGCCGCATCGAGCGCGTGCGCTTCGACCCGGCCGCTGAGGACGAGGAGACGCGCGCATGAACGGGGACGTCGTCGGACTGCTGTGGCTGGTGGTCCTGTTGGCCGCCAACGCCTTCTTCGTGGCGGGCGAGTTCGCCGTCATGGGCGCCCGCCGGGCGCAGATCGAGCCGCGGGCCGAGGCCGGCTCCCGCCAGGCCCAGGTGGCGCTCTACGCGATGGAGCACGTCTCCCAGATGCTGGCCGTCTGCCAGCTCGGCATCACGGTGTGCTCCCTGCTCATCCTCAACGTGTCCGAGCCGGCGCTGCACCACCTGCTCGTCGTCCCGATGGCCGCCCTCGGGGTCCCGTCCGCGGCGGCGGACGTGACCGCCTTCGTGCTCGCGCTGCTGGTGGTCACCTTCCTGCACGTGACCCTGGGCGAGATGGTGCCCAAGAACGCCGCCGTCTCGTTCGCGGACCGCGCCGTGATGCTGCTGGCCCAGCCGCTCGTGTGGCTCTCGAAGCTGCTGCATCCGGTCGTGGCCGCGCTGAACTGGACGGCCAACCTCGTGCTGCACGCCCTGCGCATCGAGCCGAAGGACGAGGTGGCCTCCTCCTACACGCTCGAGGAGGTGCAGTCGATCGTGGCCGAGTCCACCCGCTCGGGCACCCTGGAGGACGAGTCCGGCGTGCTGCACTCGGCCCTCGAGTTCTCGGACCACCGGGCCGGGGACGTGATGGTGCCGCTCGAGCGGGTCGTCACCGTCCCCGAGGGGATCACGCCGCACGACTTCGAGTGGACCGTGGGCCGCGTGGGCTTCTCCCGGTTCGTGGTCGAGGACCCCGACGGCGGCTACACCGGCTACCTGCACCTGAAGGACGTCCTCACCGTGGGCCCGTCGGGACACGACGAGCCGATCCCGCTCACGCGCGTGCGCTCGCTGGCCAACGTGCGGCTCGAGGACGAGGTCGAGGACGCACTCGCGCTCATGCAGCGCACGGGCTCCCACCTCGCCCGGGTCATCACGCCCGAGGGCGAGACCGCGGGCATCCTCTTCCTCGAGGACGTGCTCGAGGAGCTCGTCGGGGAGATCAACGACGTGACGCAGTCGCCACGTCGGTTCCGGCCCGCGTGAGCGTCGCGCGGGCGGCGCGGTGCTACTGTTGAGAACCGATTTCACACATCCTCCCGACACGAACGAGGTCGCCCCATGCTCCGCCGCCGTCGTCTGCCCGCCCTGACCGGGGCCCTCACCGCGCTCACCCTGAGCCTCGCCGCGTGCGGCGGGACCAGCGGCGACTCCGCGGGCGAGCAGGCCGCGGGCGCCTCTGCTGCCGCCGGGTCCGGCTCGGCCGCGGGCGCGCCCGTGGCCGTCGCCACGACGACGCAGCTCGGCTCCGTGCTCGACCGCGTGGTCGCGTGCGCCGACGCCCGCAGCGTCACGGTGATGGGCCCGGGGGATGATCCGCACGACTTCTCCGCCTCGTCCGCGCAGGTGAAGGACATGGTCTCCTCCGGCCTCGTGTTCTCCAACGGCCTCGGCCTCGAGGGCGGCATGGAGTCCGCCCTCGCCAACGCCGAGGCGGACGGCGCGACCGTCGTCGAGGTGGCGCCCCAGCTGGATCCGCTGCCCTTCGGCGGCCATGACCACGCCGAGGAGGGGGCGGGCCACGAGGGCCATGACCACGGGTCCGAGGACCCGCACGTCTGGATGGACGTCGCCCGCATGGCGAGGGCCGCCGAGCTGATGGGCGACACGCTCGCCCAGGAGCGGGGTGACGAGAGGTTCGCCGAGTGCGGCGCGACCGTGCGCGGGGAGCTCGAGCAGACGGACACGCAGGTCCGGGAGATCCTCGCCGGGGTCCCGGAGGACCGCCGCACGCTGGTCACGGACCACGACGCCTACGGCTACTTCAGCGAGGCCTACGACTTCACCGTGTCCGGCGTCGTCGTCCCGGGCGGCTCCACCGACGGCGAGCCCTCCTCCCAGGAGATCGCCGAGCTCGCCCGGTCCATCCGCGACGGCGGCGCAGACGCCGTGATCACGTCCGTGGGCGCGCGCAACAGCCTCGTGGACACCGTGGCCGAGGAGGTCGGCGACCTGCCGGTCATCGAGGTCTACGAGGGCGGCGTCGGCCCGAAGGACACCCCGGAGGCGGACTACGCCGAGGCCATGCTCCTCAACGCCCGCACCCTCGCCGACGCGCTGGAGGGCTGAGGATGGACTGGCTGCTCGAACCCTTCCAGATGGGCTTCCAGCAGCGTGCCCTCGTCGGCGGACTCATCGCGGTGGTGATGTGCTCGGTCGTGGGCACGTGGCTGGTGCTGCGCGGGATGAGCTTCTTCGGGGACGCGTTCGTGCACGGTGTCCTGCCGGGCATCGCCCTGGCGGTCGTCACCGGCGGCAGCCCCCACCTCGGTGCCGCGGTGGCCGCCGTCGTCATGATGGCGGGCATCTCGCTGGTGCACCGGGCCACCACCCTCAAGGAGGACACCGCCATCGGCCTGCTCTTCGTGGGGATGATGGCCCTGGGCGTGGTGATCATCTCCAAGTCGGACTCCTACACGGGTTCGCTCACGTCGATCCTGTTCGGCGATGTGCTGGGGGTCAGCGTGGACGGCATCGTGACCCAGGCGGTCATCGCCGTCGTGGTGATCGCCCTGGCCCTGCTGCTCTACCGGCCCCTGTTGGCGCTGAGCTTCTCCGAGGTCAAGGCGCGCTCGCTGGGCATGCGACCGGGGCTGACGCACACGTTGCTGCTGGTGATGATCGGCGCGGCCGTGATCGGTTCGTTCCAGGCGGTGGGCACGGTGCTCGTGTTCGGCCTCCTCGTGGGACCGCCCGCGACGGCGGCGCTGCTGACGCGCAGCGTCCCCCAGATGATGCTCGTCTCCGTCGTGATCGGCGCGGCGTGCGTCGTCACCGGGCTCACCCTCAGCTACCGGCTGGGCACGGCGGGTTCGGCCACCATGGCGCTCATGCCGATCCTGCTGTTCTTCGTCGTGCTCGCCGTCCGCGCCGCCGTGCTGGCGCTCCTGGGCCGGCACGTGCGCTCGCGCGCGCAGCGTGAGCAGGAGACGCCGGTCGTGGCCCTGCCCGGAGCGGAGGTCGCCCGATGAACGCGTCCTTCCCCGCGGGCGCCGCGGCGGCCACGCCTCCCCTCGCGGTCGCCCGGGCGCTCGAACTGCGCCACGGCTCGCACGTGGCCGTCCGGCCCTCCGACTTCACCCTGCCGGCCCGGCGGCTGATCGCGGTGATCGGGCCCAACGGCTCCGGCAAGTCCACGCTGCTGACCGCCCTGGCGGGCCTGAGCGACCCGGCCTCCGGTGCGCTGGAGGTGCTCGGCGAGAACCCGCGGCGGCGCTCGCAGCGCACCTCCTTCGTGATGCAGTCCATCGGCGTGCCCCAGGGAGTGCCGGTGACGGTGCGCGACGTCGTCGGGATGGGCCGGTACCCCACGCTCGGGTGGTTCCGCCCGTTCCGGAAGCAGGACCGGGACATCGTGCGGGCCGCCATGGAGCGCATGCAGGTCGCGGACCTGGCGCGGCGGCACCTCGACCAGCTCTCCGGCGGCCAGCGCCAGCGCGCCTACGTGGCCCAGGGCCTCGCCCAGGACCACGACGTGCTGCTGCTCGACGAGCCGATGACGGGCCTCGACATCGTCTCCGCCCGCACGATCGACGACCTCCTCCACGAGGAGCCGACGCGCGGGGTGTCCGTGGTCTACACGACCCACGATCTCGACGAGGCTGCGGAGGCGGACCATGTGGTCCTGATGGGCGGGCGTGTCGTGGCCTCCGGCCCGCCGCGGAACGTGCTCACGGTCGAGAACCTGGACATCGCCTACGGCCGGGGCGCCCTGCACGGGCCCTCCAAGGCAGTCGAGGACCCGGCGGACTTCCTGGACGACCCCGCGGGCGGCATCCGCCACTGACCGGGGCCCGGCCCCGGG
This sequence comes from Micrococcus sp. Mcc28, assembly GCF_024519775.1. Lineage (NCBI taxonomy): Bacteria > Bacillati > Actinomycetota > Actinomycetes > Micrococcales > Micrococcaceae > Micrococcus > Micrococcus sp. Mcc28. Next base: position 130,665 of record NZ_JALJRH010000001.1, on the reverse strand, counting down.
GTCAGGCCGCGCGGGTGCGCCCCTCGGCCCGGCAGCGGGCACAGACGCCGGTGATCTCCACCGTGTGGTCCGCGTCCGTGAAGCCGTGCTCCGCGGCGACGGCGGTGGCCCACGCCTCGACGTGGGGGGCGGTGACCTCGACGGTGGTCCAGCAGATCCGGCACACCAGGTGGTGATGGTGGCCCTCGTCCTCGCACCGGCGGTACACGGTCTCGCCGTCGTCGCGGCGGAGCATGTCCACGAGGCCGTCGTCGAGCTGCTGCTGCAGGGTCCGGTACACGGTGGCCAGCGAGACGCGTTCGCCCTGGTCCTGGAGGCGGGCATGGAGCTCCTGCGCGCTCACGAAGTCCGGGATGCGGTCCAGGGCTCGGTCGACGGCGGCCTTCTGCCGGGTCGCCCGGGGACGGGCGGCCCGGGGGCTGGGCTGGGGGGCGCTCACGGTGCTCACGACTCCTTCTGCGGCGGCTGCCGCCTCCTCCGCGCGGTCCGGAACAGGTCCGCGCGGGCCATCCTCCAGGTTATCAGCGACGCCGAAGGGGGCGTGGAGTAGGGTGTCCGGGTGCACAGCGAGACCCCGGACCCATCCCCTGTCCCGGACCGCGACGGCGCCGCCCCCGATCGACCCGACCCGCTGATCGTCGTCGGCGAGGGGCAGGGCCGCGTCGTCCCGGCGCCCACGGCGGCCCCGTCCTCGTCCCATGACGCCGGCGGCGACCCGGACGCGGACATCGACGGCGTCGACCCTGAGGCCGCCGAGCCGCCCACCCTGGTGACGGTGGACGTGCTGGCCGGCTGGCTCGGTCTGGCCCCCGTCGAGGACCTGCCGCCGGTGCCCGGGGGCCCGGCCTACGCCCAGCCGGGCCGATGCCGCCCGAACCGGGTGATCCTGCTCGACGTCCGGTTCCGGGCCACGGGGGGCGGGCCGGACCACGCCGCCTATCTCCAGGGCCATCTGCCGGGCGCCGTCTACGTCTCCCTGCCCAGCCAGCTCGCCGGCCACGCCGGTCCGGCGGCGGGGCGCCACCCCCTGCCGGACGCGCGCCAGTTCGCGGAGACCGTGCGGATGTGGGGGATCGACGAGGGCGACACCATCGTGGTCTACGACGACGACCACGGCCTGTCCGCCGCGCGCGCCTGGTGGCTGCTGCGCCACGCGGGGCTGCGGGACTCCGTGCTCCTGGACGGCGGCCTCGAGGCGTGGCGCGCCGCGGGCCTGCCCCTGCAGCCCGGTGAGGTCATCCCGGTGCCCGGCACCGCCCGGCCGTCGTGGGGCCGCATGCCCGTCGTGGACACGGCCGGCGCCGAGGCGATGGCCTCCGGCGGTCTGCTCCTCGACGCGCGGGCGGCCGAGCGCTACCGCGGGGAGGTCGAGCCCTTCGACCCCGTGGCCGGGCACATCCCCGGGGCGCGGAACGTGCCCACGGCGGAGAGCATCGCCGAGGACGGTCGCCTGCGGCCCGCCGCGGAGCTGGCGGAGCGGTTCGACGCCGTCGGCGTGGACGACGCCACTCCCGTGGCCGTGTACTGCGGCTCGGGCATCACCGCGGCGCACGCCGTGCTCACCCTGGCCGTCGCGGGGCGACCCGGAGTGGCGCTCTACCCGGGTTCGTGGTCAGCATGGGTCCAGGACCCGTCCAACGCCGTCGCGGTCGGCCCCGAGCCCTACGGCGCGTCCGGCCGGGAGTGATGAGCCCCGGGGCCCCGCCCCGCCGACCCCCAGGAGGACCCCCCATGGCCACCGTCTTCAGCAGGATCGTCGCCGGCGAGCTGCCCGCCCGCTTCGTGTGGCAGGACCCGACGTGCGTCGCGTTCCTGTCCGCCGCACCGCTCCAGCCGGGGCACACGCTCGTGGTGCCCCGTGAGGAGGTGGACGAATGGGTGGAGGTCGACCCGGCGCTGGTCACGCACCTGACGACGGTCGCCCAGCAGATCGGCAAGGCGCAGGTGGCGGCGTTCTCCGCGCGCCGGGCCGGGCTCATGATCGCCGGCTACGAGATCCCGCACCTGCACGTGCACGTGTGGCCCTCCACCTCGCTCGCCGACTTCGACCTGGCCCGCGTGGACAACGCCCCCGATCCGGCAGACCTGGACGACGCCGCCGCCCGCCTCCGCGCGGCCCTGCGGGACCTGGGCCACGGCGAGGTCGTCCCGCAGGACTGACGGCCCGCGCCGCCCGGACCCGGCTCAGGCGCGCGTGGCCCGGGCGAGCGCCTGACGCACCCGCTTCTCGGAGACCGAGACCGCCGTGCCCAGCTCCTGGGCGAAGAACGAGACGCGCAGCTCCTCGATGAGCCAGCGCACCCGCTCCAGCTCCGCGGGCACGGGCGTGCCCGCGAACCGGGCGCGGTGGGCCGCGACGGCGGCGTCGAACTCGTCCTCGAGCCCCTGCACCACCGCCATGTGCTGCCCGTCGCGCTGCAGGTGGCCGCCGGCGTCCAACCGGTCCAGGCGCGTCAGCATGCCCTGCAGGTAGCGCGGCAGGTGCTGCAGCCGCTCCCAGCCCGTGGTGGCCACGAAGCCGGGGAACACGAGCTGCTCGAGGTGTGCCTTCACGTCCGACAGCGCCGGCGCGAGGGCGAGCGAGACCGAGCCCTTGAGCCGGCGTCGCACCTGCGCGGCCCGGGAGAGCACCTGCTCCACCAGGGACGTGACGGCGAAGACCGTGTCGATCAGGTCGGCCCGCACCCGGTCGAACAGGGCGCGGAACGCGGCCTCGTCGAACGGCAGCTCGTCCCCGACGAGACGGTCGACGGCGGCCTGCGTGCAGTCCGCGACGAGGGAGTCCACCGAGCCGTGCGGGTTCTGGGTGAAGGTGAGCTTCTCCCGGTTGTCCAGGTGGTCCAGCACGTAGCGCTGGGGGCTGGGCAGGGTGGCCAGCAGCAGCCGGATCACCCCGGCCCGGTGCCAGGCCGCCTGGTCGTCCGCGGACCGGGCCACGGTCAGGCCGGCCGCGGGGCCGCCGTCGGGCGTGGTCTCGGGCACCAGGCTCGGGTAGCCCGTGATGGCGGGGCCGCGCGCCCCGGCCGCGGTGGAGACGGTCTTCGGCACCGTGCCGATGCTCCACGAGGTCAACCCGTGCCGCTCCTCGAAGGCCGGCGTCGCGTCGGACCGCCCGGGGCCCTCCGGGCGACGGCGTCCCTCGGCCCCGGCCCGCCCGTCGGCCTGGGCCCGGCCGCCGCGGCCCGTGCCGCGCGGCCCCGGCCGGGCCGAGGCGGGATCGTCGGTGCCGGCGAGCCGGGCGGCGATCGCGGAGCGGTTGGCCTGCGCGAGCCGGGCCTGCAGCGCGGGCAGGTCCTGGCCGGCGCCCATCACGGCGCCGCGGGCGTCCACGACGCGGTAGTCCATCCGCAGGTGCAGGGGCACCGCGTCCAGGGCCCACAGTCCGGGCTCCACCACCACGCCGCGCACCCGGCGCACGGCCGCGGACAGCGCGTCCGGCAGCTCGTCCCGCAGCGGGTCGGCGTGGGCCTCGAGGTCCGCGACGAGCTGCTGGGCCACGTCCGGGGCGGGCACGAGGTTCTTGCGCACGGCCTTGGGCAACGCCTTGATGAGGGCGGTGACGAGCTCGACCCGCAGGCCGGGGACCAGCCACGCGAAGGGGCCGGGGGAGACCTGGTTGAGCAGCAGGATCGGCACGGCCACGGTCACGCCGTCGGTGCCGGCCGCGCCGGTCGGGTCGAACGTGTACTCGAGGTCGAGCTCCACGTCGCCGCCGGGCATCGGATACGTGAACGTGGTGGGGAACGCGTCGGTGTCCAGGTCCTCGGCGTCGGCGGTGAGCAGGGCGGCGACGTCGAGGTCCAGCAGGTCCGGCTGATCCTGGCGCGCCTTCTTCCACCACGCGTCGAAGTGCCGCTCGGAGACGACGTTTCCCGGGATCCGCGCGTCGTAGAAGGCGAACAGGTCCTCGTCCCCGATCCGCAGGTCGCGGCGGCGCAGGCGCGTCTCGAGGGCGTCGACCTCCTCGAGCGCAGCCCGGTTGCGGGCGAAGAACCGGTGACGCGTGCGCCAGTCGCCCTCCACGAGGGCGTGCCGGATGAACAGCTCGCGGGAGAGCTCCGGGTCGATCCGGCCGTACCGGACCGAGCGGTCCGGGATCAGAGTGACGCCGAACAGCGTCACCTTCTCGCGCGCGACGACGGAAGCCGCCCGCCGCGACCAGTGCGGCTCGTTGTAGGTCCGCTTGACGAGGTGGCCGGCGACCTCCTCGGCCCACTCCGGCTCGATCCGGGCCACCGTGCGCGCCCACAGCCGGGAGGTCTCCACGAGCTCGGCGGCCATGACGAACGGGTGGCGCTTCTTGAACAGGGCGGAGCCGGGGAACACGGCGAAGCGGGTGCCGCGGGCGCCCACGTACTCGCGACGGCGCTCGTCGTAGGCGCCGATCTGCGAGAGCAGGCCCGTGAGCAGGGACTTGTGCACCGCCTCGTGCCGGCCGACCGGGTCCACGGGTCCGGACTCGACGGTGAGGCCCACGTCCTTGGCGAGCTGGCGCAGCTGGCGCACCAGGTCCTGCCACTCCTGCACGCGCAGCCAGTTGATGTGCTCACGGCGGCACAGCTTGCGGAACTGGGAGCCGGAGAGCTCCTTCTGCCGCTCGTGCAGGTAGGCCCAGAGGTTCAGGATCGCGGAGAAGTCCGAGTTCTCGTCCGCGAACCGGCGGTGCAGCTCGTCCGCGGCCTCGCGCTGCTCCGTGGGGCGCTCGCGGGGGTCCTGGATGGTCAGGGCCGCGGCGATCACCATGACCTCCCGGACGCAGCCGCGCTCACCGGCCTCGAGGATCATGCGACCCAGCCGCGGGTCCACGGGCAGGCGGGCCAGGCGGCGTCCGACCCGGGTGATGGTGCCCGCGCGGGCGCCGCCGGCCTCGAGCGCGCCGAGCTCGGTGAGCGTGGTGGCGCCGTCGGTGACCTGACGGCCGTCCGGCGGCTGGACGAAGGGGAACTCCTTGACGTCGCCCGGGGTGCGGGCCACGCCGAGGGAGAGCATCTGCAGGATCACCGAGGCCAGGGAGGTGCGCAGGATCTCCGGGTCCGTGAACTCGGGGCGGGAGAGGTAGTCTTCCTCCGAGTACAGGCGGATCGCGATGCCGTCCGAGGTGCGGCCGGACCGGCCCGCGCGCTGGTTCGCGCTGGCCTGGGAGACGCGCTCGATCGGCAGGCGCTGCACCTTGGTGCGGTTCGAGTAGCGCGAGATGCGCGCGGTGCCCGTGTCGATCACGTACTTGATGCCCGGCACGGTCAGGGACGTCTCGGCGACGTTCGTGGCCAGCACGATCCGCCGGCGCACCCCGGCCCCGGCGCGGCCGAACACGCGGTGCTGCTCCGCCATGGACAGGCGGCCGAACAGCGGCAGGATCTCCGTGCCGGCCAGGCGCGTGGTGCCGGCGACGACGCCTGTCAGGTGGTCCGCGGCCTCGCGGATCTCCCGCTCGCCCGGCAGGAACACGAGGATGTCACCCGGCGGCTCGGCGGCCAGCTCGAGGACGGCGTCGCCGATCGCGTCGAGGGGGTCGCGGGTCTCGGCGGCGTCGTCCGCATCGTCCTCGGGGTCGTCGGGGGAGGGCTCGTCGGTCAGCGGCCGGTAGCGGATCTCGACGGGGTAGGTGCGCCCCGAGACCTCGATGATCGGCGCCGGGACCACGCGGCCGCCGTCGTCGGCCTCCACCGCGTCCGCATGGTCCTCGCCCGCGGCCAGCGGCCGGCCGAAGTGCCGGGCGAAGCGCTCCGGGTCGATGGTGGCCGAGGTGATGATCACCTTCAGGTCCGGGCGCTGGGGCAGCAGGTTGCGCAGGTAGCCCAGGAGGAAGTCGATGTTGAGGCTGCGCTCGTGGGCCTCGTCCACGATGATCACGGAGTAGCGGCGCAGCTGCGGGTCGTGGGGGATCTCGGCCAGCAGGATGCCGTCCGTCATGACCTTGACCCGGGTGGCCTTCGAGGTCTGCGCCGTGAAGCGGACCTGGTAGCCGACCGTCTGCCCGATCTCCTCGCCCAGCTCCTGCGCGATGCGTTCGGCCACGGAGCGGGCGGCGATGCGCCGGGGCTGGGTGTGGCCGATCGAGCCGGCCTCCCCGAGCCCGAGGGCCAGGCACATCTTCGGCAGCTGCGTGGTCTTGCCCGAGCCGGTCTCGCCCGCGACGATCACCACCTGGTGGTCGCGGATCGCGGCCATGATCTCCTCACGGCGCTCCGCCACCGGCAGGTGTTCGGGGAACGTGATCGCGACGGCGTCGTGGGGCGTCGCCGACGGCTGCGCGGCGGGCGTGGAGGGCGGGGGAGTCTGCGTCATGACGGCCTCCATCCTAGGCGCGCGGGGGCCCGGGCCGACCCGGACGGGGCGAATCTGGGACGGACCTGGGACTGGGGCTGAGAGTCCGGATGTGATTCTCTGGAGCCCATGGACACGAACACCGTCTTCCTGTTGGCGGCGATCGGCCTCTATTTCCTCGCGATGATCGCGATCGGCCTGTACGCCTCCCGCAAGAACACCGACCTCGACGACTACATGCTCGCAGGACGCGACATGAAGCCGTCCGTCGCGGCGCTCTCCGCGGGTGCGTCCGACATGTCCGGCTGGCTCCTGATGGGCCTGCCCGGCGCGATCTACGCCGCGGGCCTGGTCGAGGGCTGGATGGCGGTCGGCCTGACCGTGGGCGCGTGGGTGAACTGGCGCGTGGTCGCCCCCCGCCTGCGCTCCTACACCGAGGTGGCCGGGAACTCGATCACGATCCCGTCCTTCCTCGAGAACCGATTCAAGGACCGCACGCACATCCTGCGGATCGTGGCCGGCCTGATCATCCTCGTGTTCTTCACCTTCTACGTGTCCTCGGGCATGGTGGCCGGCGGCAAGTTCGTCGAGTCCACCTTCGGCCCCGACTCCTTCTACGCCCAGGGCATCAGCATCAACTACCTCACCGGCATGCTCGTGGTCGCGGGCATCACGGTGCTCTACACCCTGTTCGGCGGCTTCCTCGGCGCCTCGCTGACGGACGTGGCCCAGGGCATCCTCATGTTCCTCTCCCTGCTGGCCGTCCCCATCGTCGTGATCCTGACCATGGGCGGCTGGGACGCCGTCGTCGAGGGCATCCGCGCCGCCGACGCCGCCGGCGGCGGAGTGAACCACTTCTCGATGTTCGAGAACGCAACGCTGATCGGCGTCCTGTCCTCCCTCGCCTGGGGCCTGGGCTACTTCGGCCAGCCGCACATCATCGTCCGCTTCATGGCCCTGCGCACCCCGCACGACGCGGCCGTCGCCCGGCGCGTCGGCATCGGCTGGATGGCGCTGTCCGTGTTCGGTGCCGTGATGGTGGCCCTCGTGGGCATCGCCTACTTCCAGGCCAACCCCGGCACCACGCTCGAGGACCCGGAGACCGTGTTCCTGGTGCTTGCCTCGATCATGTTCCACCCGTTCGTGGCCGGCCTGGTGCTGGCCGCCGTCCTCGCCGCGATCATGTCCACGCTCTCCTCGCAGCTGATCGTGTGCTCCTCCGCCCTGGTGGAGGACCTCTACATGCTGCGCGGGCGCACCGGTTCCCCGACGTTCACCCTGTGGCTCGGCCGCATCGGCGTGCTGGTGGTGGCGCTCGTGGCGGGGCTGCTCGCCCTCAACCCGGACTCCTCCGTGCTCGAGCTCGTCTCCTTCGCGTGGGCCGGCTTCGGCGCCGCCTTCGGCCCTGTGATCCTGCTCGCCCTGTACTGGCCGCGGTTCACCTCGTGGGGGGCGATGGCCGCCATGGTCACCGGCGCCGCCGTCGCCTGGGTGTGGTCCGAGGCCAGTGCCGAGACGTGGGAGTGGTTCGGCCTGTACGAGCTGCTGCCGGGCTTCGTCGCCGCCTTCGTGGTGGGTGTGGTGGTGTCCCTCGTGACCCAGCGCTCGCGCCGGGTGCAGCGGCGGATCGACGCCGAGTTCACCGGCGCGATCGACATCGTGGCCGGCCGCGAGCCGGACCCGGACGTGGCCCCGGCCGCCATGACGCGCGACGCCGCCGGGGGCTCGACCGCATCCGCCGCGGATCCGCGCGCGCAGGCGTGAGGCTCTTCCTCGCGATCCGTCCGCCGAGGGCCGTGCTCGACCACCTCGAGCCGGCCCTCGACGGCGTCCGGGACCGGGCCGGACGCGCGCTGCGCTGGACCGAGCCGGAGCAGCGGCACCTGACGCTGGCGTTCCACCCGGAGGTGCCCGCCGGCGCCGTGGACGACGTCGTCGCCGACGCCGGCCGCATCGCGGCGGGACATGCCCCGCTGCACCTGCACCTGGCCGGAGCGGGGGAGTTCTCCCACCGCACGCTCTGGGTGGGGGTGGGCGGGCAGGTCCGGGAGCTCGGCGCGCTCCTGGCGGAGCCCTGGCTCGCCGACGACGACGGCCGGGACCGCCGGCGTGCCCACCTCACCGTGGCGCGGGTCTCGGCCGCCGCGCCCCGACCTCGGGGTCGGAGGCGGGGCGAGCCCCGTCCGCCGGCACCGGCCACCGTCCTGCTGGCCGAGGCCGTGCGCGCGCTCGCCGTGTACCGCGGTCCGCAGTGGACCGCCGACGGGGTCGAGGTCGTGGCGTCCCGGCTCGGCGAGGGACGGTCCGGCGGGCCGCTGCACGAGGTGCTGGCGACCGTCCCGCTGCGCGGCTGAGAGGCCGACGGGGCGGCCGGAGCGGGAGACCCGCCCGGCCGACCCGGCCCCGGGTCAGCCCTCCAGGGGGCCCTGCACCGCGTACAGGCGCTTGTTGGCGAACTCGTCCACGGCCATGGGGCCGAGCTCGCGGCCGAAGCCCGAGCGCTTCACGCCGCCGAAGGGCAGGTTCGCGCCGGCGGCGGAGGCGAGGTTCACGTTCGCCATCCCCACCTCGAGCTGGTCGGCCACGCGCTTGGCCTCGTCCAGGTCCGTGGAGAACACGGCGCCGCCGAGACCGTACTGGGAGTCGTTGGCCAGCGCCACGGCCTCCTCGGCCGAGGACACCTTGTAGACCACGGCGGCCATGCCGAACAGCTCCTGCGTGTAGGCGGGGTTCTCCTGGTCCACGTCCGTGATCACGGCCGGGGAGACGTAGAAGCCCTCGCCCTCCGGGCCGGAGACGCGCTCGCCGCCCACGTGGACGGTGGCGCCGGCCTCCTTGGCCGCGGCGATCTGCTCGGTGAGCCCGTCGGCCGCGGACTCGGAGGACAGCGGGCCGTAGACGTCGGCGTCGCGCGAGGTCGGGTCGCCGGGCTTCATCGCCGAGGAGCGCTGGACCAGCTCATCCACGAAGTCGTCGTAGATGTCCTCCATGACGATCATGCGCTTGTTCGAGTTGCAGGCCTGGCCCCAGTTGCCCATCCGGGTGGCCAGTGCGTCGCGGGCGGCGGCGCGGGCGTCCGGCGCGGAGAGCACGATGTACGGATCGGAGCCGCCGAGCTCGAGCACAACCTTCTTGAGGTGCCGGCCGGCCTGCTCGGCGACGGTGGCGCCGGCCCGCTCCGAACCGGTGAGGGACACGCCCTGCACGCGCGGATCGGCGATGATCGTGGAGATCTGGTCGTGGGTGGCGAACACGTTCTGGTACACGCCCTCCGGGAGCCCGGCTTCGGTGAAGAGCTCTTCCAGCAGCTGCGCCACCTGCGGGTTGATCTCGGCGTGCTTGAGCAGGATGGTGTTGCCCAGCACGAGGTTCGGCGCCACGAAACGGGCCACCTGGTACACCGGGAAGTTCCACGGCATGATCCCCAGCAGCGGGCCGAGCGGCAGCCGCTGGATGAACGCCTCCTGCCCGGAGAACTGCTTGATCCGCTGGTCCGCGAGCAGCTCCTCGGCCTCGTCCGCGTAGTACCCGAAGATCTGGGCGCCGTAGCGCACCTCGCCGACTGCCGCGCCGAGGGACTTGCCCATCTCCGTGGTGATCAGCGCGGCGATGTCCTTGGAGCGCTCGGCCAGCAGCTCGGAGATCCGCTTCACGACGGCGGCGCGCTCGGCCACCGACTTCCGGGACCACTGCTCGTACGCGGCCTGCGAGGCGTCGAGGGCGTCGGCGATCTGCTGATCCGTGGCGTTGTCGAAGGACTTCAGCAGCTCCCCGGTGGCCGGGTTGATCGTGCGGTAGCCCTGAGAGGCGGAGGTGGTGGTCATCAGTCGTCACCCTTTCGTGTGGACGTCCTGCGTTGAGCTCCCCATCCTGCCGGAGGCCCCCGCTCACTCCCAGATCCCGGACGCCCCTCTTCGCCAGGAGCCGAGAAGGTGGGTGTCCACGATCCCGGCGGCCTCCATCAGGGCGAAGCACGTGGTCGGCCCCACGAATCGGCAGCCGTGCGCCTTCAGCGCCCTCGCGAGCGCGCGCGACTCGTCCGAGGTCGAGGGGACCTGCGCCACCGTCTCCGGCCGTGGGGTCGCGGCAGGCTGGTGCGCCCAGACCAGCCCCGGCAGACCGCGGACCGGCCGGTCGCCGTCGCCGTGCCAGGCGGGGCCCGCGCCGGGGGAGCCCGGGTGCAGCGGGGCGAACCGCTCACCGCGCATCCCGACGACGGCCTGCGCGTTCGCGATCGCCGCCTCGATCTTGCGCCGGTTCCGGATGATGCCGGGGTCCGCCAGCAGCGCCTCGACCTCCGCGTCCCCGAACGCCGCGACGGCGTCCGCGTCGAAGCCCGCGAACACCTCCCGGAACCGGGGCCGCTTGGCCAGGACGGTCCGCCAGCTCAGGCCCGACTGGAACGCCTCGAGGACGAGGCGCTCGAACAGGCCCCGCTCGTCCGTGACGGGCAGGCCCCACTCCGTGTCGTAGTACTCCCGCAGCAGCGGATCCCGTGCCGCCCACGGCGGGCGGGCCCGCCCGTCCTCACCCACGACGACGCCACTCGGCGGCGCCTGTCGCCCGTCGGCCGGTGGATCCTCGGCGAGGGTGGAGACGGGGGCGGGGAGGCCGTCGTCGGCGTGGTGCGCGCTCATGCATCCGAGCCTAGGAGCGGCCCCGGACATCCGGAACCGGAACGCGACGCCCGGGGACGCCACGCCGTCTGCGGACACCTGTGCAGGAGGCACGGCCGGACCTCGTCACTCGAGCCGCCCGGCCCGCAGCCGCCACGTGTGGTCGCACCGGGCCGCCACGGCGGGGTCATGCGTCACGATCACGATCGCCCGCTCCGGCTGGGACATGGAGCGGAAGAGCCCCATCACCTCGTCGGTGCGCTCCTCGTCCAGGGCGCCCGTCGGCTCGTCGGCGAGCAGCAGGGAGGGCCCCATGATCACGGCCCGGGCGATGGCCACGCGCTGGCGCTCGCCGCCGGAGAGTCGGCCGACGGGGTGGTGGAGACGGTCTCCGAGCCCGAGCCGCGTCAGAAGCTCGGCGGCCATGTCGCGACGCTCGCGCTTCGCCGGGCGCGGCCGCGCGTAGAGCAGCGGCAGGGCCGCGTTGTCCATGGCGGTCGCCCGATCGATGAGCAGATGGTCCTGGAGCACGATGCCGCACGTCCGGTTCCGGTAGGCGTCGCCGTCGGACGACCACGGTGCCGGCAGGCTCCGCCCAGCCACACGGATGCTGCCGGCGTCCGGTGTGTCAAGGCAGGCGAGGAGCCGCAGCAGGGTGGACTTGCCGGACCCGGAGGGTCCCATGATCGCGTGGACGCCGCCCTCGGGGACCTGGAGTGAGACGCCTCGGAGCACGGGGACATCCCCGGCGGGGCCGCGGTAGGAGCGGTGCACGTCGTGCACGGTGAGCAGGGACATCACACGGTCCTTTCGACGAGTGCCGCCGTGCGGACGGCCCGGTGCAGCCGGCGGAGGGGATGACGGGTGCACGCAGCGGCGATCGCCAAGACGACCGCCAGCCCGACCACGACGACGGCAGGCGCCGGACGCAGTCCGCCCGCTTCCGAGGCGATGCCGAGGCCGAGCAACGATCCGAGCACGGCCGGAATGCCCCATACCGCGGCCACGGATGTGGCGATCCGGAGCCGGATCAGTCGTCTGGGCGCCCCGACCGTCAGGTGCGCCAGCCACGCGGGCGTGAGTCGACGGGTCATGGTCGTCAGGAGGCTCACCACCGTCACGACGGCGCTGGCAAGCCCGGCGGTGTAGGCGGTGACCATGAGCGCGGCACCGCGGGCTTCTCGGGCGATCGGAGACCTGGCCGAGGCGATCGGGGCCAACTCGGCGACCACGCCCGTCTCGTCCTCGAGGACGTCGAGTGCCGCTCTCACCTCGGAGGCCGCGTCCTGGCGTGCCACGACGGAACCGTAGACCGCCGCGAGCTGGGCCGGTTCGATCAGGCCGGCCATGGTCGTGGTGCTGGTGACGATGACGGGCGACTCACCCAGGGGCCAGAGGGATCCGTCGGCCCGCGGCGCGGCCGCGTCCCCGGGGAGTGGGCCGGCATAGCTGTGGGGTGTGGACCCCACATACACGGTGCCGCCCGGCCCCCCGGAGGTGATCGCGGCGGGAGCGAAGTACACGCCCTCGGCGGGACTGACGGCAGCGGCAGCGCCGAACTCCCGGGCCAGACCAGGCGTGGCGATGACCGCCCCCTGCAGCCGGGGGTCCTCGATTCCGATGGCGTCCGTCACGAGAAAGGCACGGGGGTCGACTCCGTCGACATGGGCGGCGAACGCCCGGGAGACGGTGTCGACGGCGCGGGGGCGGAGGTCGGTCGTGACGGCGGGGTCCAGAATCCTGGCTGTCACCAGGCCCGACGACTCGGCGTCCTCGAGCACCTCGAGCGCCGTGGTCACCCCGCCGGCGACGCCCAGGGCCAGTCCGAACACGACCGACGCCACGGTCGTGTGCAGCAGGGACAGGAACAGCAGTCCGGGCGTGTCGAACAGGTCGCGGAGGCCGTCCGCAACGGCCCGCATGGCTGCCATCATGCGTGTGCCCTTCGGACCCAGAGGGTGGACAGGGTCGTGCTGAGGATGAGGATGGCGTCCACGACGAGCACGGCGGACCAGAGGAGAGCGGTGCCCCCCGTGAGCCCGATCTCCGCGTCCCACCGGGGCCATGCCACGAGCCAGACTCCGCCGGCACTCGCGGCGGCGGTCGCCCAGGCGAGCATGGCGGGCCGGACACCGAGCCGGGCCGCTCGCAGCGGGGAGGCACCGACGAGGCGGTGCGAGGTGACGGCAGGGAGCAGTCGACTGCGCAGGGTCGTGCGCCAGACGACCTGTGCGCCCAGCAGGGCGAAGCCGGCGATCACGGCGAGCAGGGGCACGTGGACACTGCGTCGCATCGCTGCCTCCCACGGCGGCGGGAGCGGGACGACGTCGACGACGACACCGGCCCGCCGCAGCGATTGGACGAGCTCGTCGACCTGGGCCGGTGAGCCGCCGATCACGCCGGCAAGGGACGAACTGTCGGTGGAGAGGAACGGGACCAGGAGGTCTGCTTCGGTGGCGCGATCCGGCGCGGAGGAGAGGTCTCGGACGACGACCCGATCGACGTCCGGCCAGCTCAGTTCGCCCGCAGCGGCACGTGCGGCAAAGGGGGAGGTGCTGGGGACGACCGCGGTCGGGGCGACGCCATCCGGGAGCACGTCCAGAGCAGGTCGGCCGGCGAGGGCAGTCACGTGGGGGCTCGTGGACGTGGCCGCAGAGCCGGAGTCCGGTCCCGTCAGCGACGTCCGGATCATGGGCCAGGCCTCGCCAGCGGGGAATGCCGAGATCTCGTACACCGTGCCGTCCATGCGCCAGCGTTCCTCCTTCTCCACCCCGACGTAGGACGCGAGGAGCGCTGCTGTTCCGAGCGTGATCAGGAGAAGGAGGAATCTCGAGACGAGCATCCGGGTCATCACGGCTGGCCCGAGGAGAGCTGAGCGGCTGGATGATGCCTCACCTGGGAAGCGCCCCTGGGGTGCGGACCGGCGGGGTCATGTCGACTTTCACGTCATATTCCATCCACTCAATTCCTGTGGGCGAATGGGACACGCATCACAGGGGCCTGACGGAATAGTGAGCCCAGTGTGTGTGTGAGTCAAGAGGCATCACCACTCGATCGACCACCGAGCGCACTGCCCCGTCCGTGGGGCCGCGCCTTCGCCGTCCCGGAGGGCCTTGTCCTGGCGATCGCGTCATGACCTGGTGGCGGCCCTCAGGTCATGACGCGATCGTCAGGTGGCGCAGGGGCGGGCCATCCCGCCCCACCTCACCCCGCGTCCGGCCTCAGGCGTCCGAGGCGGTGCGGATCGTCGGCTCGGGCAGGTACACGGACCCGCCGGCGGCCCGGAACTCCGCGGACTTCGCGGCCATGCCGGCCTCGGCGATCCGCGCCTGCTCGGACGCGCCGCCGAACTCGCTGCGGATGTCCTGGCTGATGCGCATGGAGCAGAACTTCGGCCCGCACATCGAGCAGAAGTGGGCGGTCTTGGCGGGCTCGGCCGGCAGCGTCTCGTCGTGGTACTCCTCGGCGAGCTGCGGATCCAGGCCGAGGCCGAACTGGTCGCGCCAGCGGAACTCGAAGCGCGCCTTGGACAGCGCGTCATCGCGGTCGCGGGCGCCGGGGTGGCCCTTGGCGACGTCGGCGGCGTGCGCGGCGATCTTGTAGGTGATCACGCCCGTCTTCACGTCGTCCCGGTCCGGCAGGCCCAGGTGCTCCTTGGGCGTGACATAGCAGAGCATCGCGGTGCCGTAGCGGGCGATCTCGGTGGCGCCGATGGCCGAGGTGATGTGGTCGTACGCCGGGGCGATGTCCGTGACGAGGGGGCCGAGCGTGTAGAACGGGGCGCCCTTGCACAGCTCCTGCTGGCGCTCCACGTTCTCCCGCACCAGGTGCAGCGGGATGTGGCCGGGGCCCTCCACCATGACCTGGACGTCGTACGCCCACGCCCGCTCCGTCAGCTCGGCGAGCGTGTCGAGCTCGGCGAACTGGGCGGCGTCGTTGGCGTCCGCCACGGAGCCCGGCCGCAGGCCGTCGCCCAGGGAGAACGCGACGTCGTAGCGCGCGAAGATCTCGCAGAGCTCGTCGTAGTTCTCGTAGAGGAAGTTCTCCTTGTGGTGGCCCAGGCACCAGCCGGCCATGATCGAGCCGCCGCGGGAGACGATGCCGGTCACGCGGTCCGCGGACAGCGGCACGTGGCGCAGCAGCACGCCGGCGTGCACGGTCATGTAGTCCACGCCCTGCTCGCACTGCTCGATCACGGTGTCGCGGAAGATCTCCCAGGTCAGGGCCTGGTGGTCGCCGCCGACCTTCTCGAGGGCCTGGTAGATCGGCACGGTGCCGATCGGCACCGGGGAGTTGCGCAGGATCCACTCGCGGGTGGTGTGGATGTCGTCGCCCGTGGACAGGTCCATCACGGTGTCCGCGCCCCAGCGGGTGGCCCACTGCAGCTTCGAGACCTCCTCGGCGATCGACGACGTCACCGCCGAGTTGCCGATGTTCGCGTTGACCTTCACGGCGAACGCCTTGCCGATGATCATCGGCTCCGACTCGGGGTGGTTCACGTTCGCCGGAATGATGGCGCGGCCGGCCGCGACCTCGGAGCGCACCAGCTCCACGTCCACGCCCTCGCGCAGGGCGACGTAGCGCATCTCCGGGGTGATCTCGCCGCGCCGGGCGTAGTGCATCTGGGTGACGCGCGCGCCCTCCTTGGCGCGCAGCGGGGGGCGGCGCTCGCCGGCCCACTCCTGTGAGGCGGCGCCGCGGCGCACGGCCGAGCGGCCGTCGTCGAGCAGGTCGCGCTCGCGGCCCTCGTACTCCTCGACGTCGCCGCGGGCGCGGATCCACTCGGCGCGCTGGGCGGGCAGGCCGCGCTCGGGCACGGAGCCCGGGCCCATGGTGCGGTAGACGGTCAGGGGCGCATTGGGCGTGCCGTCGGGGGAGTCGTCCTGGTGGACCTCGGTGACGGGCACGCGGATGCCGTGCTCGGCGTCCTCGAGCCAGCCCAGACGGTGCGTGGGGTAGTTCTCCTCGGCGACGACCTCGGCCGTCGACTCGGCTGCGGGCAGGGGGGTGCGCTCGGAAACGGACATGGCCGCGGCTCCTTCTTCCTTCGCCGGAATGACCCGGACAGGTTCAGACGGTCTCCGGGCGGCGTCAGCCCGGTCTCAGCCCCGTGCCGTGGGGCTCCCGTGGGATGCGAACGACCCTAGCACGTCCCCTGCGGGGCCTCACCGCCGTCGGCAGCGGCCATGCGGCGGGCCGCTCAGGCGCGCGCCGCGCGGGCCGCCCGCCGGCGTACCGTGGTGCGCTCGACGATCCACGTCACGACCAGCATCACGATGATGACGATGCCGGCGTAGCCGAGGACGGGGTAGACGGTGCCCACGAGGTCGGAGAAGCCGACGCTCGAGAGCAGGGTGGCGGCCAGGGCCGTGACGACGGCGATGACCCAGCCCGGCACGCGGCGCATCGAGGACAGCAGGGCGATGCGCTCCACCCCGCCGTACAGGCACGAGACCGCCGTCGTGAACTGCGCCAGCAGCAGGACGACCGTGTACAGCAGGGCGGCCCAGCCGCCGATCATCGCGGCCAGCTCGACCATGGGCAGCTCGGCACGGCCGATGAGCTGGGCGTGGACGGTCAGCGCGGCCATCACCGCGCCGGCCATCACCACGAGGCCCAGTGCCCCGAGCCCGGCCCCGGCGACGAGGGAGCGGCCCGACGAGGAGCTCTCCTCGCCGATCGGGGCGAGCACCGCGTAGGCCAGCTGGATGTTGAAGGCCACGTACAGCACGCCCGAGAGCCACCACTGGTTGATCAGCGGGGACGAGGTCACGAGCGCGGCGACGTCGTCCACCGCGGCCCCCGGGTTCGCCAACCCCCACACCGCGACGCCGACGGCGACCACGATGATCAGGGGGACCACCACGGCCTGGACGCGCACGAGGCCCGTGATGCCGGCCAGCACCGAGACCACGCAGACGGCGGCCATCACCAGCGAGCCCACGAGCGAGGGCAGCCCGAACGCGGTGTGCACCGCCGCCCCGGCCCCGGCCAGCATGATCACCAGCGTCCCCAGCAGGGACGTGGTGATGCACAGGTCCGCGAACCAGGTGGGCACGCGCGACGTCGTGGGGTTCACGATCCGGTGGATGTCCGTGGTCCGCAGCTTCTGCGCCAGCCGCAGCACGATCACCGCGAGCAGGAAGAACAGCGCGCCGGCGATCACGAGCGCCCCCGTGCCGCCCCAGAGGCCGAAGCTCACGAAGTACTGCAGGATCTCGTTGCCCGAGGCGTACCCGGCGCCGATGGTGGTGCCGATGAACGTGGCGGCGATCCCGAGCGGGGAGGTCGGCCGCAGCGGCGCCGACTCCTCGGCTTGGCCGGGGTGCGCGGGAGAGCTCTCTGTGACGTGGGACATGCGACTACATTCTCATGGGCGGGATCGGCCCGGCCCGGACGGCCGATCCGCCCCGACCCGAAGGAGCCCCCGCATGACCCCCGCCGTCCCCCGCGTGCTCAGCATCGCCGGCTCCGACTCCGGCGGCGGCGCCGGTGTCCAGGCCGACTTGAAGACCATCGCCGCGTGGGGCGGCTACGGGATGACCGCGATCACCGCGATCACCGCCCAGAACACGCAGGGCGTGCAGGCCGTCCACCCGCTGCCGGTGGACGTGGTGCGCGCCCAGCTCGACTCGGTCGCCGCCGACATCGCCGTGGACGCCGTGAAGATCGGCATGCTCGGCACGGTGGAGCTCATGCGGGCTGTCGCCGGCTGGCTCGAGGAGACCCGACCCGCCGTCGTCGTGCTGGACCCGGTCATGGTGGCCTCGAGCGGTGACGCCCTCACCGCGGTGGGCGACGACGACGGGCGCGCCGCGTGGGCCCGGCTGCTGCGGGTGGCGCACCTGGTGACACCCAACCTGCCCGAGCTGGCCCGGCTGACCGGGCGGGACGCGACGGACTGGGACGCCGCCCTCGACGCGGCGCGGGGCCTGGCCGCCGAGCACGGGGTGACGGTGCTGCTCAAGGGCGGGCACCTGGACGAGACCGAGGCGCCCGAGGCCGCAGCGGCGGAGGTGCCGGACGCCGTCGTGCGCGTGGACGGGGCTGTGCACGAGGTGCGCGGCCCGCGCGTGACGACCCGCGCCTCGCACGGCACCGGCTGCACCCTCTCCTCGGCCCTGGCCACGCTGGCCGGGGCGGGCCTGAGCTGGGAGGACGCACTCGAGCGGGCCAAGCCGTGGCTGGCCGACGCGATGCGGGCGGGGGAGGCGCTCGCGGTCGGGGACGCCTCGCGGCCGACGTGGCACGGGCCCGTCGACCACGGTCATGCGCAGCGGGGCTGAGGGCGGGACCTCCGGGCTTCGACACGTTCGAGGCGGGAAATCCGGCGAATACGCACCTCGGGACGTCCCATGAGGTCGATTTCCCGCCTCGAATGCCGGTGACCCGGACCTCCCGCTCCGCTCGAGCGTCCGGGTCCGCAGAACGCAGAAGAGCCGGACCACCGTGTCGCCACGGGGGTCCGGCTCTGTTCGCTCGTGCCCCCGGCAGGATTCGAACCTGCGGCCTTCTGCTCCGGAGGCAGACGCTCTATCCCCTGAGCTACGGAGGCGGGGGTCGCGACGCGTCGAGCGCGTTGCGGACTCGTCGACTCTACACCATCAGGACGGCCCGTCCGTGACCTCCCCGCGGGGCGCGTCAGCCGGGCAGGCCCGCGCGCAGGGTCCGGGCCGCGGCCTCGGGGTCCTCGGCCTGCGTCACGGCGCGGACCACCACGATCCGTTCCGCCCCGGCCGCGCGGACCTCGGGCAGCCGGTCCGCGTCGACGCCGCCGATGGCGAACCACGGCCGCGCCCCCGCCGGGTCCTCCGCGTCCAGGCGTGCGGCGAGGGTCGGCAGTTCCAGTCCGACGGCGGCCCGGCCCGGCTTCGTGGGCGTCGCCCACACCGGCCCCGTGCAGAAGTAGTCCAGGCCGTCCTCCGCGCGGGCGCCGCGCACCTGCGCCTCGGTGTGGCACGAGCGGCCGAGCACCACGTCCGGGCCCAGCAGGGCGCGGCACTGCGCGGTGGTCAGGTCGGTCTGGCCCGTGTGGAACACGTCCACCCCGGCCAGGGCGGCGACGTCGGCGCGGTCGTTGGCGGCCGAGAGCGCCCCGTGCTCCCGGGCCAGCGGGACGAGCGTGGCGAACGCGGCCAGCTCGACCGCCACGTCCACGGCCTTGTCCCGCACCTGGATCACGTCTACTCCGCCGCGGAACGCCGCCGCGCAGAAGTCGGCGAACGCGGCCGTGTCGAGCGTGCCGTCCGGGCGCAGGAACCGCTGCAGGTCGGTGCAGACGTACAGCCGGGAGGCGGCGAGGCGGGCGCGGCGGCGCGCGCCGGGGCCGGTGCCGCCGTCGTCGCGGCCGGCCGCGGTCATCAGGAGCGGATCGGGGGAGTGCATGCGCCCACTGTGGCAGACTGGCCGCTGTTCCATGGGAGCCCGGGCCGCACACGCCGGGCTGAGAGGGCCGCAGGGGCGCACCGCGCCGGCGCGGCCGACCATCACCACTCGATGCGGGTCATGCCGCCGTGAGGAGGACCGGTCCGTGCACGTGGCCGTCGTCGGGGCCGGGATCATCGGCCTCACCGCCGCCGTGCGTCTGCGTGCCGCAGGCCACGCCGTCACCCTGATCGCCCCCGAGCTGGACGCCGCCGGGCGCCCGCACGCCGTGGCCGGGGCCACCCACGCCGCGGCGGGGATGCTCGCGCCGCTCGCCGAGACCCAGTTCAGCCAGGACGACCTCGCCCCGCTGCTGCAGGCCGGCTGGGAGGCCTACCCGGCCCTCGTGGACCTGCTCGCCGCCTTCACCGATGTGGAGACGGGCTTCCTCGCACAGGGCGCCTGGATCGTGGCCGCGGACCCCTCGGACGCCCGCGCCTGGGACCACGTGCTCGAGCACGCCTCGATCCTCGGTCGCCGGGTCGAGCCCGTCTCCGTCCGCGCGCTGCGCCGCGCCGAGCCCGCCCTGGCCCCGGGCCTGGCCGCCGGCTTCGACGCCCCGGACGACCATCAGGTGGACCCGCGACGGCTCGCCGCCGCCTGCGTCGCCGCCCTGCGCGCCGAGACCGGACCCGACGGCGGCCCGCTCCCGGTCGGCGCCGGACCCGCCGCCCGGTTCGTGGCCGGACGCGTCACCGCCGCCGGCCCGGAGGGCGAGGGGGTGCGCCTCACGCTGGCCGACGGGGGCGTCCTCACCGCCGACGGCGCGGTCCTCGCCGCGGGCCTGGGCCACCGCGGGATCGGCGGCGCGGCCACCGCCGTCGAGGTCCCGCTGCGCCCCGTCCACGGCGACGTGCTGCGTCTGCGGGTGCGCCCCGAGCAGCTGCTGCCGGGGGAGTCGCACCTGATCACCCGCACCGTCCGCGGCCTCGTCCACGGGCGCCAGGTCTACCTCGTGCCCCGCGCGGACGGCACCCTCGTGGTCGGCGCCTCGGCCCGCGAGGACGGCCTGGCCGGCACCTCCGCCGGGGCCGTGCTGGACCTGCTCGCCGACGCCGCCGCGATCCTGCCCGCCGTCCGCGAGTGCGAGCTGGTCGAGATCACCACCGCCGCCCGCCCCGGCACCCCCGACGACGCCCCGCGCGTGCTCGCCGTGCCCGAGGCTCCGGGCGCCGTCGTCGCCACCGGCTTCCACCGTCACGGGATCCTGCTCGCCCCCTGGGCGGCCGGGCGGATCCTCGAGCTGCTGCACGCCCGCCTGAAGGAGATCGCATGAGCACCCTCCCCCTGACCCTCAACGGAGAGCCCGCCGAGCTGGCCGTGGCCACCGTCCGCGACGTCGTCGCGCACGTCACCGGGCGCGCGATCGGCGAGGACGGCGCCGCCGCGGATGGGCGGCGGCTCGGCGTGGCCGTGGCGGTCGGCGGCGAGGTCGTGCCCCGGTCGGCCTGGGCCACCCGGGAGCTGGCCGCCGGGGACGAGGTCGACGTCGTCACCGCGGTGCAGGGGGGCTGAGCGATGGCCGAGCACCGCACCCCGCCCGCCGCCCCCGCGATCCCGCCGCTGCGGATCGGCGGCTACGACCTGGCCTCCCGGCTCATCATGGGCACGGGCGGCATCACCGACCTGACCGCCCTCGAGGGCGCCCTCGTCGCCTCCGGCACCACGCTCACCACCGTGGCGCTGCGCCGCTGGTCCGCGGACACCCGTGACGGCCTGGTCGCGCTGCTGGACCGCCTCGGCATCGACGTGCTGCCCAACACCGCCGGCTGCTACACCGCCCGGGACGCCGTGCTCACCGCCCGGCTCGGCCGGGAGGCGCTCGAGACCGACCTCGTGAAGGTCGAGGTCATCGCCGATGAGCGCACCCTGCTGCCCGACGTCGTCGAGACCCTCGAGGCCACCGAGCGGCTCGCCGCCGACGGCTTCACCGTCCTGGCCTACACCTCGGACGACCCCGCCATGGCGCTGCGCCTCGAGCAGGCCGGCGCCGCCGCCGTCATGCCGCTGGGCTCGCCGATCGGCTCGGGGCTGGGCATCCTCAACCGCGCACACCTGGAGCTGATCGTCTCCCGCGCCTCCGTGCCGATCGTGCTCGACGCCGGCGTGGGCACCGCCTCGGACGTCGCCCTGGCGATGGAGGCCGGCTGCGACGCCGTGCTCGCCGCCTCGGCGATCACGCGCGCCGCCGAGCCCGCCCGCATGGCCCACGCGTGCCGGCTCGCGCTCGAGGCGGGCTTCCACGCCCGCCGTGCCGGGCGCATCCCGCGCCGCGAGCACGCCCTGGCCTCCTCGCCGATGGCCGGGCGGGTCACGGCCGAGGAGGACGAGCGGTGACCGCCGCCCTGGACCCCGCCGCCCGCGAGCCCCGCGACCTCACCGCGCTGTCCGACACCCAGCTGGAGCGCTTCGCCCGCCACCTGAGCCTGGACGGCTTCGGCCCCGAGGCCCAGCTGGCGCTGCTGCGCTCCCGCGTCCTCGTGGTCGGCGCCGGCGGCCTCGGGGCGCCCGTGCTGACCTACCTCGCCGCCGCGGGCGTGGGGGAGGTCCACGTGATCGACGACGACATGGTGGACCGCTCCAACCTGCACCGCCAGGTGATCCACGCCGAGGCGGACCTCGGCCGCCCCAAGACCGCCTCCGCCGCCGCGACGATGCGCGGCCTGCACCCCGAGGTGCGCGTGGTCGAGCACCGCGAACGCCTGACCGCGGCCAACGCGCTCGAACGGGTCGGCGCCGTGGACCTCGTGCTCGACGGCACGGACAACTACGCGACCCGCTACCTCGTGGCCGACGCGTGCGAGATCGCGGGCGTGCCCGTGGTGTGGGGCGCGATCCTGCGGTTCGCGGGGCAGGTGAGCGTGTTCGCCCCGGGCGGGCCGCTGTACCGGGACGTGTTCCCGGAGCGGCCCGAACCCGGCGAGGTGCCCTCGTGCGCGCAGGCCGGGGTGCTCGGGGTGCTGCCCGGGATCATCGGCTCCCTCATGGCGGCCGAGGCGATCAAGCTGCTCACCGGGGTGGGCGAGCCCCTGGTCGGGCGGCTGCTCTCCGTGGACGCCCTGACGATGCGCTTCCGTGAGCTGCGGCTCGTGGCCGACCCCGAGCGGACCCCCGTGACGGACCTGTCCGCCCACGCGGCCCAGGCCCCCCGCCCGGACGACGCCGACGCCCCCGACTCGGCGGAGGCGTGCGGCGCCGCGGGCGGGGAGATCGCCCCCGCCGCGCTGGCCGCCCTGCTCGCCGACCCCGCCCGGGCCGCGTCCCTCACCCTGCTCGACGTCCGCGAGGACTGGGAGCGCCGCCTGCGCCGCGTCGAGGCCCCCGCGGCGGTGGCCGATCGACACGTCCCGCTCGAGGCCGTCCTCGCGGAGCCGGCGGCCCACGCGCCCGGGCAGGACCGCGTCCTGGTGGTCTACTGCGCCGCCGGAGCCCGGTCGGCCCGGGCGCGGGACGCCGTCGTCGGGGCCGACCCGGGCGCCGGCGGGCGCGTCCTGTCCCTCGCCGGCGGCCTCGCCGCCTGGCCCGCCTGACCCCCCCACCCCGACGAACCCTGCGAGATGGCCCCCACCGCGGGCCGGAGGGGGCCATCTCGCAGGGTTCGTTCGCACGCGCACGGGCGCGGCGGCCCTTCCGTAGACTTGCGCGGGTGAAGCCCGAAGACCTCTCCGCCCTGCTGTCCGCTGTCCTCACCGACGCCGTCGATGCCGGTGACCTCCCCGCCGCGCTGCGGGAGGAGATCACCCCCGCGCGCGTGAAGGTGGAGCGACCCCGCAGCCGCGAGCACGGCGACTGGGCCACCAACGTCGCCCTCCAGCTGGGCAAGAAGGCCGGGATGGCCCCGCGCGACCTCGCCGGGCTCGTGGCCGAGCGCCTGACCGACAAGCCGGGCATCGCCGCCGTCGACGTCGCCGGCCCCGGCTTCCTCAACGTCACCCTGGACGCGGCCTCGGCCGGCGCCCTGGCCCGCGAGATCGTCGAGGCCGGCCCGGAGTACGGCCGCAACGACGCCCTGGCCGGGCACACCGTGAACATGGAGTTCGTCTCCGCCAACCCCACCGGCCCGCTGCACATCGGCCACACCCGCTGGGCCGCGCTGGGCGATGCGATCGCCCGCCTGCTGCGCGCCTCGGGGGCGGACGTCACCGCCGAGTACTACGTCAACGACGCCGGCAACCAGATGAACGTGTTCGCCGACTCGGTCCTCGCCCGCCTGCACGGCCGCGACGTCCCCGCGGGCGGCTACCCGGGCGCGTACGTGCAGGAGCTGGCCGACGCCGTCGCCCTCGAGCACCCGGACGTGCGCGAGCTGACGGACGAGGCCGCCCGCCCGGTGGTCCGCGAGGCCGCGTACCGGCTCCAGATGCAGGACATCAAGGACACGCTCGCCGCCTTCGACGTGCACTTCGACGTGTTCACCTCGGAGCAGACGCTCCACGACTCCGGCGCGATCGACCAGGCCGTGCAGCGGCTGCGCGAGCAGGGCCACATCGAGGACCGCGAGGGCGCCGTGTGGCTCAAGACCACCGACTTCGGCGACGACAAGGACCGCGTGCTCATCCGCGCCAACGGGGAGCCCACCTACTTCGCCGCCGACGCCGCCTACTACCTCCACAAGCGCGACCGCGGCTTCGAGGAGAAGGTGTACCTGCTCGGCGCCGACCACCACGGCTACGTGAACCGCCTCAAGGCGATCGCCGCCGCCGCCGGCGACGACCCGGCGACGAACATCGAGATCCTCATCGGCCAGCTCATCTCGGTCAACGGCGCGAAGCTCTCCAAGCGCGCCGGCAACATCATCGAGCTCAAGGACCTCGTGGAGTGGCTCGGCCGCGACGCCCTGCGCTACGACCTGGCCCGCTACCCCGCGGACTCGCCCCTGACGATCGACCCCGAGCTGCTGCGCTCCGCCACGAACGACAACCCCGTCTACTACGTGCAGTACGCCCACGCCCGCGCCTCGGGCGCGGCGCGCACCGCGCAGGCCCACGGCGTGGACCGCTCCGAGTTCGACGCCGCCCTGCTCACCCACGCCACCGAGTCGGAGCTGCTGGCCCAGCTGGCGGAGTTCCCGGCCGTCGTCGGCGCGGCGGCGCGCCTGCGCGAGCCCCACCGCGTGGCCCGCCACCTCGAGGTGATCGCCGGGGCCTACCACTCGTGGTACGCCGCCTGCCGCATCGTGCCCATGCCCACCGACGACGGGACGCCGCGTCCCGTGGAGACCCTCAACCGCACCCGCCTGTGGCTCAACGACGCCACCGCCCAGGTGCTGGCCAACGGTCTCGGCCTGCTCGGCGTGACCGCCCCGGAGAAGATGTGAGCGCCCGGATGACGACGCCGCAGCCCGCCCCCGCCTCCCCGCTCGCCCCCGCCTGGCTCCCCGCGCCGGGGGACCCGGACGCGCTCGTGCCCGGCCTGTGGGCCGCCGGCGTGGACCGCGCCGCCGACGGCGAGCTCACCGTCCAGGGCCTGCGCGCGAGCGCGCTCGCCGCGGAGTTCGGCACGCCGCTGCTCGTGGTGGACGAGGACGACTTCCGCGCCCGCGCCCGCGCGTTCCGCGAGGGCTTCGACACCGCGTTCGCCGACCTGTGCGGGGGAGCGGACGTCTACTACGCCGGCAAGTCCATGCTCACCCTCTCCACCGCCCGCTGGGCGGCCGAGGAGGGCCTGCGCGTGGACACCGCATCCGGCGGCGAGCTGGCGATCGCGCTGGCCGCCGGCGTCGACCCGGCCCACATCGGCCTGCACGGCAACAACAAGTCGGACGCCGAGCTGCGCACCGCCCTCGAGGCGGGCGTGGGCCGGATCATCGTGGACTCGCTCGACGAGCTCACCCACCTGGCCGCGCTCGCGGCCGAGGCCGGCCGCCGCGCCCCCGTGATGCTCCGGCTGACCCCGGGCGTGCACGCGCACACCCACGACTTCATCGCCACCGCGCACGAGGACCAGAAGTTCGGGCTCTCCCTGGCCCCGGCGTCCACCGACCGGGACGGCAACGTGGCCGGCCGCTCGCCGGCCGCCGTCGCCGTGGCCGCGGCCCTGGCGGCCGAGTCGATCGACCTGCTGGGCGTGCACTGCCACATCGGGTCCCAGATCTTCGAGGCCGAGGGCTTCGGGCTGGCGGCCGGACGCGTGCTCGAGTTCCTCGCCGAGATCAAGGCCGAGCACGGGGTGGAGCTGGCCGAGCTCGACCTCGGCGGCGGCCACGGCATCGCCTACACGGCCGTGGACGAGCCGCGCCCGGCCGCGGAGATCGCCGACGCCCTCGCCGACGACGTCCAGAAGACCGTCGAGCGCCTCGGCCTGAGGTGCCCGCGGGTCTCGCTCGAGCCGGGGCGGGCCATCTCGGGCCCCGCGGGGCTGACCCTCTACACGGTCGGGGTGACCAAGACCGTGGACGCGGACGCCCCCGACGGCGGCACCGCGGCCCGCCGCTACGTCGCCGTGGACGGCGGCATGTCCGACAACCCGCGTCCCGTGCTCTACGACGCCGACTACACCGCCGTCTCCGCGCGCCGCACCTCGGAGGCCGAGCCGGCGCTCTCCCGTGTGGTGGGCAAGCACTGTGAGTCCGGCGACATCCTGGTCCGCGACGTGTACCTGCCGGCCGACCTGGGCCGCGGCGACCTGCTGGCCGTGCCGGCCACGGGCGCGTACACGCACGTGATGTCCTCGAACTACAACGCGCTGGCCCGCCCGGCCGTCGTCGCGGTCTCCGGCGGGCAGGCGCGGGTGATCATCCGTCGCGAGACGCAGGAGGACCTGTTCGCCCGCGAGGCCGATCCGCGCCTCGCCCGCTGAGGACGCGGGCGCGGCGCACCCGGCCGCCGGCCTCGAGCCCGGGTGGGTCCGTCCCGCTCTGCGGACACCGAGTGTCGCGCGGTGGGACGGGCCGGGGCGCCGCGCTAGATTCGAGGCCAGCCGGGCCGCGCGGTCGCGCGGGCCCGACCCACCCTGGATCACGGAGGACCATGCCCCAGCACACCGACGCCCCCACCGCACTCAAGGTCGCCCTGCTGGGCGGCGGGACCGTGGGGTCCCAGACCGCCCGGATCCTCACCGAGGACGCCGACATCCTGCGGGACCGCGTGGGCGCCGACCTCGAGCTCACGGGCATCGCGGTGCGGGACACGGGCGCGACGCGCGACTGGCAGGCGGACCCGGCGCTCTACACGACCGACGCCGAGGCGCTCGTGGACGGCGCGGACGTCGTCATCGAGCTGATGGGCGGCATCGAGCCGGCCCGCACCCTGATCCTGCGCGCCCTGGCCGCCGGCACGTCCGTGGTGACCGGCAACAAGGCACTGCTGGCCCAGCACGGCGAGGAGCTGTACGCCGCGGCCGCCGCCACCGGCGCGCAGCTCAGCTTCGAGGCCGCCGTCGCCGGCGCCATCCCGATCCTGCGCCCGCTGCGCGACTCCCTGGGCGGCGACCGCGTCACCCGCGTGATGGGCATCGCCAACGGCACCACCAACTTCATCCTCGACCGGATGGACTCCGAGGGGGCGGACTTCGACGACGCCCTCGCCGAGGCCCAGCGGCTCGGCTACGCCGAGGCCGACCCGACCGCCGACGTCGAGGGCCACGACGCCGCCGCGAAGGCCGCGATCCTGGCGACCATCGCGTTCGGGGCGCCGTACACACTGGACCAGGTGGCCGTCGCGGGCATCACCGCGATCACGGCCGAGGACAACGCCGCCGCCGCGGAGGCGGGCTACGTCATCAAGCTGCTGGCGATCGCCGAGCGCGGCCGCGCCGCCGACGGCGCCGAGGGCGCGGTCCTGCGCGTGCACCCCACCCTGCTGCCGCGGGAGCACCCGCTGGCCTCCGTGCGCGGGGCGTTCAACGCCGTCTTCGTGGAGGCCGACAACGCCGGCGAGCTCATGTTCTACGGTCCCGGCGCCGGCGGCGCCCCCACCGCCTCCGCGGTGATGGGCGACGTCGTCTCGATCGCCCAGCGCATCGTGCGCGGCGGCCCGGCGCGCCTGCGCACCCCCGTCACCGCCCTGCCCGCCCTGGACCCGGCCGAGGCCCACACCTCCTTCATGGTCGTGCTGCGCGCGGCGGACCAGCCCGGTGTGCTGCGCCGCGTCGCCGGGGTGTTCGAGGAGCACGGCGTCTCCATCGAGACGTTGCGTCAGGTCCCATCTGAGCGCGAGGACGCCCCCGGCGCGTCCCTGCGGCTGATCACCCACCGTGCGCGGCAGCGCGACCTCGACGCCACCGTCGGGGCGCTCGCCGCCCTGGACGTCGTCCACGAGGTGGCGTCCGTCCTCCGAGTCGAAGGGAACTGACCCATGGCCCACCAGTGGCGCGGCGTCGTCCGCGAGTACGCCGACCGCCTGCCCGTCACCGAGGACACGCGCGTGATCACCCTCGGCGAGGGCGGCACCCCGCTCATCCACGCCCCCCACCTCTCCGAGCTGGTGCAGGGCACCGTGCACGTGAAGTTCGAGGGCATGAACCCGACCGGCTCCTTCAAGGACCGCGGCATGACCATGGCGATCACCGCCGCCGTCGCTGACGGCGCGAAGGCCGTCGTCTGCGCGTCCACCGGCAACACGTCCGCCTCGGCGGCGGCCTACGCCGCGCAGGCCGGGATCACGTGCGCCGTGCTCGTGCCCGAGGGGAAGATCTCGATGGGCAAGATGTCCCAGGCCGTGGCCCACGGCGCGGAGATCCTCCAGGTGCAGGGCAACTTCGACGACTGCCTCGAGGTGGCCCGCAAGCTGGCCGAGAACTACCCCGTGTTCCTCGTGAACTCCGTCAACCCGGCCCGCATCGAGGGGCAGAAGACCGGCGCGTTCGAGGTCGTGGACACCCTCGGCGACGCCCCGGACTACCACCTGCTGCCCGTGGGCAACGCGGGCAACATCACCGCGTACTGGAAGGGCTACCGCGAGTACGCCGCCCCCTACGTGAACCCGCACGAGGGCGCCTCGGACGCCGAGCTGCCCGCGGTGGCCACGAAGACCCCCGTGATGTGGGGCTTCCAGGCCGCGGGCGCCGCCCCGATCGTCCAGGGCCACCCCGTGACCGACCCGGACACGATCGCCACCGCCATCCGGATCGGCAACCCGGCCTCGTGGGAGCAGGCCGAGGCCGCCCGCGACGAGTCCGGCGGGATGATCGACTCCGTCACGGACGAGGAGATCCTCGAGGCCCATCGCTGGCTCTCCGCGAAGGAGGGCGTGTTCGTCGAGCCCGCCTCCGCCGCCGGCGTCGCCGGGCTGCTCAAGCACCACGCCGCCGGGAACGTGCCGGCCGGCAAGAGCTGGGTCATCACCGTCACCGGCCACGGCCTCAAGGACCCGCAGTGGGCCCTGCGCGGCGCCGACGGCGCCGACGTGACCCCGCGCTCGGTGCCGTTCGACGTGGTCACCGTCGCCCAGGCCCTCGGCCTGAGCTGAGCCATGGCCGCACCGCAGCCGCTGGCGCCCGGGACCGCCGCGTCCGTCTCCGTCCCCGCCACCTCCGCCAACCTCGGCCCCGGCTTCGACTCGATGGGCCTGGCCCTGGAGCTGCGCGACGAGGTGACGCTCACGGTCGTGGCGGGCCCCGACGTCGCGGAGGTCGTGGGGGAGGGGGAGGCCACCCTGCCGCGGGACGGCGCGCACCTGATCCTGCGCCTGGCGCACGAGCACCTGCGGGACCGCGGGTTCACCGCGCCGGGGCTGCACCTGCGCGCCGTGAACCGGATCCCGCACGCCCGCGGGCTCGGCTCGTCCGCGGCCGCCGTCGTCGCGGCCTACGCCGCGGCCGAGGCCCTGCTGCCGGCCGCGCTGCGCCGGGCACCCGCGGACCTGCTCGAGGCGGCCACCCGCTTCGAGGGGCACCCGGACAACGTCGCCCCCGCGCTCGTGGGCGGGGCCACCGTCTCCTGGACCCGTGACGACGTCCCCGGCCCGGCCACGGCGCGGCTGCGGCTGCACGAGCGCGTGGTGCCGGTGGTCGCGATCCCGGACACCGAGCTGTCCACCCACGTCGCCCGGGGCGTGCTGCCCGCCGAGGTGCCCCACGCCGTGGCGGCGGCCCAGGCCGGCCGTGCCGCGCTGCTCGTCCACGCGCTGGCGGAGGACCCCGTGCTGCTGCCGGCCGCCACGCGGGACTGGCTGCACCAGGAGCCGCGCGCCGTGGCCATGCCGGCCAGCGCCGCACTGGTCGCGGGGCTGCGCGAGCGCGGCCACGCCGCCGTCGTCTCCGGCGCGGGTCCCACGGTGCTCGCGCTGTGCGACGGCGTCCAGGCGGCCGAGCACGCCACGGAGGCGGCGCGTGCTCTGACGGCGGACGGGGCGGCCGCCTGGCGCGTGCTGGTGCCGTGCGTGGCCGTGGACGGTGTTAGGGTGGAATCACTCCACCACGGCTGACCCCACCGCCTCGCGCGGCCCGGGTCTCCGGTGCCCGGGCCTGTGACGGCCGGACGCACCGTGCGCCGTCGGCCGGAACCCCGCCGCGATCCATCCCGTGCTGCGCACGGCCGGCGTGCGGGATCCGCTCCGGCTCGGTCGAGTCCGGACGCCTCCGCCCCGTCACGCAGCGACTGCGCACGATCAGGGGAGGCGCCACTGCTGAGTTCACACCATGAAACCCGGTTTTCTGGGGCGCCGCTGCGCGGCCCGACCGGATGCACACCGCAGCCCGACGCGCCACGCGCCGCCGGGCCGCATTCGAGGGAGAAGGAACCTTCGTGACCGAATCCACGGAACAGACCACGCCGACGAACGGCGGTGGCCTGGCCTCGCTCAAGCTCGCCCAGCTCCAGGCCCTGGCCTCCCAGCTCGGCATCGCCGGCGGCTCGCGCATGCGCAAGGCCGACCTGGTGACCGCGATCTCCGACCACCAGCGCGGCGGCTCCGTGGCGGACCGCGACGCCGCCGAGCGCGCGGCCCAGGCCCCCGCGGCCCCCGCCGCCGAGGCCGTCCCGGCGGCCGCGTCCTCTGAGGACGCCGCCCCGGCCGCCGAGCGCCCGGCCCGACGCCGCTCGCGCCGCGCCGACGCCGACACCTCCGCTCCGGCCGCCGCCCAGGACGGGCAGCCCCAGGCCGAGGCCCGCGAGGCCCAGACCGAGCAGGCCCCCCGTGAGACCGCCTCGGACCAGGACCGGTCCGGGGGGTCCGAGGCCCGCGACGAGGGCGAGGACCGCCCGCAGTCCGAGCGTCGCTCCCGCGGCCGCCGCCGCGCCGGCGACGACGACGCCCAGCAGGGTCAGGACCGTCGCTCCGACGGCGCCCAGGGCGAGGACGGCGCCGACGCGGACCGCCGCGGCGACCGGGAGGACCGTGACGACAACGGGCGCGAGAACGGCCGCGGCCGCAACGGCCGCAACGGGCGGGACCGCGACAACGGCCGCGACCGCGAGAACGGCCGCGAGAACAACCGGGACCGTGAGAACGGCCGCGACGGCTCGCGCGAGCAGCGCGGCGACAAGTCCGAGGACGGCGGCCGGGGCGACGGCGGACGCGGGGACCGCAGCCGCCGCGACGACCGCGACGACGAGGGCGGCCGCAACCGTCGCAACCGCCGCAATCGCAACGAGCGCGGCCGCAACCGCCGTGGCCGCGGCGGCCCCGAGGTCGACGAGACCGAGCTGACCGAGGACGACGTCCTGCAGCCCGTGGCCGGCATCCTCGACGTGCTGGACAACTACGCGTTCGTCCGCACCTCCGGCTACCTGCCGGGCCCGAACGACGTCTACGTCTCCCTGGCCATGGTGAAGAAGTACGGTCTGCGCAAGGGCGACGCCGTCGTCGGCGCGATCCGCGCCCCGCGCGACGGTGAGAAGCAGCAGCACCACGGCGGCGGCTCCAACCGTCAGAAGTTCAACGCCCTGGTGAAGATCTCCTCGGTCAACGGTCAGCCCGCCGTCGAGCACCCGCAGCGCGTGGAGTTCGGCAAGCTCGTGCCCCTGTACCCGCAGGAGCGCCTGCGCCTGGAGACCGATCCCAAGCTGATCGGCCCCCGCGTGATCGATCTGGTCAGCCCCATCGGCAAGGGCCAGCGTGGCCTCATCGTCTCCCCGCCCAAGGCCGGCAAGACGATGATCCTGCAGTCGATCGCCAACGCGATCAAGACGAACAACCCCGAGGTCCACCTCATGATGGTGCTCGTCGACGAGCGCCCCGAGGAGGTCACCGACATGCAGCGGTCGGTGGACGGCGAGGTCATCGCCTCCACGTTCGACCGCCCGGCGGACGACCACACCACCCTCGCCGAGCTGGCCATCGAGCGCGCCAAGCGCCTCGTGGAGATGGGTCGCGACGTCGTCGTGCTGCTCGACTCCATGACCCGCCTGGGCCGCGCCTACAACCTGGCCGCCCCGGCCTCGGGCCGCATCCTCTCCGGCGGTGTGGACTCCTCGGCGCTGTACCCGCCGAAGAAGTTCTTCGGCGCCGCCCGCAACATCGAGAACGGCGGCTCGCTGACCATCCTGGCCACCGCGCTGGTCGAGACCGGCTCGCGCATGGACGAGGTGATCTTCGAGGAGTTCAAGGGCACCGGCAACATGGAGCTGCGCCTGTCCCGTCACCTCGCGGAGCGCCGCATCTTCCCGGCGGTGGACGTCAACGCGTCCGGCACCCGCCGCGAGGAGGCCCTGCTCTCGCAGGAGGAGGTCAAGATCATGTGGAAGCTGCGCCGGGTGCTCTCCGGCCTCGAGCAGCAGCAGGCCCTCGACCTGCTCACCAACAAGATCAAGGACACCGCGTCCAACGCCGAGTTCCTCATGCTGGTCTCCAAGACCACGCTGGGGTCCAAGGGCGACGACTGACCGTCCCGTCGCACGGCCCCGTCCCGCCCGGGGGAGCTCGTCTCCGCCGGACGGGGCGGGGCCGTCCACGTCGGACAGCCCGGCCCGCTGAGGCCGGAGGAGGAGAGGCACGCACGTGTTCGATTCGGACCAGCGGCGCGAGGCCGTGGATCGGCTCCTGGCGGAGCATCGCGAGCTGACGGCGCGCCTGTCCGACCCGGCGGTGCACCAGGACCCGGCACTCGCCCGGCGGCTGAACCGGCGGTTCGCCGAGCTCGGCGCCGTGGTGACGGCGCACCGCGCCTGGTCGGCGGCCGCGGAGGAGCTGGCCGACGCGCGGGAGCTGGCCGCGGCCGGCGACGACGACGCGGTGGCCTTCGCGGCCGAGGTGCCCGGTCTGGAGGCGGCCGAGGCGGAGGCCGCCGAACGGCTGCGCCGGCTGCTGATCCCGCGCGACCCCGACGACGCCCGCGACGTGATCCTCGAGATCAAGGGCGGCGAGGGCGGCGAGGAGGCGGCCCTGTTCGCCGGCGACCTGCTGCGCATGTACCTGCGCTATGCCGAGTCCCGGGGCTGGAAGACGGAGGTCCTCTCCGCCACGCACTCCGACCTGGGCGGCTACAAGGACGTCCACGTGGCGGTGCGGGGGAGCGCGGCCGACCCGGCCGACGGCGTCTATGCCCGGCTCAAGTTCGAGGGCGGCGTGCACCGCGTGCAGCGCGTGCCCGTCACCGAGTCCCAGGGCCGCATCCACACCTCCGCCGCCGGCGTGCTCGTGCTGCCCGAGGTGGACGCCCCGGACGAGGTCCACCTCGATCCGAACGACCTCAAGGTGGACGTCTTCCGCTCCTCCGGGCCGGGCGGCCAGTCCGTCAACACGACCGACTCCGCGGTGCGCCTGACGCACCTGCCCACGGGGATCGTCGTCTCCATGCAGAACGAGAAGTCCCAGATCCAGAACCGCGAGGCCGCGCTGCGCGTGCTGCGGTCGCGGCTGCTCGAGCGGCAGCGGGCGGAGCAGGACGCCGAGGACTCCGCGGCGCGCGCCGCGCAGGTGCGCACCATGGACCGCTCGGAACGCATCCGCACCTACAACTTCCCGGAGAACCGGATCGCGGACCACCGCACCGGCTACAAGGCGCACAACCTCGACGCGGTCCTCGACGGCGACCTCGAGGCCGTGATCGCCTCCTGCCTCGCCCTCGACGAGCAGCGGCGGCTCGCCGCGCTGGGCGGGGACGCGTGAGCGCACCGGCCTGGTCCGCGCTGCTGCGCGACGCCGCCGCCCGCCTGACCGCGGCGGGCATCGACTCGCCGCGCGTGGACGCCGAGCTGCTGCTGGCCCACGTGCTCGGACTCGACGGCGGCGCGCTGCTGGCCCGGGTGTTCGCCGGGGCCGTGGCCGAGCCCGCGCAGGCGGCGGCGTTCGAGGCGCTCGTCGGGCGCCGCGCCGCCCGCGAGCCCGTCCAGCACCTGACCGGCGTCGCGCACTTCCACGGGCTCGACCTGGCGGTCGGCCCGGGCGTCTTCATCCCGCGGCCGGAGACCGAGCTGCTCGTGGAGACCGTTGTGGCCGACCTGGCCGCGCGGCCGGCGGCGGGCGTCGTGGTGGACCTGTGCACCGGCTCCGGCGCGATCGCCGCGGCCGTCGCGGCGTGGGGCGAGGCGCGGGGCCGCGCGCTCGCCGTCACCGCCGTCGAGCTCGACCCGACGGCGGCCGACTGGGCCCGGCGGAACCTCGCCCCGCGCGGGGTCGACCTGCGACAAGGTGATGCCCTTGTCGCATACCCCGACCTCGAGGGCCGCGTGGACGTCGTCGTGAGCAACCCGCCCTATGTGCCCGAGGCCGAGGTGCCCGCCCAGCCCGAGGCCCGACTGGACCCGGCGCGGGCGCTCTACGGCGGGGACACGCCCGGGCTGCGGATCCCGCGGGCCATCGCGCACCGGGCGGCGGACCTGCTCGCCCCGGGCGGCCTGTTCGCCATGGAGCACCACGAGACGCAGGGCCCGGCCCTCCTGTCCGCCCTCGGTGCGGACCCCCGGTTCACGGGCGAACGAGTCCACCAGGACCTCACCGGACGGGACCGGTTCCTGACGGCGCGCCGGTCCGGCGAAGCCGCGGCGGGCGCGGAGGTGGAAGAATGACCGACGTGAGTGACTTCATCGACGTCTCGGATCCGGCCGCCCTCGAGGATGCCGTGGCCCGCGCCCGCGAGGTCCTCGCGGACCGCGGCTGCGTGGTCCTGCCCACGGACACCGTCTACGGCATCGGAGCGGACGCGTTCTCCCCCCTGGCCGTGGCCGTGCTGCTGGCCGCCAAGGGCCGTGGCCGCACCATGCCGCCGCCCGTGCTCATCGCGGACCGCCGCGTCATGGCGGGCCTCGCGTACGACGTGCCGGAGGAGGCCGAGGCCCTCGCCGAGCGCTTCTGGCCCGGCGCCCTCACGCTCATCCTCAAGTCCCAGCCCACGCTGACCTGGGACCTCGGCGAGACCCGCGGCACCGTCGCCCTGCGCGTGCCCGACGACGCGGTGGCCCGCGAGCTGCTCTACGCCGTCGGCCCCATGGCCGTCTCCAGCGCGAACCGCACCGGCATGGACGCCGCCACCACCGCCGACGCCGCCCGCTCGATGCTGGGGGAGTCCGTGGCCCTCTACCTCGATGCCGGCCCCCGCGAGAGCCGGAATCCCTCGACGATCGTGGACTGCACCGTCACCCCGTTCCGCGTGGCCCGGCAGGGCTCCGTGCCCCTGGAGGAGCTGCGCGCGGTGGTGCCGGACCTGCTCGCCGAGGGCGAGGAGCCGCCGGTCGCCGCCGAGCGGATCGCGGCCGCCGACGACACCGCCGCGGCGCGCCCCGTCGACCGGGAGGCCTGACCGGCCCCCATGCGCGCGTATCTCGTCCTGGTCGTGGTCACGGCCGTCGCCTGCGGGGCCCTGACGCCCCTCATACGCCGGCTGGGGCTCCGCGCGCGCGTGTTCACCCCGCTGCGCCAGCGGGACGTGCACCGGCATCCCGTGCCGAAGCTGGGCGGCGTGGCCATGGCCGCGGCCGTGCTGGTGGGATTCGCCGTCGGGGGAGTCGTGCCGTTCCTCCAGGGGATCTACGCGGACGACGCCGCGATGCGCGGGCTCCTGGTCGCCGTCGCCGTCGTGCTCGTCGTGGGCATCGCCGACGACATGTGGGACCTGCGCTGGTGGGTGAAGATGGCCGGCCAGGTGCTTGCCGGACTCGCGGTGGCCCTGGGCGGGATCCGCATCGAGGCGATGCCGGTGGGCTGGATCCCGGTGGGGAACGAGACCACGCAGGTCATCCTCACGGTGTTCGCCGTGGTGCTGACGATGAACGCGATCAACTTCGTGGACGGTCTGGACGGCCTGGCGGCGGGCGTCGCGCTGATCGGCGGCTCGGCCTTCTTCGTCTACTCATATCTGCTGACGCGGACCATCAACCAGTTCGACTACGCCAACCTCGCCACCCTGCTCATGGCCCTGCTCGTCGGCGCGTGCGTGGGCTTCCTGCCGTGGAACCTGGCCCCGGCCCGCATCTTCATGGGCGAGGTGGGGGCCATGCTCATCGGCCTGCTGATGGCGGCGGCCGCGGTCGCCGTGACCGCCGACGTCAACGCCCTGGACGGGATGCGCTTCCGCAACGTCCCCGCCTACATGCCCATCCTGCTGCCCGTCGCCGTCCTCGCCCTGCCGCTCGCGGACCTGGCCCTGGCCGTGCTGCGCCGGACGGCCAGGGGCACCAGCCCCTTCTCGGCGGACCGCGGGCACCTGCACCACAAGCTCGTGGACGGCGGCTACACCCAGGCGCAGGCCGTCGCGCTGCTCTGGCTCTGGGCGTTCCTCGTGGCCTGGGGTGCGGTGTCCCTGAACTTCGTGGACCCCATGATCGTCCTGCCCGTGCTCGCCGTGGCCCTGGCCGGAGCCGGCTACCTCACCCTGCATCCGATCGTGGAGCGCCGTCGCGCGGACCGGCACGACGCCGCGGCCCACCCGGACGAGCGGGGGGACGCGTGACCGGGGCGGGCGGTCGCCGACGCCGGCGCCGCTGGGAGAACCGCCGCGGCTGGTGGGGGATCCTCGGGTGGTCCCTGGCCGCGGCGGGGGCTGCCCTGGCGATCACGTGCGCCGCGTGGCTGCTCTCCGTCGGCGGGGAGGCGGCCGGGAGCGCCCTGCTGGGCGGCGGCGCGGTGCTCGCGCTCTCGGCGCTCACCGGGGCGACGACGGCACTCGTGTGGGACCGGGCGCGCGAGGCGGCGCTGCCGGTCAGCGTGGGGCTGTTCGTGCTCAAGATCGCGGTGTTCGCGGTGCTGCTGGGGGTCCTGCCCCGCCCCGGCTGGGTCCGGGCGGACGCGGCGGCGATTGCCGCCCTCGTGACGATCCTCGTCTGGCAGGCCGCGGAGGTCCTCGTCTTCGCGCGGACCCGCCGCGGGATCTACACCGACTGACCCGCCCGAGGGGCGAAGACACCGAGCCGGGGGCCATGTCGTGGGCCCCTTCTGCGGTACGGAGCACGGGTCACCGTTTGGTATCGTTGGCGGCGAACACTTCGACGGCGCCCACCTGCCGCCATCCGTGTCTCGCATCGCACCGGTACCCCCGCAATGTCGCGGCGCCCGCCTGTGGTCCGGGGACGAGGCTGCGGTCCCGTCGACTGCATCACTTCGGAGAGGAACCGCGTGCTGACCCTCGTGCTGGCCAACGCATCATTCGTGCCCCCCACCATCTCTGATGGTCACCTCCCGGAGATCTTCCCCTGGGGTGCGGAGTACGGCACCGGCTTCGGCAAGCAGATGCTGCTCGTCCTGCTCTCCGTGGTGCTCATCACCGCCTTCTTCGCGTGGGCCATGCGCCGTCCCCGGCTCGTGCCCGGCAAGGCCCAGTGGCTCGCCGAGTCCGGCTACTCCTTCGTCCGGAACGACATCGCGAAGGACATCCTGGGCGAGAAGAACTTCAAGCAGTGGGTCCCGCTGCT
This sequence comes from Micrococcus sp. Mcc28, assembly GCF_024519775.1. Classification (NCBI taxonomy): domain Bacteria; kingdom Bacillati; phylum Actinomycetota; class Actinomycetes; order Micrococcales; family Micrococcaceae; genus Micrococcus; species Micrococcus sp. Mcc28. Next base: position 93,633 of record NZ_JALJRH010000001.1, on the reverse strand, counting down.
CTTCTCCATCTTCTTCTTCGTGCTGCTGAACAACCTGTTCGGCGCTATCCCGGTGCTGCAGCTGCCGACCTTCTCCCACGCGGGCGCCGCCTACGGCCTGGCCCTCATCGTCTACGCGATCCGGATCGGCGTCGGCATCAAGCGCCACGGCGTGCGCTACCTGAAGCTGGCCGTCGTGCCCTCGGGTGTGCCCGGCTGGATCCTGCCGCTGCTCGTGCCGCTGGAGATCATCTCCAACTTCATCGTGCGCCCGCTGACCCACTCCCTGCGTCTGATGGCCACCATGCTCTCCGGCCACATGATCGTGATGCTCGCCGGCGCCGGTGCCGCCTACCTGATCACGCAGACCGGCAGCCTGGCCCTGCAGGGCACCGGCATCCTGGTCATCCTCGGCTCGGTGGCCCTGTACTTCCTCGAGCTGCTGATCATGTACCTGCAGGCCTTCGTCTTCACGCTGCTGACCGCGATCTACATCCAGGGCGCGATCGACGCGAACGACCACTGATCTTCCGGGGCCGCCTCGGGCACGACCCAGGCGGCCGCGGTACGGCGGGAGAGCCCGCCACCAGTCTTCCCGGCCCTCCGCAGGAGGACCACCCGGGAGGCCGACCCTCCACAACCCGGCCGGACACCTCGGCCTCGTGAAAGGAACACCATGGAACTGCACGGTTCGCTCAACATGATCGGCTACGGCCTCGCCGCCATCGGCTCCGCCATCGGCGTGGGCCTGATCTTCGCCGCCTACATCAACGGCGTCGCCCGTCAGCCGGAGGCCCAGCGCATCCTGCAGCCGATCGCCCTCCTGGGCTTCGCGCTCGCCGAGGCCCTCGCCATCCTGGGCCTCGTCTTCGCCTTCGTCATCGGCGCCTGACGCGCCGCGTCCACGGAGCGCCCGCACGGTGAGACCGTCGGTACTCCCTCTCCACAGGACTCTTGACCGAAGGATGGTTGAAACATGATCAGCAACGGACTGATCCTCGCGGCGGCTGAGGGGGCTAACCCCCTGATCCCCAACCCGTGGGAGATCCTAGTCGTCGTGGTGGGCTTCGCCCTGCTCATGTTCATCGTCATCAAGTTCATCGTCCCGACCCTCGAGAAGTCCTACCAGGACCGTGTCGAGGCGATCGAGGGCGGTCTGGCCAAGGCTGAGAAGGCCCAGGCCGAGGCGAACGCGATGATGGCGGACTACGAGTCGCAGCTGGCGGACGCCCGCACCGAGGCGAACCGCATCCGCGAGGATGCCCGCACCGAGGCCGCCGAGATCGTGGCCGAGGCGCGCGAGCGCGCGACCGCCGAGGCGACGCGCATCTCCGAGCAGGCGCAGGCGCAGATCGCCGCCGAGCGTCAGCAGGCCGCCGCGCAGCTCAAGGGCGAGGTCGGCTCGCTGGCCACGACCCTGGCCGGCAAGATCGTGGGCGAGTCCCTCGAGGACGACGCCCGCTCGCAGCGCGTGGTCGACCGCTTCCTGGCTGACCTGGACCGTCACCAGAGCGCAGGTGTCGCCGAATGATGACGGGCGCATCGAGGGACTCCCTGGCCGCCTCCCTGGAGGCCGTCGGTCCGGTGCTGGACGAGGGCGGCGTGGCCCTGGCACGCGAGCTGTTCGGCGCGCTGGACGTGGTGGACGAGCACGGCGCCCTGCGCCGCGCCCTGACCGACCCCGCCTGGACCACCGAGCGCCGTCACGGCCTCGTCGACTCGCTGTTCGGCGCCCGGGTGACCCCCGGTGCACTGCAGGTCCTCAAGGACCTGGCCGGCCGCCGCTGGTCGGCGGAGCGCGATCTCGGGGACGCCCTCGAGACGGTGGCCGCCCACGCGGCCGCCGCGGAGGCCGCACGCGGCGGACACGCGGGCCTGGCCGCCCTCTCGGGCGAGCTGCTGGCCTTCAACCGCACGGTGGAGGACTCGCACGAGGTGCAGCGGGCGCTCACCGATCAGCACGCACCCCTCGAGGCACGGGCCGCCCTGGCCGGTCGTCTCCTGGGTGAGTCGGCCAGCCCGGCCGGCCGACTGCTGGTCGAACGCGCCGTCTCGGCCCCGCGCGGCCTGAAGCCGTCCGCCGCCGTCCGCAAGGCCGCGGACGTCGTCGCCGAGCGGCAGCGCCAGTGGATCGCCGAGGTGACCGTGGCCCGGCCGCTCGAGGCCGAGCAGCAGGAGCGGCTGGCCCTGGGCCTGCGCCGCGCCTTCGGCCGCGATCTCGTCATGGACGTGACGGTGGACCCCCACGTGGTGGGCGGCATCCGCGTCCAGGTCGGCGACGACGTCGTCGACGGGTCCATGGCCTCGCGCCTCCACGACCTCCAGCGGCGGATGGCCGGCTGACGCCGGCTCCCGCCCGCATCCGGAACACCCACGAACGTAAGCATCATCGTCACGTCGATGATCACCAAGCACAGAGAGCAGGGACTGCAGATGGCCGAATTGACCATCAACGCTGACGATGTCCGCAATGCCTTGAACGATTTCGCGGCATCGTACGAACCGTCGGGCACCGATCGCACCGAGGTCGGCCGTGTCATCTCCGCGGCGGACGGCATCGCTCGTGTGGAGGGTCTGCCCTCCGTCATGGCGAACGAGCTGCTGCGCTTCGAGAACGGCATCCAGGGCCTGGCCCAGAACCTCGACACCCGCGAGATCGGTGTCGTCGTCCTCGGCGAGTTCCAGGAGATCCGCGAGGGCATGGAGGTGCAGCGCACCGGCGAGATCCTCTCCGTTCCGGTGGGCGACGCCTTCCTGGGCCGCGTGGTGGACCCGCTGGGCCAGCCCATCGACGACCTGGGCCCGATCGAGGCCGAGGGCCGCCGTGCCCTCGAGCTGCAGGCGCCGACCGTGACCGAGCGCAAGTCGGTCCACGAGCCGCTGCAGACCGGCATGAAGGCCATCGACGCCATGATCCCGATCGGCCGTGGCCAGCGTCAGCTGATCATCGGTGACCGCCAGACCGGCAAGACCGCGATCGCCGTCGACACGATCCTCAACCAGAAGGCCAACTGGGAGTCGGGCGACGTCGAGAAGCAGGTCCGCTGCGTCTACGTGGCCGTGGGCCAGAAGGCCTCCACCATCGCCGGCGTCCGCGCCACGCTGGAGGAGCACGGCGCCCTGGAGTACACCACCATCGTGGCCTCCCCGGCGTCCGACCCGGCCGGCTTCAAGTACCTCGCCCCCTACGCCGGCTCGGCCATCGGCCAGCACTGGATGTACGGCGGCAAGCACGTGCTGATCATCTTCGACGACCTGTCGAAGCAGGCCGAGGCCTACCGCGCCGTCTCCCTGCTGCTGCGCCGCCCGCCGGGCCGCGAGGCCTACCCGGGCGACGTCTTCTACCTGCACTCCCGTCTGCTCGAGCGCTGCGCCAAGCTCTCGGACGAGATGGGCGCGGGCTCGATGACCGGTCTGCCGATCATCGAGACCAAGGCGAACGACGTGTCGGCCTACATCCCGACCAACGTCATCTCCATCACCGACGGCCAGATCTTCCTGCAGTCGGACCTGTTCAACGCCAACCAGCGTCCCGCCGTGGACGTGGGCATCTCGGTGTCCCGCGTGGGCGGCGCCGCCCAGGTCAAGGCCATGAAGAAGGTCTCCGGCACGCTGAAGCTGGACCTGGCGCAGTACCGCGACCAGCAGGCGTTCTCCATGTTCGCCTCCGACCTGGACCCGGCCACCCGCCGCCAGCTCGCCCGCGGTGAGCGCCTCATGGAGCTGCTCAAGCAGCCGCAGTACTCGCCCTACCCGGTCGAGGAGCAGGTCGTGTCCATCTGGGCCGGCTCCAAGGGCCACCTCGACGAGGTGCCGGTGCAGGACGTGCTGCGCTTCGAGCGCGAGTTCATCGACCACCTGCGTCGCCACACCTCCGTCCTGACCGACATCGCCTCCACCGGCAAGCTCGAGGACGGCACCGTGTCCGCGCTCGAGTCGGCCGTCGCCGAGTTCTCCAAGGGCTTCCAGTCCTCCGAGGACGGCGGCGTGCAGGCCGGCCACGAGGAGCACCGCGCGATCGAGCAGGACCAGGTCGCGCAGGAGCAGATCACCAAGCAGAAGCGCTGACCGCCGGTCGGTGAGGGAGCGGTCCGGCGTCGGACCCCACGGGGACGACGCCGGGCCGCCCTCCGGCCAGGGAAAGGACCACCATGGGAGCCCAGATCCGGGTCTACCGTCAGAAGATCGCGTCGACGTCGTCGATGAAGAAGATCTTCAAGGCGATGGAGCTGATCGCCACGTCTCGCATCACCAAGGCACGTGAGCGCGTCAGCGCGTCGCTGCCCTACGCGAACGCGATCACCCGCGCCGTCTCGGCCGTGTCGAGCCAGCACGACATCGATCATGTCCTCACCACGGAGCCCGAGAACCCGACCCGGGCGGCCGTGCTCATCATGTCCTCGGACCGCGGCCTCGCCGGCGCGTACTCCGCGAACGTGCTGCGCAAGGCCGAGCAGCTCCTCTCCCGCCTCGGCGAGGAGGGCAAGGACGTGGACGTGTACGTCGTCGGCCGCAAGGCGCAGACGTACTTCGACTTCCGCGGCCGCGGCTACAAGAAGCTGTGGACCGGTCAGACGGACGCCCCCGTCGCCGAGCGCGCCGCCGAGATCGGCGAGGTGCTCGTGGACGCGTTCCTCACGGACACGGCGGACGGCGGCGTGGACGAGATCCACGTCGTGTTCACCGAGTTCGTCTCGCTCGTGAAGCAGAACCCCCACGTGGTGCGCCTGCTGCCCCTCGAGGTCGTCGAGGAGGAGGCCGCCACCGCCGAGGACGTGCTGCCGCTCTACGAGTACGAGCCGGACGCGGAGGAGGTCCTCGACGCGCTGCTGCCCAAGTACATCGAGTCGCGCATCTTCAACGCGATGCTGCAGTCGGCGGCCTCGGAGCTCGCCAACCGTCAGCGCGCCATGAAGTCGGCGGGCGACAACGCCACGAGCCTCATCAAGGACTACACCCTCCTGATGAACAACGCCCGTCAGGCCGAGATCACCCAGGAGCTCACCGAGCTCATCGCGGGCGCGGACGCGCTCAACAACTCCTGAGCCCGTTCGGGACTCACCAGACTCGCCATCCACACACGATAGAAGTGAGAGAGATGACTGCCACCATCACTGACCAGGGCACCGGGACCCCCACCGGCGGTGCCACCGGACGCGTGTCCCGCGTCATCGGCCCCGTGATCGACGCCGAGTTCCCGGCCAACGCGATGCCGGAGATCTACAACGCGCTGACCACCGAGATCGACCTCAACGGCCAGCGCCGCACGGTCACCTTCGAGGTCGCCCAGCACCTCGGCGACAACATGGTCCGCGCCATCTCCCTGCAGTCCACCGACGGCCTGGTGCGCGGCACCGACGTCGTGGACACCGGCGCCCCCATCTCGGTGCCGGTCGGCGACGCCGTGAAGGGCCACATCTTCAACGTGCTCGGCGAGACCCTGGACATGCCCGCCTCGCAGCTGCAGGCCGAGGACCGCTGGCCGATCCACCGCCCGGCGCCGAACTTCGCCTCCCTCGAGGGCTCCACCGAGATGCTGGAGACCGGCATCAAGGTCATCGACCTGCTGACCCCCTACATCAAGGGCGGCAAGATCGGCCTGTTCGGCGGCGCCGGCGTGGGCAAGACCGTGCTCATCCAGGAGATGATCACCCGTGTGGCCCGCAACTTCGGCGGCACCTCCGTGTTCGCCGGCGTCGGCGAGCGCACCCGTGAGGGCAACGACCTCTGGATCGAGATGGACGAGGCGGACGTCCTGAAGGACACCGCCCTCGTGTTCGGCCAGATGGACGAGCCGCCGGGCACGCGTCTGCGTGTGGCCCTGTCCGCGCTGACCATGGCGGAGTACTTCCGCGATGTGCAGAACCAGGACGTGCTGCTGTTCATCGACAACATCTTCCGCTTCTCGCAGGCCGGCTCCGAGGTCTCCACGCTGCTGGGCCGCATGCCCTCCGCCGTGGGCTACCAGCCGAACCTGGCGGACGAGATGGGTGTGCTCCAGGAGCGCATCACCTCGACCCGCGGCCACTCCATCACCTCGATGCAGGCCGTGTACGTCCCCGCGGACGACTACACCGACCCGGCCCCGGCCAACGTGTTCGCGCACCTGGACGCGACCACCAACCTGACCCGTGACCTCGCGTCCCGTGGCCTGTACCCGGCCGTGGACCCGCTGGCCTCGACCTCGCGCATCCTCGACCCGCAGTATGTGGGCCAGGACCACTACGACGTGGCCATCCGCGTGAAGCAGATCCTGCAGAAGAACAAGGAGCTGCAGGACATCATCGCGATCCTCGGTGTGGACGAGCTCTCCGAGGAGGACAAGATCACCGTGGGCCGCGCCCGCAAGATCGAGCAGTTCCTCTCGCAGAACACCTACACCGCCAAGCAGTTCACCGGCGTCGAGGGCTCCACCGTGCCGGTCAAGGACACCGTCGAGGGCTTCAAGGCCATCGCCGACGGCGACCTGGACCACGTCGCGGAGCAGGCCTTCTACAACGTGGGCGGCCTGGACGACGTCGAGCGCGAGTGGGCCAAGATCCAGGCCGAGGGCTGATCGATCATGGCTGAGCTCAACGTCGAGATCGTCTCCGAGGAGCGGTCCATCTGGTCGGGCGCCGCGTCGGCCGTGTCGGCGCGCACCGTCAACGGTGAGATCGGCATCCTCCCGGGCCACACCCCGATGCTGGCCGTCCTCGGCGACGGCGAGGTCGTGGTGCGGACCACGGACGGCGGCACCGTCACCGCGCAGGCCCGCGGCGGCTTCTTCTCCGTGGACCACGACCGTGTCGTGATCGCCGCGACGTCCGCCCGGCTGGGCGACGCCGCGGCGGCCTGACGCGGCGCGGCAGGACCTGACGGTGGAGGGCCCGGTGCTCATCGCCTCGGCGACCGTGGTGGCAGTCATCGTGCTGTCGGCACTCGCCCTGGTGATGCGGTGCCGGCCCCTCGCCCGTGTCACGGCCGCCTTCCCTGCGGTCCTGGAGCGGGAGGGCCCGGGGCGTGAGCGTGTGATCGGCGTGTACGACGAGTCCCGCCTGCGCCTCACCGGGGGCTGGCGCCTCTCGCGAGAGCGCTGGAGCGCGGACCGGAGCCGCCTGCAGATCGACCGCCTCCCGGCGGACGAGGCCGGCCGGGCCGTCCTGGAGCTGAGCGCCGGCACACGTCCGGTGCGCGTCGTCGTCGACCCCGACGACGCCGGCGCCCTGCGCGCCTGGAGCGAGGCGGGGCCGTCCGCGGCGTCGTCCTTCTGGCGCCGCTGAGCCCGCCCGGCGCCTCAGAACAGGCGGGACTCGGCGTCGTCCACGCCGCGCATCGCGTCGTAGTCGAGGGTGACGCAGCGGATGCCGCGGTCCTCGGCGAGGGTGCGGGCCTGGGGCTTGATCTGCTGGGCCGCGAACACGCCGCGCACGGGCGCCAGGAGCGGGTCCCGGTTCATCAGCTCGAGGTAGCGGGTGAGCTGCTCGACCCCGTCGATGTCCCCGCGGCGCTTGAGCTCGACCGCCACGGTGCCGCCGTCGGCGTCGCGGGCCAGGATGTCGACGGGGCCGATCGCCGTCATGTACTCGCGGCGCACGAGGGTGTGGCCGTCGCCGAGCAGGCTGATCTGCTCGGCCAGCAGACGCTGCAGATCCGCCTCCACGCCGTCCTTGACGAGGCCGGGGTCCACGCCGAGCTCGTGGGAGTCGTCCGCCAGTACTTCCTCGATGAGCACGACGAGCCGGTCGTCGGACTTCTTGGCCTGAACGCGCCAGACCTGCGTCACCCCCTGGTCGGCCTGATCGGGGGAGGGCTCCTCCACGTGCAGGGTCGCGGGCGGAGACATCCAGTTGAGGGGCTTGTAGGAGCCGCCGTCGGAGTGCACCAGCACCGAGCCGTCCGCCTTCACCATGAGCAGGCGGGTGGCGGTGGGCAGGTGGGCGTTCAGGCGGCCCTCATAGGTCACGGAGCAGCGGGCAATGACGAGTCGCACCGGTCCATCCTAGGCGGACCGTGCCCACCGGCTCGTGTGTCAGCATGGGGGCATGCCCCGTTCGAACCGCCCCCGCCGCTCGTCCGCGCCTCGGCGGAGTGAGCGCGGGGCCTCCGGCGTCTCCCGGCGGTCCCGGCCGTCGCCGGGGCGGTCCGACCCGCTCGAGGAGCTCCTCGGCCTGGACGCGGGCTACTCGCGCCAGTCCGGGTCCGACGGCGGCTGGCACGTCCGGCAGATCCCCGCGTGGCGCGCGGTGAAGGACTACACGTGCCCCGGCTGCGGTCGGGTGATCCGGCAGGGCCAGGCGCACCTCGTGGCCTGGCGCGCGGACTGGATCATGGGGGACGAGGACGCGGGGGCGGACCGGCGGCACTGGCACCCGGTGTGCTGGCGCACCCGCCCGGGCCGCTGACCGCGACGGTCCGGGCCGCGCCGCCGTCGTGGGCCTACCGGGCGTCCTGGCGGGGGATGAAGACCTCGCGGACCAGCAGCAGCAGCGCGGCGGCGAGCGGGATCGCCATGAGGGCGCCGAGGACGCCGAGCAGCGCGCCTCCGGCGATCACCGCGATCACGGCCACGGCCGCCGGCACGGACACCGCGCGTGCCATGACGCGCGGCGAGATGACGTAGGCCTCGATCTGCAGGTAGACGAAGTAGACGGCCGCGAACACGGCGGCGGTCTGCCACGAGGTCAGCAGGCTCACGAGGGTCAGCAGCGTGCCGCCGATCGCGGCGCCCACCAGCGGGATGAACGCCATGAAGGCGGCGATCGCGGCGAGCAGGACGGCGAAGGGGGCGCCGGCGATGGCCAGCGCCGTGAACGCCACCGCGCCGTTGAGGGCGGCCACGAAGGACTGGCCCATCACGTAGTGGCCGACCGAGGAGGTGATCTGCTCGGACAGCGCCTCGATCCGGGGCCGGCGCGAGCACGGTGCGAGCCGGTAGGCCCAGTACTTCATGTGCGGCAGGGAGGAGAGGAAGTACAGCGTCAGCACGACCACCACGAGCACCGAGAAGATGGCGTTCAGCACGGTCTGGCCGAAGCCGAGGAGCCCGCCGAACAGGTCGGTGACGGCGACGCCGTCGGCGGCGAGGCGCTCGGTCTGGGCGCGGACGGCCTCCTGGAGGTGGAACTCCTCGTCGAGTCGCACGAACCACTCGGCGCTCATCACCCCGTCGATGATGGCCGGCAGGTCCTGGACCAGCTGCGTGGACTGCTCGATCACCGTGGGGACGAGGAGCGCGACGAACGCCCCGGCCACGGCGGCCAGGCCGAGCGCGGCCGTGAGCACGCCGACCCAGCGGGGCGCGCCCCAGGACTCGACCCGGCGCACCAGCGGATCCAGGCCCAGGGCGATGAACAGGGCCGCGGCGATCCACACGATGAGCTGCCCGTTCGTGCGCAGCACCGAGACGACGCCGATGGCCAGGGCCACGCCGACCGCGAGCAGGAAGCCGGTCAGCACGGGGGACTCGACGGCCACGGCCGCGACCGCCGGATCCTCGGCGCCGTCGACGGGGACCGACTCGGGGTCCACCCGGTCCTCCTCGAGGAAGGGTCGGCGCCGCCGCAGGACGGAGCCCAGGCGGGGCAGTCGACGACGCCCGGCGGGCGTCGGCCCGTGCGACGGCGGCGCGGCGGCCACCCCGACCGGCTCCACGGGCATGCCGGCCAGGGACGGCTGCTCCGCGCCCTCGGGCTCGGCCGGGCCACGGACGTCGGCGACGCCGGCGACGTCCGGGCCGGATGCGGTCTCCTTCTCCTCCACGCGCTCAGCGTACGTCAGGGCCCCGGCCTGACCGCGCCGCGCCCGGGAGGCTACCGTGGGGCGCAGTGACAACGCCCCTCGCCCCGGCGACGGGGCGGACCCGGACCGGAAGGATCGTGACCGACGTGACCGCCCAGCCCCCCTCTGACGCCCCGTCCCACCTGCGCGGCGCCGTCGACCTGTCCTCGCTCGGCACCCCGGCCCCGGCCGGGCGGACCGCGCCGGGGGCCGACGCCGGCGCCGGCGGCGGCTCGTGGGTGATCGCGGACGCCGACCAGGGTCTGCTGCAGCAGCTGGTCCAGCTCTCCGCCCAGGTGCCGGTGCTGCTGCACCTGCACGTGCCCGGGGACGCGGCGAGCGAGGCGCTCTACCGGCAGTTCGCGGACGCGGTCGACGCCCAGGCGGGACGGCTCGTGCTCGCGCGTCTGGACGTGGCGAAGGAGCCCGCCGTGCTGCAGGCGCTGGGCCTGGGGGCCGGCCCCGCGGTCATGGCCGTGGTGGCGGGGCAGCCGGTGCCGCTGGTCAATCAGGAGGTGCCGGAGGAGACGCTGCGCCAGCTCATGGGGGAGATCCTCGAGGTGGCCCGTCAGAACGGCGTCGCCGGCACCGTGCCCCCCGTCGCTCCGGCGCGCCAGGACGCCGGCGCCGCGGCCGCGGACGCTCCGCCCGTGCCGCCGCTGCACCGGGCCGCCCATGAGGCCCTCGCCGCCGACGACCTGCCCGGGGCCGTCTCGGCGTGGGAGGCGGCGCTGGCCGACAGCCCCGCGGACGCCGTGGCCCAGCAGGGCCTGTCCGCGGCCCGCCTCATGCTGCGCACCCGCGACGCCGACGCCGCGGCGGTGCGCACGGCCGCCGCGGACGGCCCGGACGACGTCGCCGCCCAGCTCGCCGTCGCCGACCTGGACGTGCTCGGTGGCCACGTGGAGGACGCCTTCGCCCGGCTCGTGCGGTTCATCGCCCTCCACCCCGGCGACGACCGGGAGACGGCGCGCGCCCACCTCGTGGACCTCTACACCGTGGTGGGCACGGACGATCCCCGTGTGCAGGCCTCGCGGCGTCGGCTGGCCGCAGCGCTGTTCTGAGGGACCCACAGTTCATCCCTGAGGAGGACGCCGTGTCCGCCTGACGGTGGGTAACGTCCCAGGCATGACTCCGCATGCGCCCGAGCCTGCCCCCGCCCACCTGGCGGCCGCCGCCCGTCGTCGCGCGGTGGACGCCCCCGATCCGGGCCTCGCCCTCGTCACGCGCGGGCTGACCCAGCGGTTCGGGGACAAGCTGGCGCTCGACGCGCTGGACCTGGACGTCCCGGCCGGATCGTTCTTCGGGGTGGTCGGGCCCAACGGGGCGCGCAAGACCACCGCCCTGTCCATGGCCACCGGGCTGCTGCGCCCGGACCACGGCCGCGCCTGGATCCACGGTGTCGACGTGTGGGAGCAGCCCCTCGAGGCCAAGCGACGGGTCGGCGTGCTCGCCGACGGCGTGCGGACCTTCGACCGACTCACGGGCGCGCAGCTCGTGACCTATGCCGGGCTGCTGCACGGGCTCGACGCGGACACCGTGGCCGAGCGGACCGCGGACCTGCTGCGGGTGATGGACCTGGAGGACGCCGGCCGCAAGCTCGTGGCCGACTACTCCGCCGGCATGACCAAGAAGGTGTTCCTGGCGGCCGCCATGGTCCACGCCCCGGACCTGCTCGTCCTGGACGAGCCGTTCGAGGCCGTGGACCCGGTCTCCGCCGCGAACATCCGGGACATCCTGCACTCGTACGTGGAGCGGGGCGGCACGGTGATCGTCTCGAGCCACGTGATGGACCTCGTCCAGCGCATGTGCACCCACGTCGCCGTGATCGCGGCCGGGACGCTGCGGGCCGCCGGCACGCTCGAGGAGGTCCGGGACGGGCGCGACCTCGAGGACCGCTTCGTGGACCTCGTCGGCGGCCGCCACGGCTCGGAGGGGCTGGCATGGCTCTGACGCTCGTCCGACTGCGCTGGACGCTGACCCTGAACCAGTGGCGGCGGTCCCCGTTCACCCTGGTGATGAGCGTGCTCGGCGCGCTGTACGTGCTCGGCATGGCCGCCGTGGCGGTGACGCTGCTCGTCACGGGCCTGCCCGCCCTGCCGGACGAGGCCCGCGGCGCCACGACCGTGCTGGCCGCCGCCGTCGTGGTGCTCGCCTGGCTCGTCATCCCGCCGTTCGTCACGGGCGTGGACGCCACCCTCGACCCGCACAGCTTCGTGCTCTTCCCCGTCCCGGCCCGCACCCTCATCGCCGGGCTGGTCCTGAGCGCCTTCACGACGCCGGTCGGGCTCGCCACGCTGGCCGTGCTGGTGGGCCTGGGGGCCAGCTGGTGGGACCGGCCGGCCGCGCTGGCGGCAGGCCTGGCCGGGGGCGCGCTGACCGCGGTGACCGCCGTGGCGATCGGCTCCGGCCTCGCCGGCCTCCTGGCCGCCTACGCGAGCCGGCGTCGGGTGCGGGACGTCGTCTCCGTCCTGCTGTTCATCCCGCTCATGCTCGGCGGCGTCGCCCTCTCGCAGGCCATCGCGTCGTTCGAGGACTTCCTGGCGATCGCGCCCCAGATCGCCCGCGGCGCGGCGTGGACCCCGTTCGGGGCGGGCCCCGCCGCGGCGTGGGCGGCCGCCGAGGGCCGCGGCGCCGCCGTCGCGCTCCACCTCGCGGTGGCGGCCGCCTGGTGCCTGGCCGCCCTGGCCCTGTGGCACCTGGCCGTGCGCCGCACCGTGGAGCCGGTGGCCGTGGGCGGCGGTCGGTCCCGTCGCGTCGCCGCGGGCGCGGACCCGACGCCGCTGCGCTGGCTGGGCCGACCGGCCACGGGCCCGCGCACCGCGATCGCGGCCCGCGCCCAGCGCTACTGGCTGGCCGATCCGCGGTACGCGGCCGGGCTCGTCATCATCCCGCTCATGGCCGTCCTGCTGTGGTTCACCGGGGGCATGGCCGGGGAGGAGGGTCCCGGACTGGGCCTGCTGCTGGTCCTCGGGCCGATCACCGCCTGGTCCCTGGCCTACTCGATCTCCGCGGACATCGCCTACGACCACACGGCGTTCCACCTGCACGTCGTCTCGGGCGTGCGGGGCGTGGACGACCGCTGGGGCCGGGTCCTGGGCCTGGCGGGCTGGGGCGTGCCGATGATCCTGCTCGTGACGACGGCGACGGTGGCGGCGGCGGGGGACTGGTCCCTGCTGGCGCCGATGCTGGGCCTGGCCCTCGGCCTGTTCGGGACGACCGCCGGGCTGTCCGCGTTCGTCTCCGCCCGCTTCGTCTACCCGGTTCCGAAGCCGGGGGACAGCCCGTTCGCGACGCCGCAGGGCGCGGCCATGCGCACGATGCTCGTCCAGGGCGCCGCGATGCTGGTCAGCCTGGCGCTCGCGGTGCCGTTCCTGGTGCCCTTCGTCGTCCGGCTCGTCACCGGGGCCGCCGTGTGGGGCTGGGTGACGGTGGCGCTCGGGTTCGCGTGGGGCGCCGTCGCGCTGTGGCTGGGCGTGCGCCTGGGGGCGCGCTGGTACGACCGCGCGCAGGCCGAGACCTACCAGGCCGTGGCCGCCTTCTGAGGGGCGCGGCTAGACTGGCCCGCATGAGTGTGACCGGCGAACCCGACCTGAACGACCCCTTCGCGCCCGCCGGCGGCGGCACGTCCGTCCTCGAGCGCGAGGAGCTGCGGCAGAAGATCGAGCCGGGCGACCACGAGCGCTTCGCCCACTACGTCCGCAAGGAGAAGATCACGGAGTCCGCTGTCACCGGTGCCCCCGTGATCGCCCTGTGCGGCAAGGTGTGGGTGCCGGGCCGGGACCCGAACAAGTTCCCCGTGTGCCCCACGTGCAAGGAGATCTACGAGGGCCTGCGTGAGCCGCAGGACGGCGGCGACGGCGGCGGCAAGCGCGGTGGCTGGTTCGGAGGCCGCGGCCGTGGCTGACGGCCGCTCCCTGACGAGCGGCACCCCGGACGGCAGCGTCCAGCACGATCTGTTCCACATCGGCGAGGACCTTCCCCCCGCCATGCCCGAGCGCGCGGCGTGGGGGACGGCCCCCAAGCTGCGCCAGTGGCAGCAGGAGGCGCTGGAGCGCTATCTCGAGACCGCGCCGCAGGACTTCCTGACGGTCGCGACCCCCGGCGCGGGCAAGACCACGTTCGCGTTGCGCGTGGCCAAGATCCTGATGGACTCCGGCGTGGTGCAGCGGCTGACCGTCGTGGCGCCCACGGACCACCTCAAGCGCCAGTGGGCGGACAACGCCGCGCGCGTGGGCATCGCGATCGACCCGAACTTCAAGAACGCGGACGGGCGGCACGGCGCCGAGTACCGCGGGGTGGCGCTGACGTACGCCCAGGTGGCGAACAAGCCCGTCCTGCACCGGAACCGCACGGAGGCCGCCAAGACCCTGGTGATCCTGGACGAGATCCACCACGGCGGCGACGCCCTGAGCTGGGGCGAGGGCATCCGCGAGGCGTTCGAGCCGGCCACGCGGCGTCTGTCCCTGACCGGCACCCCGTTCCGCTCCGACACCGCCTCCATCCCCTTCGTCCGCTACGAACTCGGCGTGGACGGCATCGAACGGTCGAAGGCGGACTACACGTACGGCTACGGCCCGGCGCTGCGGGACCACGTGGTGCGCCCGGTGATCTTCATGGCCTACTCCGGGCAGATGCGCTGGAAGACCTCCACCGGCGAGGTCATGGAGGCTCAGCTCGGCGAGGCCGCCACGAAGGACATCACCGCCTCCGCCTGGCGCACCGCGCTGGACCCGGCGGGCGAGTGGATCCCGTCCGTGCTGCGCGCGGCCGACCGGCGGCTCAGCGAGGTGCGCCGCAACGTGCCCGACGCCGGCGGCCTCGTGATCGCCTCGGACCACCAGGACGCGCGCGCGTACGCCGCGCAGCTCGAGGTGCTGACCGGCCAGCGGCCGGCCGTGATCCTCTCGGACGACAAGGGCGCCTCGGATCGCATCGAGGAGTTCGCCGCGTCGGACGAGCGGTGGATGGTGGCGGTGCGCATGGTGTCCGAGGGCGTGGACGTGCCCCGCCTGTGCGTGGGCGTGTACGCCACGTCCACATCCACGCCCCTGTTCTTCGCCCAGGCCGTGGGCCGCTTCGTGCGCTCCCGCCGGCGTGGGGAGACCGCCTCGGTGTTCCTGCCGTCCGTGCCCGCGCTCATGCTGCTGGCCAACGAGATGGAGCTCGAGCGGGACCACGCGCTGGACCGCAAGGAGGGCGCCGTCGACGTCGAGGACCTCGAGGACGCCCCCGAGGAGGACCTCATCGCGGAGGCCAACCGGGCCGAGAGCGGCTCGGACGCGCTGACGCGGGAGAAGTTCGAGGCCCTCGAGTCCCGGGCGAGCTTCGACAAGGTGCTCTTCGACGGCGGCGAGTTCGGCCTCGGCGGCGCCGTCGGCTCGGAGGAGGAGCAGGACTTCCTCGGCATCCCGGGCCTGCTGGACGCCGAGCAGGTCTCCGCCCTGCTACGGCAGCGGCAGGCCGAGCAGATCCAGCGCCGGCCGCGTGCGCAGGCGGCCGAGCCCGCCGACGTCGTGGACCACCGGCGGATGAAGGAGCTGCGCTCCGAGCTGTCCAAGACGGTGTCCGCCTGGGCGGCCCGTTCCGGCCAGCCGCACGGGGTGATCCACAACCGCCTGCGGGAGATCTCCGGCGGCCCCGCCGTGGCCCAGGCCTCCCGCGAGCAGCTGGAGAAACGGCTGAGCACCCTGCGCGGGTGGTTCGTCGGCCGGACCTGAGGTCCGCCGGGAGCGCGGGGGCGCCCGCGGGCTGAGGATCGCCTCCCCTGGCTGGCACCCGGCACGGGGACGGGCTGGAATGGGGGCACGATGTCAGGAGTCGTCATGCCCGTGTCCGCCCCGTCCCCGTCACGTCCCGCCGTCCTCGGCTTCGCCGCGCGGTACCCGTGGGTGCTCGCGACGCTGGTCGTCGTCGCCCTCACCCTCGGCCTGCACCTGGCGGGGGCGGAGGATCCGGCGCGCTGGATCGCCTCGGCGTATGCCCTGGTGGTGGCCGCGTGGACCTCGGTGGGCATGGTCAGGGACCTGATGCGCGGGCACTGGGGTGTGGACATCCTCGCCGTCACCGCGATCGTCGCCACCGTGCTGGTGGGGGAGTACCTCGCCGCCGTGCTCGTCTGCCTGATGCTCACCGGCGGGGAGGCCCTCGAGGACTACGCGGCCGGCCGCGCTCGGCGGGATCTGTCCGCCCTGCTGGACCGCGCCCCGCAGCGCGCGCATCGCCTGCGTCCGGACGGCTCCGTGGAGGACGTGCCGGTGGAGGAGGTGCGTGCCGGCGACCGGCTCCTGGTGCGTCCCGCCGAGGTGCTTCCCGTGGACGGCACCGTGGCCTCCGCCGAGGACGGCGGGGAGGTCGCCGTGGACCTGGACGAGTCCTCCCTGACCGGCGAGTCCCTGCCCGTCACGCACCGCACCGGCTCGGCCGTGATGTCCGGCGCGCTCAACGGCACCCGCGCCTTCGTGCTCGAGGCGACCGCCTCCGCGGCCGACTCGCAGTACGCGGCCATCGTCTCCCTCGTGCAGCAGGCGGCCGAGTCCCGCGCCCCCATGGTGCGCCTGGCCGACCGCTACGCCGTGCCGTTCACCGCCGTCGCCTACCTGATCGCCGGCCTGGCCTGGTGGCTGTCCCAGGACCCGGTCCGCTTCGCCGAGGTGCTCGTGGTGGCCACGCCATGCCCGCTGCTCATCGCCGCTCCGGTGGCCTTCCTCGGCGGCATGTCCCGCGCCGCCACGTCCGGGGTGATCGTGAAGTCCGGCGGGACCATCGAGGCCCTCGGCTCCGTGCAGACCGTGGGCTTCGACAAGACCGGCACCCTCACCGCCGGCCGCCCCGAGCTGGTCGGCGTGCGCCCGGCCGCCGGCTTCGCCCAGGACGAGCTGCTGCGCCTGGCCGCCTCCGCCGAGCAGTACTCCGTGCACGTGCTCGCCGACGCCATCCGCGCGGCGGCCGAGGAGCGCGGGCTGTCCCTGGCGACCGCGCAGGATGCCACGGAGGAGGCCACCCACGGCGTCGTCGCGGTGCTGGAGGGTCGCCGCGTCGTCGTCGGCAAGCGCGCCTACGTCACGCAGGCTGCCCCGGACACCGCCACCGCCGACCTCGCCCCCGGCCAGTCCGCCGTCTACGTGGCCGTGGACGGCGCCTTCGCCGGCGTCCTGCTGCTGGCCGACCGCATCCGCCCCGAGTCCGCCGCCACCGTGCAGGCGCTCCACCGCCTCGGCGCACGCCAGGTCCTCATGCTCACCGGCGACGCCGAGGCCACCGGACGGCACATCGCCGGGGAGGCGGGCATCGACGAGGTCCACGCGGACCTGCTGCCCGCGGACAAGGTCCGCCTGCTCTCCGAGCGCCCGGAGCGCCCGGTGATGATGGTCGGCGACGGCGTCAACGACGTCCCCGTGCTCGCCGCCGCGGACGTGGGCGTGGCCATGGGCGCCCGCGGCTCGACCGCCGCCTCCGAGTCCGCCGACGTGGTGGTGCTCGCCGACGACGTCTCCAAGGTCGCCGTCGCCGTGGCCGCCGGCCAGCGCACCCTGCAGGTGGCCACGCAGTCGATCTGGGTCGGCATCGCGCTCTCCCTGGTCCTGATGGTCATCGCCGCCACGGGCGCCATCCCGGCTCTGGTCGGCGCGCTGTTCCAGGAGCTCGTGGACGTCGTGGCCATCGTCAACGCCCTGCGCGCCATGAAGCCCGGCCCGCACGAGGCCGAGCGGCTCGGCGATCTCGCCGCCGCCCCCGCCCGGGGGGAGCGGCAGGCCGTGTCGGCCTGAGCGCCGGGCTCAGCCGTCCCGGGACTGGAAGCGCACGAAGGCGCGCAGCTCGTCGCCCTCCACGTCACGGGACTCGCGGAATCCATGGGTCTCGTAGAAGGCGCGCTGACGCTCCTCGGTGTCCGTGAGCAGCACGTGCTGACGCACCTGGCCGAACCGGGCGAAGACGCGGCGCAGCAGCTCGGAGGCGATGCCGCGGCGCTGGTGCCCCGGATCCACGAGGATGTCCTGCAGGTAGGCGATGGTGTGTCCGTCGGAGACCACGCGGGCCAGGCCAACCAGACGGCCGCCGTCGAAGGCGGTCACCACGGTGGCCGAGCCCTGCAGCCCGCCCATGAGCGTGTCCATGTCCGCCGTGGAGGCGGACCAGCCCACGGCGTCGTAGAGGGCGCGGACGTCGTCGGCGGCCGGGATCGCCCCGGAGAGGTAGCGGATGCCGTCCCGGTCTGCGGCGATGGGGGAGTCGGTCATGGCTGCTCTCCTCGTCTGCGTCGGGCACCGGCTCCGGCACGCCCGCCGGGGCCGCGTGCCTCCATCATGCCGCATCGAGTGACATTCGTCACTGTCCCGACGTGCGGCGCCTCAGAGGCGACGCGGGCGCCGCTCGGGGCCGAACCCGCTCACGAGGTCGCCAGGATGGCCCCGGCGGCCTCCATCTCGTGGAGCGCGGCCTGGGCGGCCGCCTCGTCGACGCCGGCCACCAGGTCGGTCAGCACGGTGACCTCGTAGCCGGCGTCGAGGGCGTCGAGCACGGTGGCGCGCACGCAGTGGTCCGTGGCGATGCCCACCACGGTGATCGCGTCCACGCCCTGCTCACGGAGCCACTCGTCGAGGCCGGGGGCGCCGGACTCGACGGCGGCCGCGGCCACGGCGGTGGCCCCGTACGGGCCGACGGTCCCGGAGGGGCGCTCGCCCGCGGCCCCGGTCGGGACGGCGTCGGGCTCACCGAGGGCGCCGTCGAAGCCGGAGTAGGCGTCCGTGTGCAGGCCCTTGAGGAACTCGGCGTCGAGGTGCTCGGCGTCCAGGTCGGGATGCAGCTCGGCGCCGGCGGTGCCGGCCACACAGTGCACCGGCCAGGTGGTGCGGAAGTCCGGCTCGGCGCCGGTGGCCGCGGCGAAGTGCGTGCCCGGGTCGACGTGCCAGTCGCGCGTGGCGGCCACGGCCGCGTAGGCGTCCGCGTGCTCGGCCAGGTGCTCGCTGACCCCGGCCGCGACGGCGGCGCCGCCGGCCACGCCGAGGGCGCCGCCCTCGCAGAAGTCGTTCTGCACGTCCACGATCACCAGGGCGCGGTTCAGGTTCTCCATGGGTCAGTCCTCCAGGAAGATGGTCGGGATGGCGGGGTCGCCCGGCTGCAGGCGGCCCACCGAGGCGGGCAGCTCGCGCAGGGAGGCGGCGTGCCGCTCGGCGGCGCGGGTGACGGCCTCGGGGCCGGTCCAGCCCTCGGCCAGCTCGCCGGCGTGCACGAAACGGTGCAGCAGGGGACGGTCGTCGGCGTCGGGCGCGGCGCTGCGGTTGACGCCGATCACCTCGGCGGTGGCCCGGCCCCGCGGGTCGCGGCGGCGCGCGGCCTCCTTGCGGCCGCCCCGGCTGGCCTTGCCGGAACTGGCCTTGGCCACGTCCACCCACGTGCCGTCGTCGTCCTGGCGGGCCACGAGCTTGTAGACCATGGAGGCGGTGGGCGCGCCGGACCCGGTGACCAGGCGCGTGCCCACGCCGTACGAGCTGACGGGGGCGGAGCGCAGGGCGGCGATCGCGTACTCGTCCAGGTCCGAGGTGACCATGATCCCGGTCTCGGTGTTGCCCAGCTTGTCGAGCAGCTCGCGCACGCGGTGGGCCTGGATCACGAGGTCGCCGGAGTCGACCCGGACGTTCCGCAGGGCCGGGCCGGCCACCTCGACCGCGGTGCGCACGCCCTGCTCCACGTCATACGTGTCCACGAGGAGGGTGGTGTCCGCCCCGAGCGCGGCGACCTGGGCCTCGAAGGCGGCGCGCTCCGAGTCGTGCAGCAGGGTGAAGGAGTGGGCGGCGGTGCCGACGGTCGGGATGCCGTACCGGCGGCCCGCCTCGAGGTTCGAGGTGGCGGTGAAGCCCGCGATGGCCGCGGCGCGGGCGGCGGCCACGGCGGACTCCTCGTGCGTGCGGCGCGAGCCCATCTCGGCGCACGGGCGGCCGTCCGCGACGGCCGTCATGCGGGAGGCTGCGGAGGCCACGGCGGAGTCGTAGTTGTAGATGGAGAGCAGGTAGGTCTCCAGGATGCACGCCTCGGCGAACGTCGACTCCACCTGCAGGAGGGGGGAGTGCGGGAAGTAGGCCTCGCCCTCGGCGTAGCCCACGATGTCACCCCTGAACTCGTAGTCGGCGAGCCAGGCCAGCGTGGCGTCGTCGAGGGCGGTGGTGTCCGCGAGGAAGTCGAGCTCGGGCGTGTCGAACCGGAAGCGGGACAGGCCCTCCAGCGCGCGGCCCACGCCGGCCACCACGCCGTAGCGGCGGCCGCTGGGCAGGCGTCGGGTGAACAGCTCGAAGCGGGAGCGGCGGTGCGCGGTGCCGGCCTTCAGCGCGGCCTGGAGCATGGTCAGCTCGTAGTGGTCGGTCATCAGCGCCGTGGGGATCTGCCAGTCGTCGGCGGTCCGCGGGGCGCTGGGCACGGGGTTCTGGCTCACGCGCCCACCCTAGTGGACCGTGGCGGGGCCGGTCCTGGCCCGCCCGCCTCGTACACTGGGGCGCATGTCCGTGCTGACCCGCCACGATCCGTCCGCGCCGCGCGCCGTGCGTCCGGCGCCGGGCGAGTCCGTCCCCGCCGGCGCCACCGACACCGCCCTGCTGGAGCGGCCTCACGAGGACACAGCCCGGGACCGGCCGTGGAACGTGGTGGTGTGGAACGACCCGGTGAACCTGATGAGCTACGTCGCCTACGTGTTCCGCACCCACTTCGGCTACTCCGCGGCCAAGGCGCAGCGGCTCATGCTCGAGGTCCACGAGCGGGGCCGGTCCGTGGTGGCGACGGGCACCAAGGAGAAGGCCGAGCTGCACGTGGGCGCGATGCACGGCTACGGGCTGTGGGCCACGCTGGAGCAGGCGGAGGACTGAGGAGGGGCATGGCAGAACGGTTCCGCTGGACGCGGCGGGGGTACACGGCGCAGCTGGAGCTGCCGGAGGTGCGCCTGCTGCGCGGGCTGGTCAGGGACGTCGTCGCCCTGCTCGAGGGCCGACGCGCGGACGTGCGCCCCGCCGAGGCGGACCCCGCCGAGGCCCCGGCCGCCGAGGACGGCGTCGACACGCCCGAAGATCCCCCGGCGGCGCCGCCGTCCGTGTCCGCCGCGCAGGACGCGGGCCCCGTGGCCGGGCTGGACGCGTCCGACGCCGCGTTCTGGGGGCTGGTCTCCGGGCTGCACCTGAGCCAGGACCCGGAGCCGCAGCGTTCGGCCCCCACCGACCCGGCCGTCGCACGCCTCCTGCCGGATGCGATGCCCCAGGCCGGCGCCGCCGAACAGGGCGCCCACCGGGCCCTGACCGAGGACGCCCTGTCCGAGGGGAAGCTCGCGGACGCGCGCCTGGCCCTCGAGCTGCTGCGCTCGACGCGCGTGGAGGTGCCGCACGACCAGGCGCCGGCCTTCGGCCGCGCGCTCAACGACGTGCGCCTCGTCCTTGCCGCCCGCCTGGGCGTCGAGACCGAGGAGGACGCCGCTCGCGTGCACGCCGTGGACGACTGGCGCAGCGCGGAGGACGTCGAGTCCACCATGGCCCTGCTCTACAACTTCACCTCGTGGCTGCTGGAGACGCTCATGACGGAGATGCTCAGCGAGCTGCCCGAGGGCTCGGACGAGTCCGCGCCGGGCGCCGGGGACGCGGAGGACGAGCAGTGATCGGCCGGCGCACCGTCGTGGACGCCGCCGCGCCGATCGGCGTGTTCGACTCGGGCGTGGGCGGGCTGACCGTGGCCCGGGCGATCATGGACCAGCTGCCCCACGAGTCCATCCTCTACGTGGGCGACACGGAGCACTCGCCGTACGGCCCGCGGCCCATCGCCGAGGTGCGGGCCCTGGCCCTGGCGATCATGGACGAGCTCGTCGCGCGCGGCGTCAAGGCGCTCGTGATCGCGTGCAACTCCGCGTCGGCCGCCGTGCTGCGCGACGCCCGCGAGCGCTACACGGGAGGCCACGGCATCCCCGTGATCGAGGTGATCCAGCCCGCCGTGCGCCGCGCCGTGGCCGCCACCCGCACGGGCCGGATCGGCGTGATCGGCACCGAGGCGACCGTCGGGTCCCGCGCCTACGAGGACTCGTTCTCGGCCGCCCCGCACCTCGAGATCACCTCGGTCGCGTGCCCGCGGTTCGTGGAGTTCGTGGAGGCCGGCATCACCACCGGCCCCGAACTGCTGGAGACCGCCCGGGAGTACACGGCCCCGCTGCGTGCGGCGGGCGTGGACACCCTCGTGCTGGGATGCACCCACTACCCGCTGCTGACCGGCGCGCTCTCGCTCGTGATGGGGGAGGACGTCACGCTCGTCTCCTCCGCGGAGGAGACCGCCAAGGACCTCTACCGGGAACTGGTCCGCCTCGGCCTCGAGCACCCCCACTCGGCGGCGGGCTCCGGCCAGGCCACCCGCCACCGCTTCGCCGCCACCGGCGACCCCGACCACTTCCAGGCCCTCGCGCGCCGCTTCCTCGGACCCGAGGTCGAGTCCGTGCGACGCCTGGAGACGATCGGCGCGCCCCGCCCCGCGGCCGCGCCGGTCCCGACGCGCTCGACGGCCTCCGTGCGGCCGGGTGCCGAGCAGGAGGGTGTGACGTGAAGCTGACCATCATCGGGGCCTCCGGGTCCTTCCCCGGCCCGGGCTCGCCCGCCTCGTGCTACCTCCTGACCGCCGAGGGCGTGGCCGAGGACGGCGTCACCCCGCGCACGTGGCGGATCCTGCTGGACCTCGGCAACGGCGCCCTCGGCGTGCTGCAGCGCTACGTCGATCTCGAGGACCTGGACGGCATCCTGCTCTCCCACCTGCACCCGGACCACTTCATGGACCTGTGCGGGATGCACGTGGCCATCCGCTGGAACCCGGCCGGCTGGGGCCGCGGCCGGCTGCCCGTCTACGGACCCGCCGGCACCGCCGACCGCATCGCCGAGGCGTACGGGATGGACCCCGAGCCGGGGATGCACCAGGACTTCGAGTTCCGGTGCTGGACTGCCGGCCGCACCGAGCGGCTGGGTCCGTTCCGGTTCACCCCGGTCCCCGTGCGCCACCCCATCGACGAGGCCTACGCGATCCGGGTCGAGGTGGACCGCATCGACGACGGCGGCCTCACCACCCGCGTGCTCACCTACTCCGGGGACACCGACGCGTGCGAGGGGCTCGTCGAGGCCGCACGGGACGCGGACATGTTCCTGTGCGAGGCCGCCTTCCACGAGGGCCGGGACGACGGCATCGACGGCGTCCACCTGACCGGCCGACGGGCCGGCGAGACGGCCGCGCAGGCCGGGGCCCGGAAGCTGCTGCTCACGCACCTGCCGGTGTGGAACGATCCGCAGCGCGCCGTCCAGGAGGCCCGCGCGGTGTACGACGGCCCGCTGGCCGTCGCCGTCTCCGGGCTGAGCTACGGCGTCTGAGGGCGTGCCTAGACTGGAGACCATGAGCTCTCCCGCCACCACCGCCCCCCGCCCGGACGGCCGCGCCGTCGACGAGCTGCGCCCCATCACCATCACCCGGGGCTGGTCCCGGCAGGCGGAGGGCTCGGCCCTGATCGAGTTCGGGAACACCCGCGTGCTGTGCACCGCCTCCTTCACCGAGGGCGTGCCGCGCTGGCTCAAGGGCGAGGGGACCGGCTGGGTCACCGCCGAGTACGCGATGCTCCCGCGGGCCACCAACGAGCGCAACCAGCGCGAGTCCGTCAAGGGCCGGATCGGCGGGCGCACCCACGAGATCTCCCGCCTGATCGGCCGGTCCCTGCGCGCCGTCATCGACCTGTCCGCCCTGGGGGAGAACACCATCGTCCTGGACTGCGACGTCCTCGACGCCGACGGCGGCACCCGCACCGCCGCCATCACGGGCGCCTACGTCGCCCTCGCCGAGGCGGTGGCCTGGGCGCGGCGCGAGGGGATCCTCGCCAAGGGCGCCGCCGTCCTCAAGGACTCCGTCGCCGCGGTGTCCGTGGGCATCGTGGACGGGGTGCCCGTCCTCGACCTGCCGTACGTGGAGGACGTGAAGGCGGAGACGGACATGAACGTGGTCGTCACCGGGGCCGGGGAGTTCGTGGAGGTGCAGGGCACCGCCGAGGGCGCGCCGTTCACCCGCGCCGAGCTGGACACCCTGCTGGACCTGGCCCTGATCGGCACGGGTGAGCTGGCCCGCGTCCAGGCCGAGACCCTGGCCGCCGCCACGGAGGACCGGGCGTGAGCGCGCCCGCCTCCTCGTCGGCAGGCCTGCCGGAGGGCGCCCGCGTCGTGCTCGCCACGCACAACGCGGGCAAGGTGCGCGAGCTGCGGCAGCTGCTCGCCGGCGCCGTGCCCGGCCTCGACGTGGAGGCCGCGGTGGTGGACGCGGGCGCCGTGGGCGCCCCGGACGTCGTCGAGGACGGCGTCACGTTCGCCCAGAACGCGCTGAAGAAGGCCCGCGCCGTGGCCGCGCACACGGGGCTGATCGCCGTCGCGGACGACTCCGGTCTGGCCGTGGACGTGCTGCACGGCGCCCCCGGGATCTTCTCGGCCCGCTGGGCCGGGCGCCACGGGGACGACCGTGCCAACCTCGAGCTGCTGCTGGCCCAGCTGGCCGACGTGCCGGACGAGCATCGGGGTGCCCAGTTCGTGTGCGCCGCCGCGCTCGCGGTCCCCAGCGGCCCGGACGCCGCGGGCGCCCGGGCCATCCACGTCGAGCACGTCGAGCACGGCCGCCTGCCCGGCACCCTGCTGCGCGAGCCCGTGGGGGACGGCGGCTTCGGCTACGACCCGATCCTGCGCCCCGAGGGCCGGGACGTGTCCACCGCGCAGCTGAGCCCCGAGGACAAGAACGCGATCAGCCACCGGGGGCACGCCTTCCGCGCCCTGCTGCCCTACCTGGTGGACGCGCTCGACGCGCGCCCGTGAGCGGCGGGCGCGCCCCCGTGCCGGGGCTGGACTTCACCGCGATCGACTTCGAGACCGCCAACGGCTTCCGCGGCTCCCCGTGTGCCGTGGGCGCCGTCCGGGTGCGGGACGGGGTCATGGTGGACCGTGCGGAGTGGCTGATCCGTCCGCCCGTCGGCTTCGACCGGTTCGATCCCCGCAACGTGCGCATCCACGGCATCACCGAGGACCGCGTCCTGGACGCCCCCCGGTTCGCGCAGGTGTACGACGAGCTCGCGGACTTCGTGGGGACGGACGTGCTCGCGGCGCACAACGCGGGCTTCGACGTCGGCGTCATCGAGTCCGGCCTCGAGGTCTCCGGCCGGGACGTGCCGGGCCTGGAGTTCGTGTGCACCCTGGTGCTGGCGCGCCGCGTCTACGACCTGCCCTCGTACGCCCTGCCCTCCGCGGCGCGCGAGGCCGGGTTCACCCCGGGACGCCACCACGACGCACTGGCCGACGCCGAGGCCTGCGCGGCCATCCTCGTGGACATCGGCCGGCGCGTGCTGGGGGCGCCGCCGGCCGACGCGGAGATTCTGCCCGGGCTGACCGACGCGCCGGCCGGCCGCGGCGTCGACCGCCTGATGCGGGCCCAGGGGCTGGGCGTCAGCGTCCTCGCCCCCCGGGCGGCGGGATCGGGCGCCGAGTCGAAGGCCACCCGCCAGGCCCGGCGCACTGAGGGCGTCTTCGACGCGCGGGTCCCGCTGCGGGACGAACGCGCCATGCCCGACTTCATGCGCTGGCCGGACGAGGGCGTCAATCCGCCCCCGAACCCGACCGCCGACCCGGGTCACCCCCTGTTCGGCCAGACCGTGGTGTTCACGGGCGGCATCGGCATGTCGCGTCAGAGTGCCAAGACGCGCGCGGCCGCGCACGGCGCGCAGACCGCGAACCGGGTGGGCGCGGCCACCACGATGCTCGTCGTGGGGGACGGCTTCGAGGCCGCGGACCTGCACCGCCCGCGCGCCGAGGACGGGGCACCGCAGGCCGTGACCACGGCGCTGGCGCACCGCAAGACGCGGGACGCCCTGCGCCGGCGGGACCGTGGGCAGGCCATCGCCCTGGTCTCCGAGGGGGAGTTCCTGCAGATGCTCGACGGGAACTGGCCGGACGCCGCGCGCTGAACCACTCAGGTGGTCGCGGCGCTCCAGCGCCGGGCGGCCTCCAGGACGACCTCGCGCTCGGCGATCCACCCCGGGACGGAGGCCTCGGCCGCGGCGCGGTCCGCGGGGTCGTGCGCGCCGAACACGGCGGTGCCGTGCGCCGCGCCGAGCACCTGCCCGGCCAGCGAGGCCGTGGAGTCGGAGTCGCCGTCGTGGTTCACGCCGATCCGCAGCGCCAGGGCGAGCGCCGCCGCCGGATCGGCCGGGTGCGCCGCCTGCGCGGTGAGCGCGGCATACAGCGCGATGGCCAGGGCCTCCTCCGCGACCCAGCCCTCGCCGAGCGCGGTGGGGAGGGCGCCGGGGGCGCCGGGGTCGGCGTCGACGGTGCCGGCCAGGTCGACCGCCGCGGTGACGGCGGCGCGGGTCTCCTCGGCCTCCTCGCCCAGGGTGTCGAGCCACGCGCGGGCGTGCGCGACCGCGGCGGCCAGGTCCAGGCCGCGCAGCAGGGCCGCGATGACGAGGGCGTACGCGGCCGCCGCGACCCACGCGGTGGGGTGGCCGTGCGTGAGGACGGCCCCCTGGCGGGCAAGGGACACGACGTGCGGGTCCTCGAGCCCCGGCACCATTCCGTACGGGGCCGAGCGCATGACCGTCCCGCAGCCCTTCGAACCCGGGTTGTGCGGGTCGCCCGGCAGGCCCATCCCCGGTTCGGCGAGCCCGCTCAGGCACGCGGTGCCCGGCGCGCGGCGCACCTTCAGCTCCGCGTGCGCGTCGATCCAGCGGGGCGGGGCCGGGGGAGCGCCCTCGGGCAGCGCGCCGTCCTGCGTGGCGAACCAGCGCAGGCACGCGAGCCACACGCACGCCGCAGGATCGGCCGGGACGCCGTCGTTCTGCCACTCGATCCACTCGAGCAGGCCGTCGAGCACGTACAGCGTCAGCTGCGTGTCGTCGGTGATCGGCAGGGCGTGGGCGCCCTGCTGGGCGAGCAGGTCCGCGGCGTCGGTGACGCCGGCGGGGCCGTGCACCGCCGCGATCCCCGACGCGGGGGTGAACTCGACGACGCCGCCCAGCGCGTCCCCGGCGGCACCGGCCGCGAGGAGGGCCAGGACCCGGTCGGCGTGCTCGGGGCCGGGCAGGGGCGTGGACGAGGAGGCGGTGGGCTCGGGCGCGGTGGCGGACATGCCGCCATCGTACGAGCTGCACCGCGTCGTGCTTATCCCGTCCACACCCTCCCTAGAGTGGGCCGCATGATCCTGCTGCACACCTCGGACTGGCATCTGGGCCGGTCGTTCCACGGCACCGGGCTGCTCGAGGCCCAGGAGGAGGTCCTGGACGCCCTCGTCGCGACCGTGACGGAGCGCGGCGTGGACGCCGTCCTGCTGGCCGGGGACGTGTACGACCGCGCGCTGCCGCCGGCGGACGCCGTCCGGCTGCTGGACCGGACGCTCACCCGGCTGCACGCGGCCGGCGCCCAGGTGGTGCTCACGAGCGGCAACCACGACTCGGCGGTGCGCCTCGGCTTCGGCGGCGGACTCCTGGCGGCCGCGGGCGTGCACGTGCGCGCGGACGCGGCGGAGCTGGACCGCCCCGTGCTGCTCACCGAGCCCGGGGTCGACGGCGGCGCGGGCCAGACCGTGGCCGTCTACGGCATCCCCTACCTCGAACCGCGCCACCAGGGACCGGCCTGGGGCGTGGAGCCCCACCACACGGCCGTGCTGACGGAGGCGGTCCGCCGCGTCCACGCCGATCTGGCCGCCCGCCGCGCCGAGACGCCGGAGCCGGTGGCCGCCGTCGTGCTGGCCCACCTGTTCGCGGCCGGGGGCCACGGCTCCGAGTCCGAACGGGACATCGGCGAGGGCGAGCACGTCGAGCCGGACGCCCCGCCCGAGATGCTGGTGGGCACGCTGGGGCAGGTGCCGGTCTCCGTGTTCGACGGGCTCGACTACGCGGCCCTGGGCCACCTGCACGGCCGCCAGCGGCTGGCAGAGCACGTGCGGTACTCCGGCTCACCGCTGCCGTACTCCTTCTCCGAGGCGGGCCACCGCAAGGGCGGCTGGCTCGTCCACGTCACGGGCGGGGCCGTCACCGACGTCGAGGCCGTGGACTGGGACGCCGGACGGCGCCTGGCGGTGCTGTCCGGGCCGATCGAGGACCTGCTGGAGTCCCCGGAGTTCGCGTGGGCGGAGCAGTGCTGGGTGCAGGTCACCGTCACCGACGACGAACGCCCCGAGCGGGCCCTGGAGCGCCTGAAGACCCGGTTCCCCTCCGTGCTCGTCTTCCGCCACGAACCGGCCGGCGGGAGGCGGGCCCGGGAGCGGACCTACGCCCAGGTCCTGCGGCAGGCACCCTCGGACCACGCGCTCGCGGTCGGTTTCGTGGACCACGTCCGGCAGCGGCCGGCCAGCGGGGCCGAGCAGGACCTGCTGCGGGACGCCCTCGAGGCCGCTCGCGCGGGGGAGGTGCGCGCATGAGGATCCATCGGATGCGCCTGGAGGGGCTCGGGCCCTACGCCCAGGCGCAGGACGTCGACTTCGACCGGCTCAACGCGGGCGGCCTGTTCCTGCTGGACGGGCCCACCGGCGCGGGCAAGTCCACGGTGCTGGCCGCGCTGTGCTTCGCCCTCTACGGGACCGTGCCGGGCGGACGGTCGGCCGAGTCGCTCGTGACCACGCTGCGCGAGCCCGGCGCGGTGATCCCCGAGGTGCAGGTCGAGTTCACCGTGCAGGGCCGGCGCTTCGAGGTGGTCCGCTCGCCCAAGCACGAGCGGCCCCGCCGGAGACGCAGCGCGGCGGGCGGCGCCACCGTCACCACGCAGGCCACGGTCTCCCTGCGGGAACGCGTGGACGGGGAATGGACGGCGCCGCTCACCCGGGCGGACGAGGTCGGCCAGCAGGTCGCGGCCGTCCTGCACCTGGACGCCGAGCAGTTCATGCAGGTGGTCCTGCTGCCTCAGGGACAGTTCGCCCAGTTCCTCACCGCGAAGTCGGATGAGCGCCGCGTCCTGCTGCGGCGGCTCTTCGGCACGCAGCGCTTCGACGGCGTCGAGGAGCACCTGCGCGTCGAGACGGCCCGGCTGGACACCGCGGTGGCCGTGGACGCGGACGTGGCCCGGACCGCGCGGGCACAGCTGGCCGAGGCGCTCCACGAGGCGCTCGGCCCGGACTGGCATGCGCCGGAGCCGTCACCGGACACGGACGACCGGCTGCTCGCCCTCGCCGCCGAGCGCGCAGGTCGCGCCCACGAGGACGCGCGGGCCGACCTCGCCACGGCCCGCGCCGCGGAGCAGCGGGCCCGGGTGACGGCGCGTGAGCTGGAGACCCGCGGGCGGGACCTGGCCGCGGCCGAGGCGTGGGCGAGCCGTCGACGCGACCACGACGCCGAGGCCGAGACCGCCGCGGCGCGGCGCCGCGCCGTCGACGCCCATGAGCGCGCCGGGCGGGTGCTCGCGGCCGCCCAGCGGGCCACCGCGGCGGCGGACGCCGCCGGCACCGCGTCGGAGACGGTGACGGAGGCCCTGGCGCACGTCGAGGACGAGCCGACCGCGGCGGCGTGGCTCGCCGCCGCCCGGGCGGACGGGGCCGCCGACGCGCCCGCCTCCCGCCAGGCGCTGGGGGAGGCCGAGCGCGCCGCGGAGTCGGTGGCACGCGCCGTCCAGGACCGTGCCCGGATGGGCGAGCTGGAGCAGGAGGCGGCCGCCGCGGCGGAGCGTCGGGCCGAGATCGGCCGCGACCGCGCCGCCCTGGTCGAGTCCCGCCCCGAGCGTGAGGCGGCCGTCGCGGCACACCGCGCGGCCGTCGAACGCGGCACCGAGCGTCTCGGCGCCCGGGAGGCCGTGGACCGCGCCGTGTCCGAGGCCGCCGCTCGCCGCACGGCCGCCGAGGCCGCGGCCGCCCGCGCCGTCGAGGCAGAGACCGCGGCCCGGGCCCACCGGGAGGCACAGGAGCGGCGACGCGAGGCCGCCGAACGGCACGTCGGTCTGCTGCGTGCCCGGTACGAGCAGGCCGCCTCCGAACTGGCGGAGCGGCTCGTGCCCGGCGAGCCGTGCGCCGTGTGCGGCTCGCCCGAGCACCCGGCCCCGGCCGCCACCGCGGACACCACGGTGACCGAGGCGGACGTGCGGGACGCCGAGCAGGCCCGGACCGCGGCCGACCGGGCCGCGACCGACGCCGAGACCGCCCTGCGCGCCGCCGAGCAGACCCTCCGCACGGCGCGCGAGGCCGCCGCCGGGCTCGCACCCGAGGCCGCGCGAGAGGCGCTCGAGCGCGCCGAGGCCGAACGGGCCGCGCTGGACCAGGCGGCGAAGGACCTCGCCGCGGACCGCCGGCGGCTGACCGCCGCCGAGAAGACGCTCGCCGGGGCCGACGAGACCGCCGCCGCGCTCGCGGCCGAGGACGGTCGGCTCGCCGAGGCCGCCGCCCACCGTGCCGCCCGGCTGACCGAGCTGCGGGACGCCGTCGAGGCCGCCCGCGGTGACGCCGAGACCCTCGACGCCCGCCGCGACCAGGTCACCGCCGCACGCCGGGTCCTGGCCGCCCTCGCTGCGGCGCAGGACGAGGACGCGCGCGCCCGGGCGGTCGCCGACGAGACCGGCCAGGCGCTCACCGCCGCGCTGGCCGAACAGCACTTCGACGACGTCGACGCGGCGCGCGCGGCCCGCCTCGAGGAGACGGAGGCCGCCGCCCGCACGGCCGCCGTGCAGGAGTGGGACGCCGAACGGGCCCGCCTCGCCGAGCTCGAGGCGAGCGAGCCCGTCCGCCGGGGCCGCGCCCTCTCCGAGGCCGGCGTCGAGCCGCCGACCGAGGAGCAGACCCGCGCCGCCGCCGAGGCGCTCGCCGCGGCCGAGGCCACGAGCTCGTCCCGGGCGACGGCGGTCGGGCGACTCGATTCACTCGTCGCCACGGTGCGCCGCCAGTCAGCCGCCCTGACCGAGGTCCTGGAGCAGTCCGCCGGGCTCATCGCCGAGCACACGCGGGTGCGGGGGCTGCTCGACCTCGTCCGCGGCGGCGGGGAGAACCTGCTCAAGATGCCCCTGACGAGCTACGTCCTCGCCGGGCGGCTCGAGGAGGTCGCCGCCGCGGCCACCGAGCGTCTGCTCGCCATGACGGACCAGCGGTATTCGATCGAGTACTCCGACGCCGTGGGCGGGCGCGGGAACAAGGGCCTCGAACTCGTCATCCGGGACCACTACGTGGACGAGACGCGCCACCCGGCCACGCTCTCGGGCGGCGAGACCTTCATGGCCTCCCTCGCCCTCGCCCTGGGGCTCGCGGACACCGTGCAGGCCGAAGCCGGCGGCATCGAACTGGACACGCTCTTCGTGGACGAGGGCTTCGGCTCGCTCGACGCGGACACCCTCGACGACGTCCTGGACGTCGTGGACACCCTGCGGACCGGTGGCCGGACCGTGGGCCTCGTCTCCCACGTCGAACGGATGAGGCAGGAGATCGGCGTGCGCCTCGAGGTGCGCAAGGACCGGCGCGGCTCGAGCCTCGCGGTGCACGACGGCGCCTGAGCGACGGGGGTGCGCCCCGCCGCCCCGGCACGAGCCACGCGTGAGGTCAGGCCCGGCGCCACCGCCGGCGGAGGCGCTGCCGGAGTCGGCCGAGGCGTCCGGCGTCGAGCTCGGACGGGGCCGCCCAACGGTCCTCCGCCCGGCGCTCCTGCTCCGCCCGGCGCGCCTGCTCGGCCGCGCGCTCGGCCGCGACGCGCTGCGCCTCCCGCTCGGCCGCGACACGACGCTCCTCCTGCAGGCGGCGCTCCCCGCGGACCTCGGTGAGCCGGTACAGCACGGGCACGAGCACGAGCGTGAGCAGGGTGGAGGACACCAGGCCGCCCACCACGGCCACCGCGAGGGGCTGGGAGATGAACCCCGCGTGCCCCGTGACGCCCAGGGCCATCGGGGTCATGGCCAGGACGGTGGCCAGGGCCGTCATCACCACCGGGCGCACACGGTTGAGCGCGCCCACCTCGATCGCCTCGTCCAAGGTCATCCCGCGGTCGCGGCGGTACTGGTTGATCAGGTCGATCAGCACGATCGCGTTCGTCACCACGATGCCCACCAGCATGAGCAGCCCGATCATCGTGGACAGTCCCAGCGGCGTGCCGGTGGCCAGCAGCGCCAGGAACACGCCCGTGGCGGCGAAGGGGATCGACACGAGCAGCACGAGCGGCTGGCGCAGCGAGTTGAACGTCGCCACCATCACGACGTACACGGTCGCCACGGCGGCCAGCAGCGCCAGTCCGAGGTCCCGGAACGTCTGCGCCTGCTGCTCCGCCGCGCCGCCCACGGCCGCGGTGACGCCCTCGGGCAGGTCCAGCTCCGCCACGGCCTGCGTGACCCGGCGCGAGACGGCCCCGAGGTCCTCGTCGTCCGGGGTCACCGTGACGACGGCGGTCCGCTCGCCGTTCGAGGACGTCACCCGGGCAGGTACGGACATCCGCGAGACCTCGGCGAGGTCCCCCAGCGGCACGGGCCCCTCCGCCGTCTCCACGGGCACCTGGCGCAGGGCCTCGAGGGACTCGACCGGCTCCGGGTCACCCAGCTGCACCGCGAAGCTCTCGAACCCGAAGCGGACGTCGCCCACGGGCACGGCCTGCAGGGCGGCGGCGGCCTGGCCGGCCACCGCCTCCTCGGTCAGGCCGAGCCGGGCGGCGGCGACGGTGTCCACGTCCACCTGGAACGTCGGGCGCAGGTCCGAAGCCGGCGTCGTCACCTCGCGGGCACCCTCGACGGGCCGCAGCGCCTCGGCGACCTGATCGGCGGCCGCGGTGAGGGCCTGCGGGTCGGGGGCGGAGACGGCCACCTCGATGTCCTGGCCGCCGCTCGGCCCCTGCTGCGTGGAGACGGACACGTCGCCCACGCCGTCGAGACCGGTGAGCTCGGCGCGCACCCCGTCCTGAAGGGCCACCTGGTCCGCATCCGGGTCGGTCACCACCGTGAACCGCGCCCGGTCCGCCGAGGAGCCGCCGAAGGCCCCCATCGGACCGGCGGCGGTGCCGGCCGTCCACTGGACCGTCTCGACGCCGTCGGTGTCCAGCAGCACCCGCTCGATGCGCTCGGCGGCGGCGGCCGTGGTCTCCAGCGACGCCCCCGGCTCCTGCTCCGCCGTGACGACGAACGAGTTCTGTCCCGAGTCGCCCAGGAGGTTCGTGGGGATCAGCGGGACCAGCGCGGCCGTGCCGGCCAGCAGCGCCAGGGCGGCGGCGAGGGTGACCACGGTGTGCCGCTGTGTCCAGCGCAGCACCGGGCGGTAGGCCCGCGTGAGCCACCCGCCGGCCGCCACGGGCCGGTCGCCGGGGACGGCGGGCGCGGCCGTGGTCTCGGCCCCGCGCCGTGGGGCGCGCAGGAACCACCAGCACAGCACCGGCACGATCGTCAGGGCGACGACGAGGGAGGCCAGCAGGGCGACCGTGGCGGTCACGGCGAAGGGCCGGAACAGCTCGCCGGCCAGGCCGCCCACGAAGGCGATGGGCAGGAACACGGCCACGGAGACCAGGGTGGAGGCGGTGATCGCGGTGGCGACCTCGCGCGTGCCGTCCAGGATCGCGGAGCGTCGGTCGGCGCCCAGGCCGAGGTGCCGGCGGATGTTCTCCACCACCACGATCGCGTCGTCCACGACCCGGCCGATCGAGATCGTCAGCGCCCCGAGCGTCAGCGTGTTGAGGGAGTAGCCGAAGGCCGCCACCCCGATGAGGGCGGCCAGCAGGGACAGCGGAATGGACACGGCGGTGACGAGGGTGGAGCGCACCGAGAGCAGGAACACGGCGATCACCAGTACGGCGAACGCCAGGCCCAGCAGACCCTCCTGGAACAGCGTGTCGATGGACTGCTGGATGAACGGGGCCTGGTCGAACACCACGGTCAGGTCCGCGCCGCCGCCGACCAGGGACGCCAGCTCCGGCAGGGCGTCGCGCACGGCCTGAGAGACCGCCACGAGGTCGGCGTCCGGGGTCGCGGTCACGGAGACGGACAGCGTCGGCACCCCGTCGGTGCGGGTCAGGGAGGTGGGGGCCGCGGCCACGAGGGTGACGTCGGCGACCTCGTCCAGGGTGCGCGGTTCGCCGTCGCCGGAGGGAGCGACGACGATCCCGCGCAGGCCCTCGAGGTCCTCGACGGCGGCGCCCGCCTGGACGGGATAGGTGGTCGCGTCCTCGGTGACCTGGCCGACGGGGAAGAGGCCGGCGTTCTCCTCGAGTGCGTCGGTGATGTCGGAGGTGGTCAGCCCGGCGGCGGCGAGCGCGGCCGGGTCCGGGACCACGGAGACGTTCTCGTCCGTGCCGCCGAGGACGTCGGCGCCCCGGACGCCGTCGATCTTCTGCAGCCGCGGGGCCAGGACGTCCTCGGCGCGGCGGCGCAGGGTGTTGAGGTCCTCGTCCCCGGACAGGGCGAGGAAGACCACCGGGAAGTCGGAGACGGAGCCCGCGAAGGACGAGGTCTCCGCCTCCTCCGGCAGCTGGGGCCCGAGGTTGGCGACCACCCGGTCTACCTGGGACCGGGCCCGGTTCAGGTCTGTGCCGTAGGCGAACTCCAGCTGGACCGCGTTGAAGCCGGACTGCGACGTGGACCGCGAGGATTCGAGCCCCTCCACGGCCTGCAGGGCCGTCTCGAGGGGCTCGCCCACCTGCGCGTCCACGACCTCGGGGGACGCCCCCGGGTAGAGCGTCGAGACGGAGATGACGGGCAGCTCGAGCGGGGGGATGAGCTCCCGCTTGAGCTGCCCGGCGGAGAGGACACCGAACACCGCGATGAACACGGTGACGAGCGCCACGAGCGCCCGCCGACCGAGTGAGAACCGTGCGAGCGCTCCCATCGGGGCGTCAGGCCAGCTTCAGTGCGGCGTCCGTGACGGTGCGGACCTCGTCCAGCAGCGCCGGGTCGTCGTTGAGCGTGTGGCCCAGCGACGGGATGAGCTCCTTGAGCGTGCCGTCCCAGCCGGCCATCTTCGCGGGGAAGCAGCGCTCGAGCAGCTTCACCATGATGGGGGCCGCGGTGGAGGCGCCCGGCGAGGCGCCGAGCAGGCCGCCGAGCGAGCCGTCCGCGTGGGTGACGACCTCGGTGCCGAACTGCAGGACGCCGCCGAAGCGGCCCTTGCGCTTCATCACCTGCACGCGCTGGCCCGCGGTGATCAGCTCCCACTCGGCGCCGTCGGCCTCCGGGTAGAACTCGTGCAGCGCGTCGATCTTCTTGTCCCGGGACTTCAGCACCTCGGTCACGAGGTACTTGGTCAGGTCCATGTTGTCCTTGGCCACGTCCAGCATCGTGCTGAGGTTGTGCGGGCGCACGGACAGCGGCAGGTCCAGGTAGGAGCCGGTCTTGAGGAAGTTCGTGGAGAACCCGGCGTAGGGGCCGAACAGCAGGGAGCGCTTGCCGTTGACGAAGCGGGTGTCCAGGTGGGGCACGGACATCGGCGGGGCGCCGACGGCGGCCTGGCCGTACACCTTGGCCATGTGCTGGTTGACCACGGACTCGTCCGTGCAGCGCAGGAACTGGCCGGAGACCGGGAAGCCGCCGAAGCCCTTGGCCTCGGGGATGCCGGACTTCTGCAGCAGGGGCAGGGCGCCGCCGCCGGCACCGACGAAGACGAAGCGGGCGCGGTCCACGAGCTCGGAGCCGGCGGCCTTGTTCTTGACCTTGACCTCCCAGCGGCCGTCCGTGCCGCGGGTGAGGCCGGTGACCTTGTGACCGAAGCGCACCTCGGCGCCGGCGCCGGCCATGGCCGTGATGAGCTGGCGGGTGAGGGAGCCGAAGTCAACGTCGGTGCCGCCGGTGTTGCGGGACGCCGCCAGGCGCTGGCCCGACGCGCGGCCCTCGATCAGCAGCGGGGCCCAGGCACGGATCTGCTCCGGGTCCTCGCTGTGCTCCATGCCGGCGAACAGCGGCTGGGCGGACATGGTCTCGTAGCGGGTGCGGAGGTAGTCCGCGTGGTCGTCACCCCACACGAAGGACATGTGCGGCAGCGGGTTGATGAAGGACTTGGGGTCCTTGAGCGTGCCGTCCGCCACCAGGGAGGACCAGAACTGGCGGGTGGTCCAGAACTGCTCGTTGATGCCCAGCGCCTTGGTGACGTCCACCCGTCCGTTCTTGTCCATGGGCGAGTAGTTCAGCTCGCACAGGGCGGCGTGGCCGGTGCCCGCGTTGTTCCACGGGTCGGAGGACTCCAGGCCGGCCTGGTCGAGGCTCTCGTACAGGGCGATGGACCAGGTGGGCTCGAGCTTCTGCAGCAGCACGCCCAGGGTGGCGCTCATGATGCCGCCGCCGATCAGGACGACGTCGTGGGTGGCGGTGGACGAGGTGGTGGGCACGGTCAACTCCTGAAGCAGAACGACGGCGGGTGGGCGCAGTGCGACCAGGCCGAGCAGAGGCGGTCGGGCCGGGCGCCGTGATCCCCCACTGTACTACCGGTGCGTTCAGCCTTCGGTCAGCCTGACGCGCGAGAAGGGCTCGTCCAGCTGCGGCGACGTCGGGTAGGAGGCCACGCGCGGGCCGGTGGCCAGGGCCGAGATCGGGTAGACCAGCGGCAGCGCCGGCAGGTCGAGGGCCATGGCCCGGACGACGCGGCGGAACAGGGCGCGGCGCGCGTCGTCGTCGGTCTCGGCCGCCGCCGCGTCCACGTCCTCGACGACGCGCGGGTTGCGGTAGCCGGTCTCGGCGCGGCCCGAGCGCGCGAAGGGCTCGAGGAACGCGTGCGGGTCGCGATAGTCGCCGGTGCGGCCCATCAGGTGCAGGGCTCGGGTGGGCCGGGAGACGACGGCGTGCAGGTAGTCCTGGTCCTCCGGCACGGGCACGGGCACGATGTGCATCCCCACCGCGCCGAGGTCGCGGGCGACCATCGCGTAGACCCGCTCCGGCTCGGGCAGGGAGGGGCGGGCCGTGCCGGCCGGGTAGAGGAACTCCAACGGCTCCCCGTCGTATCCCGCCAGGTGGAGGAACTCGCGGGCCCGGCCCGGGTTGACGTCGTAGCGCCGCGCCTCCTCGTCGCCGACGCCGAGGGACGGGGGGACGAGGTCGTGGGCCAGGCGGGTGCCCTCGAGGAAGACGTCGCTGCCGGCGATGCGCGGGCGGTCCACCGCGTACGCGATCGCCTGGCGCAGGTACTGCGAGCGCACGCGCGGGTGGTCCAGGTTCATGCCCACGTAGAGCACGCCCAGGGGGTCCCGGGGCAGCACCTGGGTGCCGGCCTCGACGAGGGGGCGCAGCTGGCCGGGGGCGACGACGTCGATCACGTCCGCCGAGCCGCGCCGCAGCTCCCGCAGGCGCACGGAGGCCCGACCCCACGCCTGCACGGCCACCGGGTACGCCGCCGGATCGGAGCCGCGGTGGCGGGCGCTGGGGACCAGGATCGTCGCGCCCGAGGCGCCCGGGTGGGCGCGCGTGAGCTCGGCGGTCTCCGCGGCGTCGGCCCAGCGGTAGGGGCCGGTGCCGGCGGGGGTGGTGACCTCGGAGCCGTCCACGTCGACCGTGCGGTCCCACGAGGCCGGCGAGGAGATCGCGAAGGCCGGCGAGGCCAGCGCGGCCGCGAGGTGACGGCGGGGGGAGTGCAGGCGCAGCCGCACCTCGAGCTCGCCGCGGGCCTCGACGCCGGCGAAGGCGGAGTCCGCGTCCCCGGCGTATCCGCCGAAGGCCGAAACGAACGAGGAGGGCGGGGCGACGGTCCCGTCCACGGGCGCAGGGGCGGAGGCCCACCGCTCGATGTTCGCGACCACGGCGGCGGCGTCGCACGGCTCGCCGTCGTCGAACACCACCCCGGAGACCAGGTGGAACGTGTGGAGGCGGCCGCCGTCGGACTCCTCGTGCCGCTCGGCGAGGCGGGGCGTGGGGGCGCCGGTGTCCGCGTCCACGCCGAGCAGCGTCTCGAAGACCTGGCGGATCAGACGGAAGGACTCGACGTCCAGCGCGCGGGCCGGGTCCCGCGTCAGCGCCCGTGCCGGGGCGCCGACCACGAGCAGCCGGCCCGGGCCCGAGGAGCTCGGGGCGGCCGAGGACGGCACCGCGGGCGACGTCGTGCAGCCGGCCACGCCCAGGCCGAGCAGGCCCAGGCCCCCGCCGAGGAAGGCGCGGCGAGTGGGCTGCATGGCGACCTCCTCTGGCAGGTGACGTCGGGGTCGGGCGGGCCCGGGGAGTGCGGGCGGGGGGACTCGAACCCCCACGTCCAGGACACTGGAACCTAAATCCAGCGCGTCTACCAGTTCCGCCACGCCCGCGCACACCCCGCGCGGGCGGGGCGAGGCCCGATCCTACCGTGCGGTGCCCGGGCGCGGATCAGGCCTCGTCGAGGCCGAGGGTGCGGCGCAGTCGCGCCACGTGGCCGGTCGCCTTCACGTTGTACTGCGCGTGGGTGACCTTCCCGTCCGGGCCGACGACGATCGTGGAGCGGATCAGACCCTCGAAGGTCCGCCCGTAGTTCTTCTTCTCGCCCCAGGCGCCGTAGGCCTCGGCCACCGCGTGGTCCTCGTCCGAGAGCAGGGGGAACGTCAGGCCCTCCTGCTCGGCGAACCGGATGATCCTGCCGATCGGGTCGGGGGAGATCCCCAGGACGACGTAGCCGGCCGCGGTCAGGGAGGCGAGGCTGTCCCGGAAGTCGCAGGCCTGCGTGGTGCAGCCGGGCGTGGACGCGGCCGGGTAGAAGTAGACGATCGTGTGCTTGCCCGCGCTGTCGCGCAGCGAGACGGGCCGGCCCTCCTGGTCCTGGAGGGTGAACGCGGGCGCCGTGTCGCCGGGCTGGAGGCGGTGCTGGGTCGTGTCGGTCATGGGCCCCAGCCTACGGTGGGCCCGGTCGGGGAGCGGGGACGACGAAGGCCCCGTCTCCGTGGAGACGGGGCCTTCGCTTCGGTGGGTGCACCCCCCGGGACTCGAACCCGGAACCTGCTGATTAAGAGTCAGATGCTCTACCGGTTGAGCTAGAGGTGCAGGTGCCGCACCGCCTCTCGGATCTCTCCGGTGCGCCGTGCAACGAGGTGAAACCCTAGCAGGGGTTTCAGACGCCGCGCAAATCGGGTGGCGTGACGTCCGTCGCGTCCGTCTCCGGGGTCGCGTAGAGGCGGTCCAGCTCGTCCATGAAGGCGGTCATGAAGGCGTGGAAGTCGGTGGCGTCCTCGGCCTGGTCGAGCTCCGCGGTGCCGTCCTCCGTGAGGTCGCCCACCGGCACCCGCGTGTGCTCCGGGACGTCGAACCACGTCCGGAAGCCCGTGACGGTCTCCACCTGATAGCCGCTGCCCGTGTCCGCCACGGTGGCCACGTTGGCCAGGCCCACCTCGACGACGTCGGCGCGGTCCGCGGAGGCCTCGGTCACCGGGCCGTGCGGATCGTCCTCGGCCACGCCCGGCGCGCGGCGGTCGTGGTCGTCCGGGGTGGAGGTGGGGTCGAACGGGCACAGCAGCATCTCGAGCGGCTGGTGGCGATAGCCGATCACGAGGGGGGAGGAGGAGCCCGAGGGCTGGCCGTAGACGACGTTGTAGTCGCCGTGGTTGAACACGCGCGCATCGAAGACGCGGCGCAGCCGTCTGTGCAGGGTGGGCGTGTCCATGGGCCCAACGTACGCGGACCCGTCCGCACGTGTCATGCCGCGGCGCCCGTCACACGGGGACGTCGCTCCGGCCCGGTGGCGCCGTGCTCACTAGACTCCGCGGCATGGACTCCGCCGCGTCGACTCCCAGCACCCCGTCCGCCGCCCCCGACATCAAGCCGCGCTCGCGCGACGTCACCGACGGCATGGAGCGCACCGCCGCCCGCGGCATGCTCCGCGCGGTCGGCATGGGGGACGAGGACTTCGGCAAGCCGCAGATCGGCATCGCGTCGTCCTGGAACGAGATCACCCCCTGCAACCTCTCCCTGGACCGCCTCGCCCAGGCCTCGAAGGACGGCGTCCACGCCGCCGGCGGATATCCGCTGGAGTTCGGCACGGTCTCCGTCTCGGACGGCATCTCCATGGGCCACGAGGGCATGCACTTCTCCCTCGTCTCCCGCGAGGTGATCGCGGACTCGGTGGAGACCGTGATGATGGCCGAGCGCCTGGACGGCTCCGTCCTGCTCGCCGGCTGCGACAAGTCGCTGCCGGGCATGCTCATGGCCGCCGCCCGCCTGGACCTGGCCTCCGTGTTCGTCTACGCCGGCTCGATCATGCCGGGCGTGGCCCGCCTGACCGACGGCACCGAGAGGCAGGTGACCATCATCGACGCCTTCGAGGCGGTCGGCGCCTGCGCCCGCGGTCTCATGTCCGAGGAGGACCTGCTCCGCATCGAGAAGTCCATCGCCCCGGGCGAGGGCGCCTGCGGCGGCATGTACACCGCCAACACCATGGCCTCCATCGGTGAGGCCCTCGGCATGTCCCTGCCCGGTTCCGCCGCCGCCCCCTCCGCGGACCGCCGCCGCGACGCCTTCGCGCGCCGCTCCGGCGAGGCCGTGGTGAAGATGATCCGCCAGGGCATCACGGCCCGGGACATCATGACCAAGCCCGCGTTCGAGAACGCGATCGCCGTGACCATGGCGTTCGGCGGCTCCACCAACGCCGTGCTGCACCTGCTCGCCATCGCCCGGGAGGCGGGCGTGGACCTGCAGCTGTCCGACTTCAACCGCATCGCCGACCGCACTCCGCACATCGCCGACCTCAAGCCGTTCGGCCAGTACGTCATGACGGACGTGGACCGCATCGGCGGCGTCCCGGTGGTCATGAAGGCCCTGCTGGACGAGGGCCTGCTGCACGGGGACACCCTCACCGTCACCGGCAAGACGCTCGCCGAGAACCTGGCCGCGCTCGATCCGGACCCGGTGGACGGCAAGGTCATCCGCACCATGGACGACGCGATGCACCCCAACGGCGGCATCGCGATCCTCCACGGCTCGCTGGCCCCGGAGGGCGCCGTCGTGAAGTCCGCCGGCTTCGATGCGGACGTCTTCGAGGGCACCGCGCGCGTCTTCGACCGTGAGCGCGCCGCCATGGACGCCCTCGAGGACGGGACCATCGCCGCCGGCGACGTCGTGGTCATCCGCTATGAGGGCCCGAAGGGCGGCCCGGGCATGCGCGAGATGCTCGCGATCACCGGCGCCATCAAGGGGGCGGGCCTGGGCAAGGACGTCCTGTTGATCACCGACGGGCGCTTCTCCGGCGGCACCACCGGCCTGTGCATCGGCCACATCGCTCCCGAGGCCGCCGAGGGAGGGCCGATCGGCCTGGTGCAGGACGGCGACCGCATCCGCGTGGACATCGCCGGACGCACCATGGACCTGCTCGTGGACGAGGCCGAGCTCGCCGCCCGCCGCGAGTCCTGGAAGCCGGTGGAGCCGAAGTTCACCACGGGCGTGCTGGGCAAGTACGCCAAGCTGGTGCACTCGGCCGCCGAGGGCGCCTACCTGGGCTGAGGGCCGGTCGGCCCGCACGCCGAGACGAGCAGAGGATGAGCATGCACGAGACCGACGCCCGGGCCGGGGGAACCCCGCCGCGTCCCGGGCGGGAGGCGCGCTGATGGAGGTCGTCATCCTGCCCGACGCCGCCGCCCTGGGCCGGCACGGCGCGGACGCGGTGG
Organism: Micrococcus sp. Mcc28; assembly: GCF_024519775.1. Classification (NCBI taxonomy): domain Bacteria; kingdom Bacillati; phylum Actinomycetota; class Actinomycetes; order Micrococcales; family Micrococcaceae; genus Micrococcus; species Micrococcus sp. Mcc28. Next base: position 52,412 of record NZ_JALJRH010000001.1, on the reverse strand, counting down.
CCGCCCACGTGGCGGCCCGTCCCGAGGCCGTCCTGGGGCTGGCCACCGGTTCCTCGCCCCTGCCCGTCTACGACGAGCTCGCCCGCCGGGTCCGGGACGGGGAGCTGTCCCTGCGCTCCTGCCGCGCGTTCCTGCTGGACGAGTACGTCGGCCTGCCCGCGGGACACCTCGAGTCCTACCGCACCGTGATCGAGCGGGAGTTCGTCGCGCGCACGGACATCGCCCCGGAGGCCGTGCACGGTCCGGACGGCGGGGCGGCGGACGTCCCGGGCGCCTGCGCCGCCTACGAGGAGGCGCTGCGCGAGGCCGGCGGCGTGGACGTGCAGCTGCTCGGCGTGGGCACGGACGGGCACATCGCGTTCAACGAGCCCGGCTCCTCCCTCGCCTCCCGCACGCGCATCAAGGTGCTCGCCGAGCAGACCCGGCGGGACAACGCCCGCTTCTTCGACGGCGACCTCGACCAGGTCCCGACCCACTGCCTCACCCAGGGCGTGGGCACGATCCTCGACGCCCGACACCTGGTCCTGCTGGCCCGGGGCGAGGGCAAGGCCGAGGCGGTGCGGCAGCTCGTGGAGGGCCCCGTGAGCGCGCGCTGGCCGGTCACGGCCCTGCAGCTGCACCCGCATGTGACCGTCCTCGTGGACGAGGCCGCCGCCGGGCGACTCGAGCTCGCGGGGGAGTACCGCCACATGTGGGAGGCCAAGCCGTCCTGGCAGGGCCTCTGAGCGCCCCTCGTCCATCGACCCGCCCACCCCGGAAGGTGCATCCGTGCCCGCCTCGGTCCCTCACCGGCCGCGCGCCGAGCAGGCGCCGCAGGCCGCCGCGTCCCCGTCGGTGCTGCGCGCGGACCGCGTCCATGACGGCGAGCGCCTCGGCGGCCCCGGCTGGATCGCCCTGGCCGAGGGCCGGGTGGTGGCCGTCGGGACCGGGGACCCGCCGCGCACCCACGGCCCCGTCCACGACCTCGGCGACGCCCTCCTCGCTCCCGGCTGCGTGGACGTGCACTGCCACGGCGGCGGCGGACACGCCGTCGAGTCCGGCGCGGCCGCGGCACGCGCGGCGGCCGCGGCCCACGCCCGCGCGGGCACGACCACGGTCGTGGCCTCCCTCGTCACGGACGAGGTCGACGCGCTCGCGGCGCAGCTGACGGCCCTGACGCCCCTGTGCGCAGAGGGGGTGCTGGCCGGCGTGCACCTCGAGGGTCCCTGGCTCTCGCCCCGGCACCGCGGCGCGCACCGGGCCGCGTCGCTGCGGGCTCCGGAGCCCGAGGACGTCGCTCGCCTCGTCGAGGTCGGCGCGGGCCACCTGGCGATGGTCACGCTGGCCCCCGAGCTGCCCGGGGCCCTCGACGCGGTGGGCCGGCTGGCGGAGGCGGGCGTCGTCGTCGCGATCGGCCACACGGACGCCTCCTACGAGACCACGCGCGCGGCGATCGATGCGGGGGCGCGGATGGCCACGCACCTGCACAACGCGTGCCGGCCCACCCACCATCGCGAGCCCGGGCCGGCCGTCGCCCTGCTGGAGGACCCGCGCGTGGGGATCGAGACCATCGTGGACGGCGTCCACCTGCATCCGGCCACGGTGCGGCGGGTCGCCCGGGAAGCCGGGGAGCGGTGGATCCTCGTCTCGGACGCGATGGCCGCCGCCGGCTGCGGCGACGGCGAGTTCCCCCTCGGGCCGCTGCGGGTCCAGGTCCACGACGGCGTCGCGCGGGTGGTCGGCGCGGATGGCGCAGCCGGGGCCATCGCCGGGTCCACGGCCACGGTCGCCGGCTCGGTGCGCTCCGCCGTCGCCGCCGGGGTCGACCTCGACGCCGCGCTGCGGGCGGCCACGGCCGCGCCCGCGGACGCCCTGGGGCTCCCCGACGTCGGCCGGCTCCGAGTCGGGAGCCGAGCGGACGCCGTCGTCTTCGGCCCGGAGCTCGAGGTGCGCGGGGTGCTCCGTCACGGAACGTGGGTGAAGGCGGCCGCCCCCGCGGTGGCTGACTAGGGTGGGCTCAGGCCCGGGATCCGACCCCGACCGCCCGGTCGTCTCACGATGTGACGCTTTATCTCACATTGCGAGACAGGCGGGTGGTCGATGGCGGACGGGGCGCATGGCTGTCGATACTGAGACCACCCCCGAAGGACCCGGCGGCCCGTGTCCCCACCTCAGACTCCGCCACGCCGGCCCGATCCGTCATCGACGCGGCCACGGTTCCCGACGCCCGACGGATCCGAACGACGACCGTCCGACGCCCCCGCGACGGACACGCAGCGACGAACGCAGTGAGGTGACCCCATGAGCACGACCCCCCGCGACGCCCGCGCGGCGGTCCCGCAGGTCCCGACGCCGGCCTCCCGCCCGACGGAGACGGCCCGGGCCCAGGAGCGCCGTCCGGCCCCCCGTCCCGAGATCGTCGAGCCGCGGGTGCCCGGCGAGGGCTCCCGCGTCGAGCCGACCCGGATGACCGGCTCCGAGGGCATCATCCGCTCCCTGGAGGAGCTGGGGGTCACGGACGTGTTCGGGCTTCCCGGCGGCGCCATCCTGCCGACCTACGACCCGCTCATGGACTCCGATCGGATCCGCCACATCCTGGTGCGCCACGAGCAGGGTGCCGGTCACGCGGCGCAGGGCTACCACCTGGCCACCGGCAAGGTCGGCGTGGCCATCGCCACCTCCGGTCCCGGCGCCACCAACCTGGTGACCGCCATCGCGGACGCCCACATGGACTCCCAGGCGGTCGTGTTCATCACCGGCCAGGTCTCCTCCGCCGCGATCGGCACGGACGCCTTCCAGGAGGCGGACATCGTGGGCATCACGATGCCCATCACCAAGCACTCCCGGCTCGTGACCCGGCCCGAGGACGTCCCCCAGGCCCTCGCCGAGGCGTTCCACATCGCCGCCACGGGCCGGCCCGGGCCCGTGCTCGTGGACGTCACCAAGGACGCCCAGCAGGGCGAGTTCGAGTTCGCATGGCCGCCCCGGATCGACCTGCCCGGCTACCGCCCCGTCCTGCGCGGCCACCCCCGGCAGATCCGCGAGGCCGCCCGGCTGATCCGCGAGGCCCGGCGCCCCGTGCTGTACGTGGGCGGCGGCGTGGCCCGCGGCGAGGCCCACGAGGAGCTGCGCGCCCTCGCCGAGCTCACGGGCGCCCCGGTGGTCACCACCCTCACCGCCCGCGGCGTCTTCCCCGACTCGCACCCCCAGCACCTGGGCATGCCGGGCATGCACGGCGGCGTCCCCGCCGTGGCCGCGCTCCAGCAGGCCGACCTGCTGATCACGCTCGGCGCCCGCTTCGACGACCGCGTGACCGGTCACCTGCCCTCGTTCGCCCCCGGCGCCCGCGTGATCCACGCGGACATCGACCCGGCCGAGATCTCCAAGAACCGCACCGCGGACGTGCCGATCGTCGGCCACGTCAAGGAGATCATCCCGGACCTGGTGGCCGAGCTCGCGACGGACACCGAGGCGCTGCCCGACCTCGCCGACTGGTGGGCGGTGCTGCGGCGCCTGCAGGAGACCTACCCGATGGGCTGGACCGAGACCGAGGACGGCCTCCTCGCGCCCCAGGAGGTGATCTCGCGCCTGTCGGCCCTGTCCGGCCCCGAGGCCACCTACGTGGCCGGCGTCGGCCAGCACCAGATGTGGGCCAGCCAGTTCGTCGCCTACGAGCGCCCGCGCCAGTGGCTCAACTCGGCCGGCCTCGGGACGATGGGCTTCGCCGTCCCCGCCGCGATGGGGGCGCAGGTGGGCGAACCCGACCGCGTGGTCTGGGCCATCGACGGCGACGGCTGCTTCCAGATGACCAACCAGGAGCTCGCCACGTGCGTGATCAACCGCATCCCCATCAAGATCGCGGTGATCAACAACTCCTCGCTGGGCATGGTGCGCCAGTGGCAGACCCTCTTCTACGACGGGCGCTACTCGAACACGGACCTGAACACGGGCCACGACACCGCCCGGGTGCCGGACTTCGTCAAGCTCGCCGACGCCTACGGCGCCGCGGGCCTGCGCTGCGACCGCCGGGAGGACCTGGACGACACCATCCGCCAGGCCCTGGCCATCGACGACCGCCCCGTGATCGTGGACTTCGTGGTCTCCCGCGACGCCATGGTCTGGCCGATGGTCCCCGCGGGGGTCAGCAACGACGCGATCCAGGTGGCCCGGGGCATGACGCCCGACTGGGACCAGGAAGACTGAGGAGGGCAACCGATGGAACGCCACACCCTGTCCGTGCTCGTCGAGGACGTGCCCGGCACCCTGACCCGCGTGGCCGGCCTCTTCGCCCGGCGCGCGTTCAACATCCACTCGCTGGCCGTGGGCGTCACGGAGGTCGAGGGCCTGTCCCGGATCACCGTGGTCGTCGACGCCGACACGGACCTGCTCGAGCAGGTCACCAAGCAGCTGAACAAGCTGATCAACGTGATCAAGGTCGTCGAGCTCACGCCCGACTCCTCCGTTCAGCGCGACCACCTGCTCGTGAAGGTGCGCGCCGATGCCGCCACCCGCGGTCAGGTCGTCCAGGCGGCCGACCTGTTCCGCGCCCACGTCGTCGACGTGGCCCCGGAGTCTCTGACCCTCGAGGCCACCGGCACCCGTGACAAGCTCGAGGCCTTCCTCGAGATGATGGAGCCCTACGGTGTGCGCGAGCTCGTCCGCTCGGGCACCCTCGCCCTCGCCCGGGGGCCGCGGTCCATGACCGACCGCGCCGTGGCCCGCTGACCCGTCCCGATCCACCCATCCCGTGAGGAGAACAGCATGACCGTGAAGAAGTTCTACGACGACGACGCCGACCTGTCGATCATCCAGGGCCGCACCGTGGCCGTCATCGGCTACGGCTCCCAGGGCCACGCCCACGCCCTGTCGCTGCGCGACTCCGGCGTGGACGTGCGCATCGGCCTCGCCGAGGGCTCCAGGTCCCGCGCCAAGGCCGAGGCCGAGGGCCTGCGTGTCGTCGACGTCGCCACCGCCGCCGCCGAGGCCGACCTGATCATGATCCTCACCCCGGACCAGGTCCAGGCCGACGTGTACGACCAGCACATCGCCGGCAACCTGCAGGAGGGCGACGCCCTGTTCTTCGCGCACGGCTTCAACGTGCGCTTCGGCTACATCCAGGCCCCCGAGGGCGTCGACGTCGCCCTGGTCGCCCCCAAGGGCCCGGGCCACGTGGTGCGCCGCGAGTTCGAGGCCGGCCGCGGCGTGCCCGCGCTGATCGCCGTCGAGAAGGACGCCTCCGGCCAGGCCCACGCCCTCGCCCTGTCCTACGCCAAGGCCGTGGGCGGCACCCGCGCCGGCGTCATCGAGACGACGTTCACCGAGGAGACCGAGACCGACCTGTTCGGCGAGCAGGCCGTGCTCTGCGGCGGCGCCTCCCAGCTCGTGCAGTACGGCTTCGAGACCCTCACCGAGGCCGGCTACCAGCCCGAGATCGCCTACTTCGAGGTGCTGCACGAGCTGAAGCTCATCGTGGACCTCATGGTCGAGGGCGGCATCGCCAAGCAGCGCTGGTCCATCTCCGACACCGCGGAGTACGGCGACTACGTCTCCGGCCCCCGCGTCATCACCCCGGACGTGAAGGAGAACATGAAGGCGGTCCTCGCCGACATCCAGTCCGGTGCCTTCGCGCAGCGCTTCATGGACGACCAGAGGGCCGGTGCGCCCGAGTTCAAGGAGCTGCGCGCCCGGGGCGAGGCCCACCCGATCGAGAAGACCGGCCGCGAACTGCGCCAGATGTTCTCCTGGCTCAAGGACGCGGACGACGACTACACCGAGGGCACTGCGGCCCGCTGAGCCGCCTGAGCCCCCGACGCCGGCCCCGGGCATCGCGCTTCGGGGCCGGCGTCGCATTCCGGCCACGGTCCGGTCACGCGTCTAGGCTCGGACCGGAGCGCGGGCCGGCCCGCCTTCCATCCCACCGCACCACACCTCCAGGAGCACCCGTGAGCGCAGCCCAGCCCGTCGTCCTGATCGCCGAGGAACTCTCGCCCGCCACCGTCGAGGCCCTCGGCCCCGACTTCGAGATCCGCCGCACGGACGGCGCCGACCGCGCCCGCCTCCTCGAGGACCTGCGCGACGTCGACGCGGTGCTGATCCGCTCGGCCACCCAGATGGACGCCGAGGCGATCGCCGCCGCGCCGCAGCTGAAGGTCATCGCGCGCGCCGGCGTCGGACTGGACAACGTGGACGTGCCCGCCGCCACCGAGGCCGGCGTCATGGTCGTCAACGCGCCGACGTCGAACATCATCTCCGCCGCCGAGCTCACCTGCGGCCACATCCTGGCCGCCGCCCGCAACATCGCGGCCGCCCACGGCTCGCTGAAGGCGGGGGAGTGGAAGCGTTCGAAGTACACGGGCGTCGAGCTGTACGGCAAGCGGCTGGGCGTGATCGGCCTGGGCCGCATCGGCGCGCTCGTGGCCGAGCGCATGAAGGCGTTCGGCATGGAGATCCTCGCCTACGACCCCTACGTGACCACCGCCCGCGCGCAGCAGCTCGGCGCGAGCCTCGTCGAGCTGGACGAGCTGCTCGAGCGCGCCGACGTGGTCACGATCCACATGCCCAAGACCCCCGAGACGGTCGGCATGATCGGCGATGAGCAGTTCGCCCGCATGAAGGACACCGCGATCATCGTGAACGTGGCCCGCGGCGGCCTCGTGGACGAGGACGCCCTCGCCCGCGCGCTCGAGGCCGGGACCATCGGGGGTGCCGGCATCGACGTCTTCAGCTCCGAGCCGGCCACGGACCTGGCGTTCTTCGCCCACGACTCCGCCGTCGTCACCCCCCACCTGGGCGCCTCGACCGCCGAGGCCCAGGAGAAGGCGGGCGTCGCCGTCGCCGGCTCCGTGCGCCTGGCCCTCTCCGGCGAGCTCGTGCCGGACGCCGTGAACGTGGCCGGCGGCGCGATCCACGAGGACGTGCGCCCCGGCCTGCCGCTGGCCGAGAAGCTGGGCCGCGTGCTCACCGCGCTGGTGGGCGAGCAGTCCATCACGGCCGTCGAGGTGGAGATCGCCGGTGAGATCGCCGAGCACGACGTCTCCGCGATGCGCCTGGCCGCCCTGAAGGGCGTGTTCACGGACATCGTCTCGGACCAGGTCTCCTACGTGAACGCCCCCGTGCTGGCCGAGCAGCGCGGCGTCGAGTGCCGCCTCACCACCACCGCGGTGTCCGAGTCCTACCGCAACACCGTCACGGTGCGCGCCGCGACCGCGCAGGGCGCCCAGACCGCCGTCACCGGCACACTCACCGGCCCGCGCCAGGTGCAGAAGCTCGTGGGCGTGGACCGGCACGAGCTCGAGGTGCCGCTGGCCGACCACCTGCTCGTGTTCGCCTATCAGGACCGCCCGGGTGTGATCGGCGTCCTGGGCCAGGCCCTCGGGGTGCAGGGCGTGAACATCGCCGGCATGGACGTCTCGCGCGACGACGAGGGCGCCGCCCTGGCCGTGCTGACCCTGGACGGGGCGCTGTCCGGAGACACCGCGGCCACGCTGGCCGCGGCCATCGGCGCCGCCCGTGCGGCCGAGGTGGACCTCTCCGTCTGACCCGTCGACGCCCGGGCGGGCACCGCGGGGCCGGCGCGCGGCGGGCGGGCTGATCGGCGTCAGTGTCCTGCTCGCCGCCTGGTCGTTCGCCCTCCCCTTCGTGTTCGGGCTGGGCCCGCGGCAGGTGCCGTGGTGGCGCGAGGTCTTCGACGTGAACCACGAGGCCAACCTCACGGCGTGGTGGAGCTCGGGCCTGCTCCTGCTGGGGGCCGCGGGCTTCACCACGGTGGGTCTCGTGCGCCGCGCGCTGGGGGCGGATCGGCGGCGGAGCCTGCTCGCGTGGTTGACCCCCGCGGCCCTGCTGGCGGCCATGAGCTTGGACGAGTCGACGCAGATCCACGAGCAGGCCGGCCAGCTGTGGGAGGTTCTGCCGTTCGCGGGGGAGAACCCGCTGCCCGCGTTCCAGTGGCTCATCCTCGGCGCGCCGGCCGCGATCGTCGTCCTCGGGCTGCTCGCGCTGTGCACCGTCGCCCTGCCCCGCCGGACCCGAGCGCTGACGGTGGCGGGCGGCGCGGTGTTCTTCTTCGGCGCGATCGTCCTCGAGGCGGTGCCGCTCGTCTTCGGGATCGGGCGCAGCACCCTGGCCTACCACGTGGCGACCCACGCGGAGGAGCTGACCGAGATGATCGGGGCGTCCGTGCTCGTGGTGGCCCCGTGGGCCCACCTCCACCTGCGGCCTGCGCCGGGCCATCTGCAGGTGACCGCCGACGGCGTCCCGGACGCCGGCGCGGACGACGTCGTCCTCGGCGCGGGCCCCGGCCCCGCGGCTAGACTCGACGACTGTGACTGACGCCCGCGCCCCGTACTACCTGACCACGGCCATCTCCTACCCGAACGGCGAGCCGCACATCGGCCACGCCTACGAGTACATCGCCTCGGACGCGATGGCCCGCTTCCAGCGGCTCGACGGGCGGGATGTGCGCTTCCTGACCGGCACGGACGAGCACGGCCAGAAGATGGAGCAGACGGCGCAGCAGCAGGGCGTGAGCGCCCTCGAGCTGGCCACGCGCAACGCCGCCGTCTTCAAGGAGATGGACGACGACGTCCTGGACATCTCCTACGACCGCTTCATCCGCACCACGGACACGGACCACGCCGAGGCCGTCCGCGAGATCTGGCGGCGGATGGAGGCCAACGGGGACATCTACCTCGGCTCCTACGCCGGCTGGTACTCCGTGCGGGACGAACGCTACTTCGGCGAGGACGAGACCGAGGTGGGTCAGGACGGGGTGCGCCGCGCCGTCGAGACCGGCACCGAGGTGACGTGGACGGAGGAGGAGTCCTACTTCTTCCGCCTGTCCAAGTACCAGCAGCCGCTGCTGGACCACTACCGCGAGCACCCGGACTTCGCCGCCCCCCGGTACCGCTTCAACGAGGTCATCCGCTTCGTGGAGGCCGGGCTCGAGGACCTGTCCATCTCCCGGACCTCCTTCCAGTGGGGCATCGACCTGCCGGCGCCCGCAGACCCCGACGCCGCCGACGCCGACCGGCGCGCCGACCACGTCACCTACGTCTGGGTCGACGCGTTGACGAACTACCTCACCGGCGCGGGCTGGCCGGCGGAGGACCCGGAGGCGTTCGCGCGCTACTGGCCCGCGGACCTGCACGTGATCGGCAAGGACATCTCCCGGTTCCACTGCATCTTCTGGCCCGCGTTCCTCATGTCGGCCGGCCTCGAGCTGCCGCGCCGCGTCATGATCCACGGCTTCCTGAACAACAACGGGGCCAAGATGTCCAAGTCCCTGGGCAACGTGGTGCACCCGCGGGAATGGGTGGCCCGCTACGGCCTGGACGCCATCCGCTTCTTCCTGCTGCGCGAGTTCCCGTTCGGCGCGGACGGCTCCTACAGCCACGAGGCCGTGGTGAGCCGCAAGAACGCGGACCTGGCCAACAACCTCGGCAACCTCGCCCAGCGCTCGCTGTCCATGGTGGCCAAGAACTGCGGCGCCGCCGTGCCCGAGCCGGGCGAGTTCACCGAGGCGGACCGCGCCGTCCTGGCCCAGGTCGACGCCCTGCTGGAGCGCTCCCGGTCCGCGTACGCGGTGCAGGACTTCCACGACGCGCTCGAGGAGACCTGGCGCGTGCTCGGCGAGGTCAACGCCTACTTCGCGGACCAGGCCCCGTGGGTGCTGCGCAAGACGGACGAGCCGCGCATGCGCACGGTGCTGTACGTGACGCTGCAGGCCGTGCGCCGGGTGGCCCTGCTCGCGCAGCCGGTGATGCCCGACTCGGCCTCGCGGCTGCTGGACCTGCTCGGCGTCCCCGCCGAGGGCGACGCAGGCCGCACCGGCGCGTCCGGCACCGGCCCGCGGTCCTTCGCCGCGTTCCACGAGGACCTGGTCCCCGGCACGCCGCTGCCCGCCCCGCAGCCGGTCTTCCCGCGCCACGAGGAGCCCGCCGAGGACTGAGCCCGTCCGGAGGGTGAGACCGGGTGTCACACGATGTGGTCCTCACGCGTGCCCCGCGTAGCCTGAGGGCCATGACCGAGACCACACGCAGCTCCGCAGACCCCTTGGACATCGCCGTCATCGGCGGCGACGGCATCGGCCCCGAGGTCACCGACCAGGCCGCCGCCGTCCTGCAGGCGGCGTTGCGTGCCGAGGGGCGTCCGGAGGCCCGGCTCACCCCGTATCCGCTGGGTGCGGAGCACTGGCTCGAGACCGGCGAGGCGCTCACGGACGAGGTCCTTCAGTCCCTGCGCCGCCACGACGCGATCCTGTTCGGGGCCGTCGGCGCCGCGCCCGGGGACGAGCGCATCCCGTCCGGGCTGATCGAGCGCGGCATGCTGCTCACGCTGCGCTTCGCGCTGGACCACGGCGTGAACCTGCGCCCGGCCACCCTGCTGCCCGGCGCCGTCAGCCCCCTGGCCGCGCCCGGCGAGATCGACTTCACCGTGGTGCGCGAGGGCACGGAGGGGCCGTACGTGGGCAACGGCGGTGCGATCCGCGTGGACACCCCGCACGAGATCGCCACGGAGGTCTCCGTGAACACGGCGTTCGGCGTGCGCCGCGTCGTCGAGGACGCCTTCCGTCGCGCCGACGCGGGCGAGCGCAAGCGCCTCACGCTCGTGCACAAGCACAACGTCCTGGTCCACGCCGGCCACCTGTGGCGCCGCACCGTGGAGTCCGTGGCGGCCGACTTCCCCGCGGTCACCTGGGACTACATGCACGTCGACGCCGCCATGATCTTCCTGGCGACGGACCCGGCCCGCTTCGACGTGATCGTGACGGACAACCTGTTCGGGGACATCATCACGGACCTCGCCGCGGCCGTGACCGGCGGCATCGGGCTCGCCGCCTCCGGCAACATCAACGTCGAGGGCACGGCGCCGTCGATGTTCGAGCCGGTCCACGGCTCCGCTCCGGACATCGCGGGCCAGGGGATCGCCGACCCCGTGGCCGCCATCCTCTCCGCCGCCCTGCTGCTCGAGCACGTGGGCGAGACCGGCGCCGCGGCGCGCGTGCGCACCGCGGTGTGGGCGCACCTGAAGGACCGGGTGGAGGGCGCGCGGGGCACCACCGCCGAGGTGGGCGCCGACGTCGTCGCGCGGGTCTGACGCGCGGGCCCGGCGCGTCGACGCCGGGTCTAGGATGGGGCGACGGCCTGTGGCGTGTGCCACGCCCGGCGCCGTGGCCCCCGCGCGTCGTGCCCGGCACCGGAGCCGTCCCCATCTGCCACCGTCACGAGGAGTGATCCCACCGTGTCCGAGACCGTGTTCACGCGGCAACCGCATCTGTCCCCGATGTCCGATCAGCAGCGCGTCGAGATCCTCCAGGACCCCGGTTTCGGCAACGTCTTCACGGACCACATGGTCTCGATCGACTGGACCTGGGACGAGGACGGCGGCGCGTGGCATGACGCCCGCGTGGAGCCCTACGGACCGCTGTACCTGGACCCCGCGGCCGCGGTGCTGCACTACGGCCAGGAGATCTTCGAGGGGCTGAAGGCCTACCGGCACGAGGACGGGTCGGTGTGGACGTTCCGTCCCGAGGCCAACGCGGCCCGCCTGAACCGCTCCGCCCGCCGCCTGGCCCTGCCGGAGCTGCCCGAGGAGCTGTTCCTCGGCTCGCTGCGGGCCCAGCTCGAGGCGGACCGGGCCTGGGTGCCCACCGGCCCGGGCCAGTCCCTCTACCTGCGCCCCTTCATGTTCGCCTCCGAGGCGTTCCTCGGCGTCCGCCCGGCCCGGCAGGTGCGGTACATGGTGATCGCCTCCCCGGCCGGCAACTACTTCGGCGGCGAGCTCAAGCCGGTGACCATCTGGGTCTCGCGCGACTACGCCCGCGCCGGCAAGGGCGGCATGGGCGCGGCCAAGACCGGCGGCAACTACGCCGCCTCGCTGCTGCCCCAGCTGCAGGCCGCGGCCCAGGGCGCCGACCAGGTCGTGTTCCTCGACCAGTACAACGACGACGCGATCGAGGAGCTCGGCGGCATGAACGTGTTCTTCGTGCACGCCGACGGCCGACTCGTCACCCCGGCGCTCACCGGCACGATCCTCGAGGGCGTCACCCGCTCCTCGATCCTCCAGCTCGGCCGGGACATGGGCCTGACCGTCGAGGAGCGTCGCGTCACCCTCGCCGAGTGGGCCGAGGGCGTCCGCTCGGGCGAGATCACCGAGGTCTTCGCGTGCGGCACGGCCGCCGTCGTGACCCCGATCGGCCGTCTGCTCGACGGCGACGACGTGATCGAGTCCGCCGGCGGGGCCGACGTGGCCCTGAAGATCCGCACCGAGCTCGAGGGCATCCAGACCGGGCGCGTCGAGGACCGCCACGGCTGGCTGCACCGCCTCGTCTGACCCCACCCCACGAACGGAGACCCCCGTGAGCTCGCACCGCTCCTCCGCGGCCGCCGAGGGCGCCCCACTCCCGGCCACGACGCCGGAAGACCTCCCGCCCACCGAGGCCGCCGGCCGGCCCCGCTGGACGCCCGCGAAGATCGCCGTCTGGGTGGCCGTCGCCCTGCTCGGCGGCGTCGCCTGGACCATGCTCGCCCTGCACCGCGGCGAGACGATCAACGCGATCTGGTTCGTGTTCGCCGCCGTGGCGACGTTCGCGATCGGCTACCGCTTCTACTCGAAGTACGTCGAGCGCATGATCGTCCACCCGGACGACACCCGCGCCACCCCGGCCGAGTACCGGGCCGACGGCCGGGACTACGTGGCCACCGACCGCCGCGTGCTCTACGGCCACCACTTCGCGGCCATCGCCGGCGCCGGTCCGCTCGTGGGCCCCGTGCTCGCCGCGCAGATGGGCTACCTGCCCGGCACCATCTGGATCATCGTCGGCGTGATCCTGGCCGGCGCGGTCCAGGACTACCTCGTCCTGTTCTTCTCGATGCGCCGCGGCGGCCGCTCGCTCGGCCAGATGGCCCGGGACGAGCTGGGCCGCGTCGGGGGCACCGCCGCGATCGTCGCGACCCTGCTGATCATGGTGATCATCACGGCCATCCTGGCCCTCGTGGTGGTCAACGCCCTGGGCGAGTCCCCGTGGGGCGTGTTCTCCGTGGCCATGACCATCCCGATCGCGCTCTTCATGGGCGTGTACCTGCGCTGGATCCGCCCGGGCCGCATCACCGAGATCTCCGTGATCGGGTTCGTCCTGCTCCTGGCGGCCATCATCGGCGGCGGCTGGGTGGCCGGGACCGAGTGGGGCGCGGCCCTGTTCACCCTGGACCGCACCACCATCGCCTGGGCCGTGATCATCTACGGGTTCGTCGCGGCCGTGCTGCCCGTGTGGCTGCTGCTCGCTCCGCGCGACTACCTGTCCACCTTCATGAAGATCGGCGTGATCGCCGGTCTCGCGCTGGCCATCGTCGTCGTGCAGCCGCGCATCGGCACCCCCGCGTTCTCCGAGTTCGCCTCGGGCCAGACCGGCCCGGTGTGGCCCGGTTCGCTGTTCCCGTTCCTGTTCGTCACCATCGCGTGCGGTGCGCTCTCCGGCTTCCACGCGCTGATCGCCTCGGGCACGACGCCCAAGATGGTGGAGAAGGAGCGGCAGACCCGCTTCATCGGCTACGGCGGCATGCTCATGGAGGCCTTCGTGGCCATCATGGCGCTCGTGGCCGCCGTCTCGCTCGACCGCGGCATCTACTTCGCCATGAACTCCCCGGCCGCCCTCACCGGCGGCACCCCGGAGACCGCCGTCGACTTCGTCATGGGCCTCGGCCTGGCCGGCGTGAACCTCACCCCCGGGGACCTGACCCACCTGGCCGACCTCGTGGGCGAGGAGACCGTGGTCTCCCGCACCGGCGGCGCCCCCACCCTCGCGGTCGGCCTGGCGCACATCATGGGCCAGCTCGTGGGCGGCGACGCGCTCATGGGCTTCTGGTACCACTTCGCGATCATGTTCGAGGCGCTGTTCATCCTCACCGCCGTCGACGCCGGCACCCGCGTGGCCCGGTTCATGCTCCAGGACTCCCTGGGCAACGTGGTCCCGCGCTTCAAGGACACCTCGTGGCGCGTGGGCGCGTGGGTCTGCACGGCTATCATGGTGGCCGCGTGGGGCGCCGTGCTGATCATGGGCGTCACCGATCCGCTGGGCGGCATCAACACGCTGTTCCCGCTGTTCGGCATCGCCAACCAGCTGCTCGCGGCGATCGCGCTCGCCGTCGTCCTGACGATCGTCGCGCGCCGCCGGGACTTCCGGGGCCTGTGGATCGTGGCGCTGCCGCTGGCGTTCATCACGGTGGTCACCACCGTGGCGTCGTTCCAGAAGATCTTCTCCTCCATCCCGGCGGTGGGCTACTGGGCGCAGCATCGCGCGTTCCAGGACGCGCTGGCGGCGGGGAAGACGAGCTTCGGCGCCGCGAAGTCCGTGCCGGCCATGGAGGCCGTGGTCCGCAACACCTTCATCCAGGGCACGCTCTCCGTCGTCTTCCTGGTGTTGGCGCTGATCGTCATCACGACGTCGGTGCTCGCCACGGTGCGCGCGTTCCGGTCCACGGAGGTCGTCGACCACCAGGACCCGTACGTGCCCTCGCGGCGCTTCGCCCCGGCCGGCCTGTTCGCCACGGCCGAGGAGAAGGAGCTGCAGCGGCAGTGGGACGCCCTGCCGGCGGACCGGCAGCCGGTGCGGGGTCACTGACGTGGCCGATCCGCGCGCGACGCCGGCCGGGCCCTCCACCGCGGAGGGCCCGGCCGGCCCGTCTCGGCCCGGGGTGTGGGCCCGGGTGCGCTGGTGGGTCCGCCAGCTCTCCGGAGAGGGGAAGTACGACGCGTACGTGGCCCACCACCGGGCCCACCATCCGGAGCGCGCGCCGATGACCGAGCGGGAGTTCTGGCGGGCCGAGTACGCGCGCCAGGAGGCCAATCCGGGCAGCCGCTGCTGCTGAGCGGTCTCGACCCGCCCCGCACCGCACCCCACCGCGCTGAGCCAGACGAATCCGCCCGCGAGCCAGACGAATCGGTCGCCTCAGGCTGCCCGCCGCGGCCGAATCGTCTGGCTCGCGGCGTCAGCGGGGTCGGCATCGGGTGGGGTGTCCGGCGACGGCGCCCGCCGCTCACCCACTAGGCTGGCGGCCATGCGCATCGCCCGTTTCGTGGACCAGGCCGAACCGACCTACGGCATCGTGGAGGGCCCGGCCGACGCCGACCCCGCCGAGCTGACCGTCACCGCCCTGCAGGGCGACCCGTTCTTCCACGGGATCCAGCCCACCGGCACCACACACCGTCTCGAGGACGTGCGCCTCGTGGCCCCGATCATCCCGCGCTCGAAGATCGTGGGCGTCGGCCGCAACTGGGCCGACCACGCGAAGGAGCTCGGCAACGAGGTCCCCGCCTCGCCGCAGTTCTTCCTCAAGCCGAACACCGCCGTCGTGGGTCCGAACGAGCCCGTGACCCTGCCGAGCTGGTCGGACGAGGTCTCCTACGAGGCCGAGCTCGCCGTCGTCATCGGCACCATCTGCAAGGACGTGCCGGTGAGCCGCGTGGACGACGTCGTCTTCGGCTACACCGTGGGCAACGACCTCACCGCCCGCGACGCCCAGCGCACCGACCTGCAGTGGGCCCGCGCCAAGGGCTTCGACGGCGCCTGCCCGCTGGGCCCGTGGATCGAGACCGAGCTGGACGTGGAGCCGGCCGGCGGCCTGCGCATCACGTCCCGGCTCGACGGCGAGACCCGCCAGGACGGCACGACCACGGACATGGTCTTCGGCGTCCGCGAGCTCGTGGCCGCGGCCTCGGAGATGTTCACCCTCCTGCCCGGCGACGTGATCCTGACCGGCACCCCGGGCGGGGTCGGGACGGTCCAGGAGGGCCAGCGCGTCGAGGCCGAGGTCGAGGGCATCGGCGTGCTCGCCACCGTCTTCCGCCGCTGACGCGGGCGCCCGACGACGGCGCCCGGGCCCCGCGTAGACTCAGGGGCATCATGACTGACGCCACCGCTCCCGTGTCCGAGAACGCCCCCGCCCCCTTCGCCGACGTCCCCCAGGTGGACGCCGAGACCCCCGTGCGCGTGCGCTTCGCCCCCTCGCCCACCGGCACCCCCCACGTGGGGCTGATCCGCACCGTCCTGTTCAACTGGGGCTGGGCGCGGCACACCGGCGGCACCCTCGTGTTCCGCATCGAGGACACGGACGCCAAGCGCGACTCGGAGGAGTCCTACCAGCAGCTGCTCGAGGCGATGCGCTGGCTCGGGATCGACTGGGACGAGGGCGTCGAGGTCGGCGGCCCGCACGAGCCGTACCGTCAGTCCCAGCGCGGGCAGATCTACGCGGACGTGATCGAGAAGCTCAAGGCCGGCGGATACATCTACCCGTCCTACTCGAGCCCCGAGGAGACCGAGGCCCGTCACCGGGCCGCCGGCCGCGACCCCAAGCTCGGCTACGACGGCCACGACCGCGACCTCACGGACGAGCAGATCGCCGCCTTCGAGGCCGAGGGCCGCGCGCCGGTCTGGCGGCTGCGCATGCCGGACGAGGACATCACCTTCACCGACCTGGTGCGCGGGGAGATCACCTTCAAGGCCGGCTCCGTGCCGGACTTCGTGGTGGTGCGCGCGGACGGCTCGCCGCTGTACACCCTCGTGAACCCGGTGGACGACGCGCTCATGGGCATCACCCACGTGCTGCGCGGTGAGGACCTGCTCTCCTCGACTCCGCGCCAGATCGCGCTCTACCGCGCCCTGCACGCGATCGGCGTCGCCCGGTACATGCCGGTGTTCGGCCACCTGCCCTACGTGATGGGCGAGGGCAACAAGAAGCTCTCCAAGCGCGACCCGCAGGCCAACCTGTTCCTGCACCGGGACAACGGCTTCATCCCGGAGGGCCTGCTGAACTACCTCGGCCTGCTGGGCTGGTCCCTCTCCGCGGACGAGGACATCTTCACCCCGCAGCAGTTCGTGGAGCACTTCGACGTGCACAAGGTGCTGGCCAACCCCGCCCGCTTCGACGAGAAGAAGGCGATCGCGATCAACGGCACGCACGTGCGCATGCTCGACGTGGCCGACTTCCGCGACCGTCTCGTGCCCTACCTGCACGCGGCCGGCCTCGTGGGCGAGCACCTGACGGAGCGGGAGATGCAGATCCTCACCGCCGCGGCCCCGCTCGTGCAGGAGCGCGTGCAGCTGCTCGGCGAGGCCGTCGAGATGCTCGCCTTCCTCTTCACGGCGGACCGGGACGTCCGGACGGCCGAGGGCGCCCTCAAGGGCATGCCGGCGGACCTGGGGGCCGCCGTCGCCGCGGCCCGGGAGGCGCTGGCCGCCCTGCCCGAGGACGAGTTCACCACCGAGCGCATCGAGGCGGCGCTGCGGGCCGCCCTCATCGACGGTCTCGGCCTCAAGCCGCGCCAGGCGTTCGGCCCCGTGCGCGTCGCGGTGACCGGCCGCAAGGTGTCCCCGCCGCTCTTCGAGTCGCTCGAGATCCTGGGCCGCGACTCCGCGCTCGCCCGCCTGGACCGCTTCGCCGCGGAGCAGGGCCTGGACCAGGGCCGGCCCACCGACGCATGAGCCGGGACGCCAGCACGACGCCGGCCGGCGGGTCCGCGGGCGCGCCCGCGCCGCCGGCCTGGGACGCCGTCCTCTTCGACCTGGACGACACGCTGCTGGATCTGCGCTCCGCCCAGCACGCCGCGTTCGACGCGACGGTGCGCCGGCAGTGGGCCGGGGCCGCCGACGTCGACCCGGCGGTGCTGGCCGAGGCCACCGACGCCTTCGCGTCCGACGCCGGCGGCCACTACGGGCGCTACGTGGCCGGGGAGCTGACGTTCGAGGAGCAGCGGCTGGCCCGCGTGGCCGACGCCCTGCGCGCGCTCGGCGTGCCCGAGGACGCGGCGACCCCGCTCGACGGCCTGTGGACCACCGACTACGAAGAGGTCGTGCGCGGGCACTGGGCGCTGTTCCCTGCGACCGCCGACGTGCTCGCCGAGGTGCGGGGAACAGGCCGTGGCGTGGGGATCGTCACGAACAACGTGGAGGCCTACCAGCGCGGCAAGGCCGACGCCCTCGGTCTGGAGTGGGTCGAGGTGCTGATCGGCTCGGACACGGCCGGGGCCCCGAAGCCGGACCCGGCCCCCTTCCTCGCCGGCTGCTCCCGCCTGGGCACGGACCCGGGACGCACCCTCATGGTGGGGGACAGCCTGCACCACGACGTCGAGGGGGCCCGGTCGGCGGGGCTCGTCCCGGTGTGGATGAGCCCCGACGCCCCCGCCCACGGCGGGGCGGAGGAGCCGCTCTGGGACGAGGAGCACGCATGCTGGCGGATGCGGGCGATCGGCGGGCTGTGGACCTGGCTGGCGGCCTGACCCGCCGATTTTGCACGCGCCGCCCGGAGGGTGTAGAGTTCTTACTCGTTGCCGGAGAGATCCGGGAACACCGAGCTCATGAATATGATGCACATCGGTCAGGCATGCTTGACCGACAGTGGGGTATGGTGTAATTGGCAACACAACGGTTTCTGGTACCGTCATTCTAGGTTCGAGTCCTGGTACCCCAGCGAGTCTTCGGACTCAGTGAACGCGCACGGGCGGAGACGCTCGGACGTGGCGCACGGCCCCATCGTATAGCGGCCTAGTACGCCGCCCTCTCACGGCGGTAACGCGGGTTCAAATCCCGCTGGGGTCACGCAGTCGTCGCCCGGTCCTCGGACCGGAACGGCACGGGCGGATGAACGCATCCGCCGCCTGAACAGGAGACGCAGGCGCAGAAGAAGGTCTCCACGGCATCGCTTCCGCACACGCGGACAGCGCGCTCGGCCCCATCGTATAGCGGCCTAGTACGCCGCCCTCTCACGGCGGTAACGCGGGTTCAAATCCCGCTGGGGTCACCCGAGTGACAGGAGGCCCGGTCCCTGCGGACCGGGCTTCCGTCGTTTCCGTCCGCCGGGCCGGCGGGATGGGCGGCCGGTGCGCGCCCGTGAGACGATGGCCCACGTGCCACACACGGATCAGAACGCCCCGGACCTCGGTGTCGACACGGCCGTCCGCCGCGTGCGCGAGCACCTCGCCGCGCTCGAGCTGCCCTTCGAGACCGTCACTGCGGGGCAGGACCGCGCCGAGCGCGAGCGCACCCTGCACCAGATCGACGACTACGTGCTGCCCCGCCTCGACTCGCTCGACGCGCCGCTGCTGGCCGTCGTCGGCGGCTCCACCGGTGCGGGCAAGTCCACGCTGGTGAACGCGCTCGTCGGCCACGAGGTCTCCCGCTCCTCCGCCCTGCGGCCCACCACGCGCCAGCCGCTGCTGCTGCACAACCCCGCCGACGCCCACTGGTTCACGGGCCCGCGGGTGCTGCCCGACCTCGCCCGTGTCAGCGTGCACCGCGACGCGGCCGCCGGCCCCGTCGAACCCGACCAGTCCGCGATGGACACGGTCGCGCTCGTGGCCGAGCCCGCACTGCCCTCGGGCATCGCCCTCGTGGACGCCCCGGACATCGACTCCGTGGCGGACCAGAACCGCGCGCTGGCCCGGCAGCTCCTCGAGGCCGCCGACCTGTGGATCTTCACGACGACGGCGCACCGCTACGCCGACGCCGTGCCCTGGCAGCTGCTGGACGAGGCCGCCGCCCGCGACATCACCGTGGCCGTCGTGCTCGGCCGCGTGCCCGAGGGCGCGGCGGAGGACATCACCCCGGACCTGCGGCGCATGCTCACCGAGCGCGGCCTCGCCGACGCCCGGATCCACGTGATCCCCGAGACCCGCTTCGACGAGCGCGGCCTGCTCCCGCAGGAGCACGTCGCGGGTCTGCGCGCCTGGCTCGAGACCCTCGCCGCCGACGCCCAGGCGCGCGGCGCCGTCGCCCGCCGGACCGTGGACGGCGTGCTGGGCCAGCTGGCCGCCCGCGTCGCCGACCTGGCCCGCGCCGAGGAGGAGCAGCGGCACGCCGCGGACCTGCTCGCCCGGATCGTGGGGGACTCCACGGACCAGGCCGTCGGCCGGGTCCGCGAGGCCACCTCGGACGGCACGCTGCTGCGCGGCGAGGTGCTCTCCCGCTGGCAGGACTTCGTCGGCACGGGGGAGTTCTTCCGCGGCGTCGAGACCACGATCGGCCGGCTGCGGGACCGCCTCGGCGCCCTCGTGCGCGGACGCCCGGCCCCGCCCGAAGAGGTCGAGTCCGCACTGGAGACCGGCCTGCACGCCGTGATGGTCGAGGCGGCCGCCGCGGCCGCCGAGCAGATCGAGCGACGCTGGGCGTCCGAGCCGGCGGGCCGGGCCCTCGTGGCCGGGCGCGACCTGGGCGCCCTGACGCCGGACGCGTCGGCGCGGGCGGCCGACGTCGTGCGGGACTGGCAGACGGACGTGCTGGCGCTGATCCAGGAGGAGGGCGCGGGCAAGCGCACGCGCGCCCGCCTGGCGGCCACCGGCGTGAACGGCGCGGCCGTGGCCCTCATGATCATCTCGTTCGCCTCCACCGGCGGACTCGCGGGCATCGAGGTCGGCATCGCCGGCGGCGCCGCCGTCGTCGGTCAGAAGCTGCTCGAGTCGATCTTCGGCGAGGACGCCGTGCGCCGCATGGCCCGGCGGGCCGATGAGCTGCTCGAGCGCCGCGTGCGGGCCTTCCTCGAGACCGTGCTCGCGGACCGCTTCCTGCCGCTGCTCCACCTCGAACGCGAGCCGCAGGCCACCGAGGAGCTGCGCGCCCTCGTGCCGGTGCTGCGCCGCGGGGTGGCCGCCGGCGTCGACGGCCCGACCGGGCCCGAGCACGCCCCGTCCGCCGCCGAGGCGGGGGAGGAGCCCCGATGAGCCGCCGCGACACCCCCGCCCTCGCCCCCCGCCTGGACGCCCTCGGCGAGGCCGCCGAACTGGCCGCGGGCCGCCTGCCCGAGGACGTCGTGGCCGGGGCCGACGCCGCCGTGCGCGCGGCCGGGGAGCGCCAGGCACT
Organism: Micrococcus sp. Mcc28; assembly: GCF_024519775.1. Classification (NCBI taxonomy): domain Bacteria; kingdom Bacillati; phylum Actinomycetota; class Actinomycetes; order Micrococcales; family Micrococcaceae; genus Micrococcus; species Micrococcus sp. Mcc28. Next base: position 31,588 of record NZ_JALJRH010000001.1, on the reverse strand, counting down.
CTCCGCCGAGCACACCGTGGTCGGGTTCTTCGGGGCAACGGGCTCCGGCAAGTCCTCCCTGTTCAACGCGCTCACCGGCCGCGACCTGGCCCGCGTGGCCGCCACCCGGCCCACCACGTCCGAACCGCTCGCCGCGGTCTGGGGCGTGGGCCGGGGACAGGGGCTGGACCCGGACGCGGAGCACGGCGACGGCACCGGCGAGGGCGGCGGCGCGGCCGCCCTGCTCGACTGGCTCGGCGTGCGCCGCCGCCACCTGCTGGACGAGGCGCCCGTGCTCGACGACGGCCGCCCCGGCTTCCTCGGCGTCGGCCGCCGTGACGGCGCCGACGCCACCGGCCTGATCCTGCTGGACCTGCCGGACATCGACTCGGTCGAGCGGGGCAACCGCGAGATCACCTCCCGGCTGGCCGGCCACGTGGACGTGCTGGTGTGGGTCGTGGACCCGGAGAAGTACGCGGACGCCGTGCTGCACCGCGAGTTCCTGGCGACCATGGGCTCGCACGCGGCCGTCACCCTCGTGCTGCTCAACCAGGTGGACCGGCTCTCGGTGCGTGACCGGGACGTCGTGCTGGCCTCGCTGCGCCGGATGCTCTCGGGGCACGGCCTCGGCGACGTCCGGGTGCTGCCCGTGTCCGCGCGCACGGGGGAGGGCCTGGAGGAGGTCGGCCGGCAGGTCGCGGCGATCGTCGCCCAGCGCGGCGCGGCCGCCGAGCGCCTGGGCGCGGACGTCGCGGCCCGTGCCGCGGACCTCGCCGCCGCCTCGGGCGAGGGCGAGCCGGCCGGTGTCGGCCCCGGGGACGAGCAGCGGCTCGGGCGCGAGCTGGCCGTGGCCGGCGGTGTGCCGGCCGTCGTCCGGGCGGTCGAGGGCTCGTACCGGCTGCGCTCGGCCAAGCGCACCAGCTGGCCCGTGCTGCGCTGGATGCACTCCTTCCGCGCGGACCCCCTGCGGCGCCTGCACCTGATGCCTGAGAGCGCCGCGCCTCGCCGCGACCGGGACGAGGTCGCCCGCGACCCCGCGCTGCACCGCACCTCCCTGCCCGAGCGCTCGGGCACCCAGCGGGCCGTCGTCGACGGCGCGGTCCGCACGCTGGCCGCCGCGGCCGGCGCGGGGGCCTCCGAGCCGTGGGCCGCCGCCATCCGCCACGCGGGCCGGGAGCACGCCGAGGAGCTCCCCGGCGCCGTGGACCAGGCGATCGCCGCCACCGACCTCGGGGCCGGTCGGGGCAGCTGGTGGCACCCCGTGCTCGACATGCTGCAGTGGCTCGCCCTCCTCACCGCCGTCGTCGGCGCCGGCTGGCTGGGCGTCCTCGCCCTGGCCGGATACCTGCAGTTCCCCCTGCCGCCCGCGCCCACGGTCGAGGGCTTCCCCCTCCCGACCCTGCTGCTCGTCGGCGGCCTCGCGCTCGGCGTGCTGCTGGCCCTGCTGGCGATCCCCCTGACCCGGTGGACCGCCGCGGCGCGGGGACGCCGCGCGCGCCGCCGCCTCGAGGAGGCGACCACCGACGTCGGCCGGCGGCTCGTCGTCGACCCGGTGCGCGCCGAGGTGGACCGCTTCCACGCCTTCCGCGACGCCCTCGCCCGGGCCTCCGGCGTCCCGGTCCGGCGGGGCCGCCGATGACGATGCGCGACCCCGCGGCTGCGGCGGGGGCGACCGTCGGCGACCTCACGGAGGCCGAGCTGCTCGAGGTCGTCCTGACCGGGCTCGCCCCCGCCGTCCGGGACGGCCACTGGCCCGCCGGCACCGTCGCCCCGGGCGACGACGCCGCCCTCGTGCCCGCGCCCCGCGGCGGGACGCTCATCTCCACGGACGCGATGGGGGAGGGCACGGACTTCCTGCACCGCTGGCCCGCCGGTCCCCGCACCCGCGGCCACGACGCCGGCTGGAAGGCCGTCGCCCAGAACCTCTCGGACGTCAACGCGATGGGCGGGACCGCCTCCGCGCTCGTCACCGCCCTCACCCTGCCGCCGACGACGCCGGTCGCCTGGGTGCGGTCGTTCGCCGCGGGCATCGTGGGCGCGGTGCGTCACCTCGGCGCGCCGGACTGCCGGGTGGCCGGGGGCGACCTGGGCACCGGCGGACGGGTCCACGCCGCAGTGACGGTGCTCGGGGACCCGCACCCCGGCGGCGTGCTGCGCCGCACGCCGGCCGCGGCGGACCGGGACCGCGTGCTCGCCGAGGGCGCCGACCTCGTCCATGCCCAGGCGGTGCCGGACGGTCCCCGGGCCGCCGCGCCTTCGGGGCCGGGGTGGGCCGCCGCCGGGCTCACCCTGCTGCTTACCGACCGCGCGGAGCTGGAGCGACGGGCGGACGCCCTCCCCGCCGCCGACCGGCCGTCACCGCGGGAGCTCGCCCGCGCCGTCCGCGCCCAGCTGCGACCCCGCCCGCCGCTGGCCCTCGGGCCCGCCGCGGTGACGGCCGGCCTGCTCACCCTCATGGACGTCTCCGACGGCCTGGGCAAGGACGCGCACCGCATGGCGGCCGCCACCGGCGGGGCCGGCCCCGCGCCGGCACCGTGGCTGGACGAGGCCTGGCTGGCGGAGGCCGCCGCACCCCTGCGCCGCGTGGCCGCCCTGGCCGGGACGAGCCCGGAGGCGCTCGTGACCGGCGGGGGCGAGGACTACGGCCTCCTGGGGCTGGCGTGGCCCGAGACCGAGCTGCCCCGGGGGTTCACGCGGATCGGCCGGCTCGTGCCGGCCGGGGCCCGGCCGCCGGCCGGGCACCGGCCCCTGTCCGAGTCCGGCTGGGACCCGTTCGCCGGCTGAACGCCCGGGCCGGGGTCCGCGGGCGGGTCAGGCCGCGCGGAGGAGTCGCTCCGGGTCGAAGCGGTGGCCGAGGCCGATGACGTCCCACCCGTGCTCGCGCCACGCGGCGGCGTCCAGGACGTTGCGCCCGTCGATCAGCAGGCGGGAGGCCACGCGTGCGCCCACGGCGTCCGGATCCATCTCGCGGAACTGGCGCCACTCGGTCAGCAGCAGGGTCAGCTCGGCGCCGTCCACGGCCGCCTCGAGAGAGTCCACGTAGTCGAGCCGCGGGAAGCGGGCGGCCGCGTTGGCGTTGCCCTCGGGGTCGTACACCCGGACGTCGGCGCCGGCCGTGTAGAGACGGTTGGCGACGTCGAGGGCGGGGGAGTCCCGGACGTCGTCGGAGTCCGGCTTGAACGTGACGCCCAGCACGGCGATCCGCGTGCCGTTGAGCACCTGCACGCTCGCGGGGGTGGGGGCGGTCCCGGAAGCGTCGGCCCGGCGGACGCGGCCGTCGCGAGCCGCGGAGAGCACCTGCACCGCCAGGTCCACCACGCGGTCACGGCGGCGCAGGTTGATGTCGTCCACCTCCGCCAGGAACCGCATGGTCCGGTCCAGGCCCAGCTCGGAGACGCGGGCCTGGAGCGCGCGGATGTCCTTGGGCAGGCAGCCGCCCCCGAAGCCCACGCCCGCGTTGAGGAACCGGCGTCCGATCCGCGCGTCGTGGCCGATCGCGTCCGCGAGGGTGCCGATGTCCCCGCCCACGTTCTCGGTGATCTCCGAGAACGCGTTGATGAACGAGATCTTCGTGGCCAGGAAGGCGTTGGCGGCCACCTTCACCAGCTCGGCCGTCTCGAGGTCCGTGCTGATCCACGGGGTGTCGGCCGCGAGCTGCCGCGCGTAGACGCGGCGCAGGATGCCCTCGGCGCGGGGCCCGTGCGTGCCGATGACGAGGCGGTCCGGGGTGAGCGTGTCCCTCACGGCGAAGCCCTCCCGCAGGAACTCGGGGTTCCAGGCGAGCTCGACCTCGCCCGGCAGTCCGGCCTCGGCGCGCACGGTGTGCACGAGCTCGGCCAGGCGACGCGCGGTGCCCACGGGCACGGTCGACTTGCCGACGATCAGCGCGTCGCGGTCGATCGCCGCGGCGAGGGAGGCGACGGCGGCGTCCACGTAGCTCAGGTCCGCCGCGGTCTCGCCCACCTTCTGCGGGGTGCCGACGCCGATGAAGTGGACGTCCGCCCAGCGGGCCGCCTCCGCGACGTCGGTGGTGAAGCGCAGCCGCCCGGAGGCGACGTGGGTGCGCAGCAGCTCGGGCAGGCCGGGTTCGTGGAAGGGCACCTCGCCGCGGGCCAGACGCTCGATCTTGGCCGGGTCCACGTCCACGCCGAGCACCTCGAAGCCCAGCTCGGCCATGCAGGCGGCGTGCGTGGCGCCCAGATAGCCCGTGCCGATCACGGACAGCCGCGGCGCGGCCTCCTGCTCGGCGGGGGCGGCGGGCGCGGTCGTCTCGGTCACGGCGGACTCCTCGAGGGTGCGGGGGACGGCGGTCGGGGACCTGGCCGACGCTAGGCCCCGCGGGTGAACGCGGGAAGAACGGGGTGTCTCTGCGGCGCATCCCGTCGGTGGCGCGGGCGGGCCTCAGGCCTCGCCGGCGCGGATGAGCTCGGTGAGCCGCGTCGCGGCGGAGACGACGGCGTCCGCGTGCAGCCGGCCCGGCTGGCGGGAGAGCCGCTCGAGGGGGCCGGAGATCGAGACCGCCGCGATGACGCGGCCGCTGGGACCGCGCACCGGCGCCGACACCGAGGCGACCCCTGGCTCGCGCTCGGCCAGGGACTGGGCCCAGCCGCGGCGCCGCACCGCCGCGAGGACGGTGGGTGTGAACACGGCGCCGGCCAGCCCCTCGACGAGCCGCTCGTGGTCCTCCCAGGCCAGGAGCACCTGCGCGGCGGAGCCGGCCTTCATGGACATGCGGGCGCCCACGGGGATGGTGTCGCGCAGGCCCCAGGGCCGTTCCGCGCTGGCCACGCACACGCGGGAGTCCGCCTGCCGACGGAACACCTGGGCGCTCTCTCCCGTGGCGTCGCGCAGCCACAGCAGCACCGGGCCGGAGGCCGTGGTGAGCCGGTCCTCGCCGGCGGCGGAGGCGAGCTCGGCCAGGCGGGTGCCCAGCACGTAGCGGCCCTGCAGGTCCTTGCCCACCATGCGGTGGTGCGTGAGGGCGGCCGCGAGCCGGTGCAGCGTGGGCCGCGCGATCCCGGTGGCGGTGACGAGCTGGGCGAGCGTGGCCGGGCCGGACTCGAGCGCGTCGAGGATCGCCACCGACTTGTCCACCACGCCGACGCCGCTGGGATGCCGGTGGAGCGAGGGGCCGATGAGGTCGTCCTCGGTGGGCGGGCGCACGGGCTCGGTGGTCATGGGGTGATCGTAGTCGTCTCACTGCTCGGACGGACCGGGGGTGTCGGTGTGCGTCGCATGTGACCGGGCCGGCCGGCGCCAGGTCCGGCATGTGAGACGAAATCTCACGATATGGAATATCGCGCCGCGTGGTCGAGAACGGCCCCGCCGCGCCCCACAGTGGTCCGTGAGCACCGGCGCCCCGCGCCGGGCGACGACCGACAGGTGCGTGAGCAGGAAGGTGCGGCACATGACGACGGCGACGACGCGGCCCAGGACGCTGGCCGAGAAGGTCTGGGACGAACACGTGGTGGTGCGTGGCGAGGGCGAGGGCGCCTCCCGCACCCCCGACCTGCTCTACATCGACCTGCACCTCGTGCACGAGGTGACGAGCCCGCAGGCCTTCGAGGGGCTGCGTCTGGCCGGGCGTCCGGTGCGTCGGCCCGACCTGACCATCGCCACGGAGGACCACAACACCCCGACGCTGGACATCGACCAGCCGATCGCGGATGCCACCTCGCGCACGCAGATCGAGACCCTGCGGGCCAACTGCGCCGAGTTCGGTGTGCGCCTGCACCCGTTGGGCGACGCCGAGCAGGGCATCGTCCACGTCGTCGGCCCCCAGCTGGGTCTGACCCAGCCCGGCCTCACCGTGGTCTGCGGCGATTCCCACACCTCCACCCACGGTGCGTTCGGCGCCCTGGCGTTCGGCATCGGCACCTCCGAGGTCGAGCACGTCCTGGCCACCCAGACCCTGCCGCTGAAGCCCTTCAAGACCATGGCGGTCACCGTGGACGGCACGCTGCGCCCGGGTGTGACGGCCAAGGACATCATCCTCGCGGTCATCGCGAAGATCGGCACGGGCGGGGGCCAGGGCTTCGTGCTCGAGTACCGCGGTGAGGCCATCCGGAACCTCTCCATGGAGGGCCGGATGACCATCTGCAACATGTCCATCGAGGCCGGCGCCCGCGCCGGCATGGTCGCCCCGGACGAGACCACCTTCGCCTACCTGAAGGGGCGGCCCCATGCCCCCGAGGGCGCCGACTGGGACGCCGCCGTCGAGCACTGGCGCACCCTCGCCACGGATGAGGGCGCGGAGTTCGACGCCGAGGTGGTCATCGACGCGGACACGCTGGAGCCGTTCGTCACGTGGGGCACCAACCCGGGTCAGGGCGTGAGCCTGAACGACACCGTCCCCGCGCCCGAGGACTTCACCGACCCGGTGGCCCAGGAGGCGGCCCGCAAGGCGCTGTCCTACATGGACCTGGCCCCCGGCACGCCGATGAAACAGGTCGAGGTCGACACCGTGTTCATGGGCTCGTGCACCAACTCCCGCATCGAGGACCTGCGGGCGTTCGCCGAGGTCGTCCGGGGCCGACGCAAGGCCGAGGGGCTGCGCGTCATGGTCGTGCCGGGCTCGGCGCGCGTGCGTCTGCAGGCCATGGACGAGGGCCTGGACAGGGTGTTCGAGGACTTCGGGGCTGAGTGGCGCTTCGCCGGCTGCTCCATGTGCCTCGGGATGAACCCGGACCAGCTCTCCCCGGGGGAGCGCTGCGCGTCTACCTCCAACCGCAACTTCGAGGGCCGGCAGGGCAAGGGCGGGCGCACCCACCTGGTGTCCCCGGTGGTCGCCGCGGCCACCGCCGTGCTGGGCCGCCTCGCCAGCCCGTCCGACCTGCCCGCCCTCACCCTCCAGGAGGCCTGAGCCATGGAGAAGTTCACCACCCACACCGGCGTCGGCGTGCCGCTGCGCGCCTCGAACGTGGACACGGACCAGATCATCCCGGCCGTGTACCTCAAGCGGATCTCCCGCACGGGCTTCGAGGACGCCCTGTTCGCCGGCTGGCGCCAGGACCCCGACTTCATCCTGAACACCGAGCCGTTCAGCGGGGGCACCGTGCTCGTGGCGGGCTCCGACTTCGGCACCGGCTCCTCGCGCGAACATGCCGTGTGGGCGCTCAAGGACTACGGCTTCCGCGCCGTGATCTCCCCGCGCTTCGCGGACATCTTCCGCGGCAACTCCGCCAAGCAGGGGCTCGTCGCGGCTCAGGTGGAGCAGGAGGACGTCGAGCGCATCTGGAAGGAGCTGGAGAACCGTCCCGGGACCACGGTCACCGTGGACCTCGTCACACGCACCGTCGAGTGCGGGGATGTGACCGCCCCCTTCCAGATCGACGACGACACCCGTCGCCGGCTGCTCGAGGGCCTGGACGACATCGCCGTCACCCTGGGGCACCAGGCCGAGATCGACGCCTACGAGGCGGACCGCCCCGCGTACAAGCCCACCACCCTGCCGGCCCGCACGGTCGGCTGACCGGCCGCCGCCGGGGGCGCACCATTGCCGCGCGTGCCCGGCGACGCCCTATGCTGGGAGGCGATTCCGGGACCGCCCGCCGCACACGGCGGGCGGTCCCGTTCAGAGACCTCCCCGCTCCGGCGGAGTGGCCGAGACCGTGGCCCTGCGGCCGCGCTGAGGAAGGACGCGCATGGCGAAGCTCTTGACCATCCATGGCGGCAAGCCGCTGACCGGTGAGGTGACCGTGCGCGGCGCCAAGAACCTGGTGCCCAAGGCCATGGTGGCCGCCCTGCTCGGCAACTCGCCGTCCGTGCTCCGGAACATCCCCGAGATCAAGGACGTGGACGTCGTCAGCTCCCTCCTCGAGATCCACGGCGTGTCCGTGGAGTGGGACAAGGAGACCGGGCGGATCACGATGGACCCGGCCGGGGTGAAGTCGGCCCTGACCGCCGAGATCGACGCCCACGCCGGCGACTCGCGCATCCCGATCCTCTTCTGCGGCCCGCTCATGCACGCGATCGGGGAGGCCTTCATCCCCGACCTCGGCGGCTGCAAGATCGGCGACCGCCCGATCGACTACCACCTGGCCGTGCTGCGCAACTTCGGCGCCGTCGTGGACAAGCGCCCGGGCGGCATCTCCATCTCCGCCCCCAAGGGCCTGCACGGCGCCAAGCTCGAGCTGCCGTACCCCTCCGTCGGAGCCACCGAGCAGGTGCTGCTGACCGCTGTGAAGGCCGAGGGCATCACCGAGCTCAAGGGCGCCGCCGTCGAGCCGGAGATCCACGACCTCATCGCCGTCCTGCAGAAGATGGGCGCCATCATCACCGTGCAGACGGACCGCACCATCCGCATCGAGGGCGTGAGCGAGATGCGCGGCTACAACCACATCGCGCTGCCCGACCGCAACGAGTCCGCCTCGTGGGCCTCCGCCGCCCTGGCCACCCGCGGGGACATCTACGTCCGCGGCGCCGAGCAGCGCGACCTGACGGCGTTCCTGAACACCTACCGCAAGATCGGCGGCGAGTTCGACGTCGTCGACGACGGCATCCGGTTCTGGCACGCCGGCGGCGATCTCAACCCGCTCGTGCTCGAGACGGATGTGCACCCCGGCTTCATGACCGACTGGCAGCAGCCCCTCGTGGTGGCGCTGACCCAGGCCAAGGGGGTCTCCATCGTGCACGAGACCGTGTACGAGAACCGCTTCGGCTTCACCGACGCCCTCGTGCGGATGGGCGCCTCCATCCAGCTGCACCGCGAGTGCCTCGGCTCCGTGCCGTGCCGCTTCGGTCAGCGCAACTTCCTGCACTCGGCCGTGATCTCCGGCCCGACGCCGCTGCACGGCGTCGAGTTCGACATCCCGGACCTGCGCGGCGGCTTCTCCCACCTGATCGCCGCCCTCACCGCCGAGGGCACCTCCACGGCGACGGGCCTGGAGATCATCAACCGCGGCTACGAGCACTTCATGGCGAAGCTCGAGGGCCTCGGCGCCGACGTCGAGCTGACCGAACGCGACCGGTGAGCGGCGTGGACGCGCAGAGCCCTGGCGCCGCGGGGGGTCGTCCGACGCGTGCCGCGCGGGCCCCCTACGTGATCCCGGGCGTGATCGTGCGACCGGCGATGCGGGCCCTCGTCCGCCAGGTGTGGGAGGGGACCGAGCACCTGCCCGAGACCGGGGCGATCCTCGCCGTCAACCACATCTCGGAGGTGGACCCGCTCTCCGTGGCCCACATGGTCTACAACCAGGGCCTGCTGCCGACCTTCCTCGCCAAGGCCGAGCTCTGGAAGGTGCCCGTGCTCAAGCAGGTCCTCGAGGCCACCCGCATGATCCCGGTCGAGCGCACCCGCGACGGCGGCCGCTCGCTCGCCGCCGCCCGCGAGGCCGTCGCCACGGGCCGGGCGATCATCGTCTACCCGGAGGGCACCGTCACCCGCGATCCCGACGGCTGGCCCATGGCCGGGCGCAACGGGGCCGTGCGCCTCGCCCTGCAGACCGGCGCCCCGCTCATCCCCGTCGGCCAGTGGGGCATCCAGGAGCTGCTGCCGTACGGCGGCCGCTCCCTCCGCGTCCTCCCGCGCAAGACCGCCCGGATCCGGGTCGGCGCGCCCGTCGACCTCGCGGACCTGCGGGACCGCCCCGTGACGGCGGCGACCCTGCGCGAGGGCACCGGCCGCATGATGGCCGCGATCACCGACCTGGTCGCCGAGCTGCGCGGAGAACCGGCCCCGGAGGGCCGCTGGGATCCCACGACCGGAGCGCGGGTGACCGGGGCATGAGCGATCCGCGCACCGTCGCCGTCCTCGGGGCCGGCAGCTGGGGGTCGGCCTTCGCCCGCGTCCTGGGCCTGAGCACCAGCCCCGAGCCCGCCCGCGCGTCCGAGATCGTGATGTGGTCCCGGCGGGCCGAGGTCGCCGAGGCCATCACCGAGCGACACGAGAACCCCGAGTACCTGCCCGGCATTACCCTGCCCACCTGCGTGCGCGCCGTCACCGACGCCGCCGAGGCGGTCCGGGGCGCCGGCGTCGTAGTGGTGGCCGTGCCCGCGCAGCACGTGCGCGAGACGCTGCGCACCGTGCGCGCCGACCTGGCCCCGGACGCCGTCGTGGTCTCCCTCGTCAAGGGCCTCGAGCGCGGCACCGACGCGCGGATGTCGCAGGTCTGCGCGGAGGAGCTGGGCCTCAGCCCGGACCGGTTCGCGGTGGTCTCCGGACCCAACCTCGCCCTCGAGATCGCGCGCGGCGAGCCCACCGCCACGGTGGTCGCCTCGGCCTCGCGCGCGACGGCGGAGCGCATCGCCGCCCTCACGGCCGGCCGGACCTTCCGGCCCTACACGAACACGGACGTCGTGGGCGTGGAGATCGGCGGCGTGGTGAAGAACGTCATCGCGCTCGCCGTGGGCATCTGCGACGGGCAGGGGCTGGGGGACAACTCCAAGGCCTCCGTCATCACCCGGGGCCTGGCCGAGACCACCCGGCTGGCCGTCGCGCTCGGCGGCGACCCGGCCACCATGGCCGGGCTCGCCGGCCTGGGCGACCTCGTGGCCACGTGCGCCTCGCCCCTCTCCCGCAACCGCACGGCCGGCCGCCACATCGGCACCGGCCTCAGCGCGGAGGAGGCGGTGGCCGCCATGAGCCAGACGGCCGAGGGCATCAAGTCCGTCTCCGCCATCGTGCACGCCGCCCGCGCCCACGGTGTGGAGATGCCCATCAGCGAGCTGATGGACCGGGTGGTCGCCGGGGACGTGGCCGTGGACCGCCTCGCCGAGCTGCTGCTCGCCCGTGACCTGAAGTCGGAAGGACGCACCGCATGACCGCCACCCCCGCCCCGAAGGCCGCCGCCGGCGCGCGTCCCCGCGTGCTCCTGCTCTTCGGCGGCCGCTCGAGCGAGCACCCCATCAGCTGCGTGACCGCGGCGGGCGTGCTGCACGCGGCCGACCGTCAGCGCTGGGACGTCGTGCCGGTGGGTGTGGCCCGCTCCGGCCGGTGGTCGCACGACGAGCTGGACGTGGCCTCGTTCCGCCTGGACGGCGACGCCCTGCCGGAGGTGCCGGAGCCCGCGGCCCCGGTGAGCCTGCGCGCCCTGCCGGACGGCACCGTCGAGCTGACCGCGGCCGACGGCTCCTCGCTGGGCCCGGTGGACGTGGTGTTCCCGCTGCTGCACGGCCCCTGGGGCGAGGACGGCACCCTCCAGGGCATGTTCGAGTCGCTGGGTCTGCCCTACGTGGGCTGCGGCGTGCTCGCCTCCGCAGTCGGCATGGACAAGCACTTCATGAAGGTCGCCTTCCAGGCCGCCGGCCTCGAGGTCGGCCCGTGGGAGACCATCACCGCCCGCGACTGGGCGCGCGATCCGGAGGCGGCCCTCGCCCGCGCCGGGGCGCTCGCCTACCCGCTGTTCGTCAAGCCCGCCCGCGCCGGCTCGTCCTTCGGCATCACCCGCGTCACCGAGCCCGCGGGTCTGCGCGCCGCCGTCGAGGAGGCCCGTCGCTTCGACCCCAAGGTCGTGGTGGAGGCGGGCATCGTCGGCCGCGAGATCGAGTGCGCCGTCCTCGACGGGCACGGCTCCGCCGCCCCGCGCGCCTCGCTGCCGGGGGAGATCCTCGTGGCCCACGACGAGGGTGAGACACAGTTCTACGACTTCGAGTCGAAGTACCAGGACACCGGCACCACCCAGCTGTCCTGCCCGGCCGAGCTGCCGGAGGAGGAGATCGAGCGGCTGCGCGCCCTGGCGATCCGCGCCTTCGAGGCCGTGGACGGATCCGGCCTGGGTCGCTGCGACTTCTTCTTCACCCCGGATGGGCGCTGGGTGGTCAACGAGATCAACACCATGCCGGGCTTCACTCCCATCAGCATGTACCCGGCCATGTGGGAGCGGACGGGCCTGTCCTACGACGATCTGATCTCGGAGCTGCTGGACCTCGCCCTCGAGCGGGGCGTCGGCCTGCACTGACGCGGCCCGCGCCGGTCTCAGCCGACGGGTGTGGCGTCCTGCACGCTGACGCAGCCGCCGCTGGACTCGATCTGCGCGACCGCCGAGGACAGGCCCACCATCACGGTGTCCGAGCTGGCCTGGTCCTTGCCGAACAGCACCTCTACGGCCGGGTCACGGCCGTAGGTGGTGATCCGCCAGTTCTCGTCCTCGTCCCGGATGACCCAGTCGATCCCGTCCACGGAGATGCAGCGGTCCGTGGTGGGGCCGGGGACCTCGGCGCCGCAGCGCAGGACGACGGCGGCCGGGTCACCCCACACGGCCGTCGCCTGGCTGTCGGTGGGGCGCAGGTCGAGGTCGCCCAGGGCGTCGGGCATGGCCACCATGGCCGGGGCACACGCCGGGTCAGCGGCGTGGGGCGCGGCCTCCACCGTGGCCACCCGTCCGGTGCAGGCCGTGGCGCCGAGGGCGATCGCGGTCAGGAGGGGCACGAGACGACGCAGGCGGCGGGATTCCATCCGCCCAGGATACGTGCGGCGCCGGGACCCGCGGGGGCCCGTGCCCTAGCATGGGCGGGACCGTTCCCGTCCCCGCCTCAGGAGCCCACGTGAGCAGCACCGCGGACCCCCGCCCCCGCCCCCCGCAGGAGGACGTCGCCGTCGGGCGGCGCCGTCGTCGTCGCCGCCCGTGGCTGATCGCCCTGGCGGTGGTGCTCGTGGCGCTGCTGGCCGTGGGCATCGCGGCGGCGGTGTACGTCGGCGGGATCGCCCGGATCATCGACCAGGACACCCAGCGCTTCGACGGCGGCGCGTTCCCCGCCGAGTCGGGCCGCCCGGGCGCCGCGGGGGCGTCCGCCCAGCAGCCCACCGCGCCGCCGCCCGGCATGGACGCGGACCAGGCCGCCGAGGGCGCCCAGGGCCCCGTCGCCCCGGACGCGGACGAGAAGGCGGACGAGCAGGCCCTCGACGTGCTGCTCGTCGGCGAGGACGCGGGCGCGGAGGGCCGTGACTCCGCCGGCCGGTCGGACACCCTCATGTGGGTCCACGTGCCCGGGGACCGCAGCGAGATCCAGGTCATGTCCATCATGCGCGACATGTGGGTGCCGATCCCGGGACACGGGGACCACAAGGTCAACGCCGCCTACCAGTACGGCGGCATCCCGCTGACGGTGGCCACCGCGGAGAACATGTTCCAGGCACGCGTGGACCACGTGATCGCCGTGGACCTCGCCGGCTTCAAGGGCCTCGTGGACGCCCTGGGCGGCGTCAGCGTGGACAACCCCAGCGCCTTCGTCTCGACCGGCGGCATCGACTTCCCCGCGGGCACCGTGCAGATGGACGGGGACAAGGCCCTGGCCTACGCGCGGGAGCGGTACAACCTGCCGCGCAGCGACTTCGACCGCGTGGAGAACCAGCAGCGCCTGGTCAAGGCCATCGTGGCCGCGTTCCTCTCCCGCGACACCCTCTCGGACCCGAGCCGCGTGCAGGCCGCCGTCGAGGAGTTCGCCCCCTTCCTGACCCTCGACGACGAGCTCGACTCGAGCACCCTCGCGAACCTGGCGTGGTCCCTGCGCGATGCGCGCGACGCTCCGATCGTGACCAGCACGGTGCCGTCCGTGGGCGTGGGGTACACGGACACCGGCGAGGACGTCGTGTGGCCGGACTGGGCGGCGATCGCCCGCCTGGGCGAGGGCATCCGCACCGGCACCCTGGGGGAGGCCGTCGCGCAGTGAGCACGCCGTCCCGGCCGTCGCTGGTGCCGCACTGGCTCGCGCTCGCGGAGGAGCTCGTGGGCCGGGCCGCGCCGCGGCTCGACGCCCTGAACCTCTTCCCGGTCCCGGACGCGGACACGGGCACGAACATGCTGGCCACGCTGACGGCGGCCCGCACCGCGGCCGACGCCTGCCCCGCACAGGACGACGCCGGCGCCGTGCTCGCGCACGCGGGCGCGGCCGCGCTGGACTCCGCCCGGGGCAACTCGGGCATGCTGCTCGCGGTCAGCCTGGCGGGGATGGCCGAGCCCCTGCGCGGCCGGGCGCGCGTCGACGCGTTCGCCCTGGCGGCGGCGTTCGGGGCCGCCGACCGGGCCGCCCGACAGGCCCTGTCGGATCCGCGCGAGGGGACGATCCTCACGGTGCTCTCCGCGGCCGCCCGCAGCCTCGCGCGCTCGTCCACCCAGGCCCCCGACACGCCTGCGGTGGCCGGGGACGCGGACCCGGCCGTGCGGCTCGGCCCGGCCGTGACCCTCATGCTGGCCGACTGCGTGCAGGCCGTGGAGGAGACCGAGTCGCTGCTCGCCCCGCTGACCCGGGCGCACGTCGTGGACGCCGGCGCCGTCGGGCTGCTCTGGGTGTTCGAGGCGCTGCGCTCCGTCGTCACGGGCACGCCCGTGGACGAGGAGCTGGCCACCGCGCTCCCCGGCTACGTCGAGGGCGCCCACGCCGCGGAGGGCGAGCCCGCCGCCGCGGCGGAGGCGCCGATCGCGGGGGCCGTCGAGGTGATGGGCACCCTGGCCCTCACCCCGCTCGCCGCGGCCGAGCTGCGCCGACGGCTGACCGACGTGGGGGACGCCGTGATCCTCGCCCCCGTCGGGACCGCCCGTGACGCGCAGGGCCGGGTGCCGTGGCGGGTCCACGTGCACGTGCCCCGCGCCGAGGACGCGATCGGCCCCCTGCGGGCCGCCGGCGACGTCGAGGGCCTGGCCGTCACCGACCTGGCCGAGCCGTCGCACGGCGACGACGCCGCACCGGACGGGTGCCATGGCCGCTGAGGCCCCCGTCACCGACCTGCCCCTGTCCGAGGTGCTGGGCGGGAAGCTGCCCGCCCGCCTCGAGAAGGAGCTCGGGCTGACCACGGTCGGGGACCTGCTGGACCACGTGCCGCGCCGCTGGATCGAGCGCGGCGAGCTCACCCCCATCGCCGCGCTGCCCTACGACGCCGAGGTGACCGTCGTCGCCGTCGTGGAGTCGGTGACCACGCGGCGCATGCACAGCCGGCCCGGGTTCATCGTGGACGTCACCGTCGCGGACCCGTCCGTGGCCGGCGTGCCGGGGGCGAGCCTGTCCATGGCCTTCTTCAACGGCCACGACGCCCGCCGCCGCCTCGCCCCCGGGATGACCGCCATGTTCCAGGGCCGCACGACCGAGTACCGCGGCCGGATCACGCTGAACAACCCGGACTTCGCCCTCCTGGACGACGACGTCGCCCCGGGGGAGGTGGACGTGCGACCGGTCCCGCTCTACCGGGCCACGGGGAAGCTGCCGTCGTGGACGGTCCGCTCCGCCGTCGCCCGGGTGCTCGAGACCGTCGACCTGGGCCGCATCCCGGAACTGCTCACCGAGCGGCTCCGCGCGGAGGCCGCCGCGGCGCTCGACCTGGACGCGCCGCTGCCGGGCACCGCCCAGGCATACCGGGACCTGCACGCCCCGCACGACGTCGCCGCCACCGGCCCGGCGCGGACCGCGCTCGCCCTGCGTGAGGCGCTGCTCGTCCAGGCCGCGCTCGCCTGGCGCCGGGACCGGGAGCGGGCGGTGCCCGCCGTGCCCCGCCCGCCGCGGCCCGGCGGCCTGCTCGAGGCCCTGGACGCCCGCCTGCCGTTCGCGCTCACGCCCGGCCAGGTGGCGGTGGGGGAGCAGCTGTCCGCCGAGCTGGCCCGGGACGCCCCGATGAGCCGGCTGCTGCAGGGGGACGTGGGCGCGGGCAAGACGCTCGTGGCCCTCCGGGCGATGCTGCAGGTCGTGGACGCCGGCGGCCAGGCCGCCCTGATGGCGCCCACCGAGGTGCTCGCCGCCCAGCACCACCGTGCCCTGCTGCGCCTGATGGGCCCCCTCGCCGAGGCCGGCACCCTCGGGGCCGGCGACGGCCCGGCCACGAGGGTCGCGCTGGTCACCGGCTCGCTCAAGACCGCCGCACGCCGCGAGGCCCTGCTGGCCCTGGCCTCCGGCGAGGCCGGGATCGCCGTCGGGACGCACGCCCTGCTCTCCGAGAAGGTGGGCTTCGCCGAGCTGGCCCTGGCCGTCGTCGACGAGCAGCACCGCTTCGGCGTGGACCAGCGCGAGGCCCTGCGGCGGGCCAACCCCGGCACGCACCTGCTCGTCATGTCCGCCACGCCCATCCCGCGCTCCGTGGCGATGACGGTGTTCGGCGACCTGGACCTCTCGGTGCTCGAGGGGCTGCCCTCGGGGCGACAGCCGGTCACCACGCACGTGGCGCGGATGGCCCACGGCCCGCGCGTGATCGGGCGCGTGTGGGAGCTGATCGCCGAGCACGTGGCGGCCGGCCACCAGGCGTTCGTGGTGTGCCCGCGCATCGACCCCGACGACGCCGACCCGGGTCACGCCAACGTGGAGGAGATGACACCCCGGCTGCGGAGTCTCCCGGCGCTGGCGGGGCTGCGGATCGACGCCGTGCACGGGCGCATGGACCAGGCCGAGCAGGACGCGGCGATGCAGGCCTTCGCGCGCGGGGAGACGGACGTGCTCGTGGCGACCACCGTCGTGGAGGTGGGTGTGGACGTGCCCAACGCGACGGTCATGGCGATCCTCGACGCCGACGACTTCGGCCTGTCCACCCTGCACCAGCTGCGCGGCCGCGTGGGCCGCGGGCCCGGGGCGGCGGTCTGCCTGCTGGCCACGCGCCTGCCGGACGGGCACCCGTCGCTGCGCCGGCTCGAGGTCCTGGCCCAGGAGCAGGACGGCATGCGCATCGCGCAGGAGGACCTCGCCCAGCGCGGTGTCGGCGACGTGCTCGGCGCCGCCCAGTCCGGGCTGGCCTCGGGGCTGCACCACGTGGACGTCATCGCCGACGCCCCGCTGATCGCCGTGGCCGCCGACGCCGTCGCGCAGGTCATGGCGGCCGGCCCGGGGCTCTCCGCCCACCCGGCGCTCGCCGCCGAGGTGGCCCGCTGGGAGGCCGAGCACCTCACCGCCGCCGACTACCTCGAGAAGGGCTGAGCCATGTCCCGCATCATCGCCGGCGCGGCCGCCGGGCGGCCCCTGACCGCCGTCCCCGGCACCGGCACGCGCCCCACCACGGACCGCACCAAGGAGGCCCTGTTCTCCTGGCTCGAGGCCCGCGACTGGCTGGACGGGACGGCCGTGCTCGACCTCTACGCCGGCTCCGGCGCCCTGGGGTGCGAGGCCGCCAGCCGCGGAGCGGCATCGGTGCTGCTGGTCGAGCGGGACCGGAAGGCCGTGACCGCGTGCCGCGCGAATGCCGCGCTGGTCAACCGGGCGCGCGGGGCCGACGTCGTGCGCGTGCGCGCCGGGAGCGTGGAGCAGGCGCTCGCGGCGGAGGCCGCGCCCGTGGACCTGATCCTGGCCGACCCGCCGTACCCGGTGGCCGGCCCGCCGCTCGAGGCCGTGGTGGAGGCGGCGGCCGAGCGGCTCGCCCCGGGCGGGCTGCTCGTGCTCGAGCGGGCGGCCCGGGACGCGGCGCCGCGCCGGCCGCGCGGCCTCGAGGAGGTCGAGGTGCGCGTCTACGGCGAGACCGCCCTGTACCTCTGGCAGGACGAGCGCTGACCCCGCCCACCCGCTTTCGTTCGGGAAACGGCGGCGTGTCGGCCCGTTTTCGTTCGGGAAACGGCGGCGTCTCGGCCCGTTCTCACCGGGGAGACGGGAGGGCGGAACGGACTGGGCTCAGCACGGAACCGCGAGCACGGCGGCCGCCGTTTCCCGAACGAAAATGCTCCGGGGGCCGCCGTTTCCCGAACGAAAGTGCTCCGGGGGCCGCCGTTTCGTCAACGAAAGCGTCGGGGGTCAGGCCGCGCGCAGCCGCGGGGCCGCCTCGGCCAGGCGGCGCATCGCCTCGTCGATCGCATCCGGGGACTTGCAGAACGCCAGCCGCAGCCACGACCGCAGGTGGCCTCCGTCCGGGCGGCAGAGCGCGCCCACGGGGATGCCCGTGACGCCGGCCTCACGCGTCCACCGCACCGCGGCCTCGGCCGCGTCCGTCACACCCCACGGGGCCAGGTCCACGACGACGAAGTAGCCCGCCGCCGGGACGACCGGGTCCAGGCCCGCCTCCCGCAGGCCCGCCACGAGCCGATCCCGGGCGTCGCGGTACCGCTCGCGCTGGCCGGCGAGGTGCCGTTCGGCGTCGTCGGTGGG
Source organism: Micrococcus sp. Mcc28 (assembly GCF_024519775.1). Classification (NCBI taxonomy): domain Bacteria; kingdom Bacillati; phylum Actinomycetota; class Actinomycetes; order Micrococcales; family Micrococcaceae; genus Micrococcus; species Micrococcus sp. Mcc28. The sequence continues at coordinate 13,627 of NZ_JALJRH010000001.1, read as the reverse complement.
CAGATAGGCACCCAGCGCGCGCTGGAAGGCGGGGCCGGAGGAGTAGGTGAGGAACTGCTTGACGGCGCGCGCGGCCCCGACGAGCTCGGCCGGGCCGGTCAGCCAGCCGACCTTCCAGCCGGTGACCGCGAACGCCTTGCCCGCGCTGGAGACCGTCAGGGCGATGTCCTCGGCGCCCGCGACCGAGCGCAGGCCGACATGCTCGCCCTCGTAGACGAGGTGGTCGTAGACCTCGTCCGCGAGGATCAGCACGCCCCGGGACCGGCACAGGGCCACGAGCTCCTCGAGCAGCTCCCGCGGATAGACCGCGCCCGTGGGGTTGTGCGGCGTGTTCACGATGAGCAGGCGCGTGCGGTCGGTCATCGCCGCGGCCACCCGTGCCGGGTCCGGCAGGAAGTCCGGCGCCTCCACCGGCACGCTCACGTGCCGGCCGCCGGCCAGGGCGATCGTGGCGGCGTGCGAGTCGTAGAACGGCTCGACCGTGACGACCTCGTCGCCCGGGCGCACGAACGCCAGGACCGTCGCGGCGATGCCCTCGGTGGCACCCGTGGTGATCATGACCTGCGTGGCGGGGTCCTCCGTCACGCCCCAGTGGCGCCGGCGGTGCTCTGCGACGGCCCGCCGCAGCGCGGGGTCGCCCGTGCCGGGGGCGTACTGGTTGGGGCCCGCCAGCACGGCGTCGGCCGCCAGCCGCAGCAGCGCGTCGGGGCCGTCGGCGTCGGGGAAGCCCTGGCCGAGGTTCACGGCCCCGTGCTCGACGGCGAGGCCCGTCATCGTCTCGAACACGGTGGGCACGGGGCCGGCGTCACCGAGCAGGCCCGCGGCCGCCGCCGTGCGACGCCACGGCGCGTCCACGTCGACGTCGTGCCGTGCTGCTCCGGGGGTGGGCTGGGTTCCGTCCATGGCCGCACTGTACCCATCGCCGCGGACCGCACACGGCGGCGCATGCCGCGTCCGTCACCACCGCGACGCGCCGGAGCCGGACCGGACGGGCGTCCGTCGCCGCTCGGCGCGGCCCCCGCTAGGCTGGCACCCATGCGTCGTGCCGTCTGCCCTGGTTCGTTCGATCCCCTCCACAAGGGGCACGTCGAGGTGATCGCGCGAGCCGCGAACCTCTTCGAGGAGGTGGTGGTCGCCGTGTCCTCCAACCCGGCCAAGACGTACCGCTTCAGCGTGGACGAGCGCATCGCCATGATCGAGGCGACGGTGTCCTCCCTCGCCGGTGTCGCGGTCCGGCCCATGGGCCCGGGCCTGTTGGCCGAGTTCTGCCGGCAGATCGGCGCGGACGCGATCGTCAAGGGGCTGCGCGGCGGCGCCGACCTCGAGTTCGAGGCCCCGATGGCCGCGATGAACCGCCATCTCACCGGGGTCGAGACGGTCTACCTCCCGGCCGACGCCCGGTACACCCACGTGTCCTCCTCGCTCATCAAGGAGGTCCACGGACTCGGCGGCGACGTCGCCGAGTTCGTCCCGGCCGCGGTCCTGCGCGGCCTCGACGGCGGGGCCTGACCCCGCCCGGCCCACCCGCGGGCCACCCTTCCGCTCGTCCCACCGCATCAACCGCAGGAGAACCGCCGATGACCGTCCCGCCCCCCTCCCGCCCCCGCACCCGCAAGGCCGTCATCCCGGCCGCCGGCCTGGGCACCCGCTTCCTGCCGGCCACCAAGGCCATGCCGAAGGAGATGCTGCCGGTGGTGGACCGGCCGGCCATCGAGTACGTGGTGACGGAGGCCCGGCGTGCGGGCCTCGCCGACGTGCTGATGATCACGGGCCGGAACAAGCGGGCCCTCGAGGACCACTTCGACCGCCATCCCGCGCTGGAGGCCGCGCTGGAGCGCAAGGGCGACGCCACGCGGCTCGCGCAGATCCACGAGTCGGACCTGGTGGGGGACATCCACTACGTCCGCCAGGGCGAGGCTCTCGGGCTCGGCCACGCGGTGAACTGCGCTCGCCGCCACGTCGGCGAGGAGCCGTTCGCGGTCCTGCTGGGCGATGACATCATCGGCGACGGCGAGGCGCTGCTCGAGCGCATGATCGACGTGCAGCAGCGCCTCGGCGGCTCCGTGATCGCCCTCATGGAGGTCCCGGAGGAGGCCGTCTCGGCCTACGGCGTGGCCGCGGTGCAGGCCGTGCCGGGGGAGGGCGACGACGTCGTCCGCGTCACCGACCTCGTGGAGAAGCCGGCCCGCGAGGACGCCCCCTCCACCCTCGCGATCATCGGCCGCTACGTGCTGGCCCCGCAGGTGTTCGACGTGCTGGACGAGACCCCGCCCGGCCGCGGCGGGGAGATCCAGCTCACCGATGCGCTGCAGAGGCTGGCCACGGAGGACGGCGAGGGCCGCGGCGTGCACGCCGTCGTCTTCGACGGCCGCCGCTACGACACGGGGGACAAGCTCGGCTACCTGCAGGCGGTCATCGAGTTCGGCACCCGGCACGAGGACCTCGGGGCCGACCTGCGGGCCTGGCTCCGGGAGTTCACCGCCGGGCTCTGAGCCGGGCCGGCGACGCGCAGGACGCCGCCGGCTTTGGCCGAGGCGGACCCACCCGGTAGGATGGGCTGTCGGTCCGTCGTGGCTGGACCCGTGTCCAGGCCGCATCGCACCCCCGCTGAGGGCGTGCGGACGGGCCGTGTACCCCCGCCGTCCCACCCGCCGAGAGGAGCGACCATGGACAGCATCCAGCACCACGGCGCCGACTCGCCGTGGGTGATCCCCGTGCGCGATCTGACGCGCGGGGCCGGAGTCCAGCGCGAGCTGACGGCCGAGTGGCCCGCCCCCGCGGGCGTCTCCACGCCGCTGCTGGGGATCCCCGAGGGGGACCCCGTCGAACTGGACCTGCGTCTGGAGTCGGTGCACGAGGGCGTCCTCGTCACCGGCACCGCGGACGCGACCCTGAAGGGCGAGTGCGGCCGTTGCCTGCGCCCGCTGCACGAGGGGATCACCGTGGACCTGCAGGAGCTGTACCTCACCGGCACGTCCGAGGACGACGCCGGCGAGCAGCCGCTCGTGGTGCGCGAGACCGTGGACCTGGAACCCGTGTTCCGGGACGCCGTGGTCATCGCCCTCCCGTTCCAGCCGCTGTGCCGGCCGGACTGCGAGGGCCTGTGCGCCGACTGCGGCATCCGCCTCGAGGACGCGCCCGAGGGGCACGCCCACGAGCGCGTGGACCCGCGCTGGGCCGCCCTGGCCCACCTCGCGGGCACCTCAGAGACCTCCATCACCGAGACAGAAGAGAGATAGTCGTGGCAGTCCCGAAGCGGAAGATGTCCCGTGCCAACACCCGTGCCCGCCGGTCGCAGTGGAAGGCCACCGCGCCCGCCCTGGTGAAGTCCGTCGAGAACGGTCGCGTCTCGTACCGCCTGCCCCACCAGGCCGAGCTGAAGACCGACGCCGCCGGCACCCCCCTGTTCTTCGAGTACAAGGGCCGCAAGGTCGCCGACGCCTGAGATGGCGTCCCCATCGGCTCGTCGCGGGCCTGAGCCCGCGCCCGAGCCAGAAGAGCTGTTCGAGCGTCTCGGCGTGCACATCACCGCCGGGACGCTCGAACGTGCTCTGACGCACCGCTCGTTCGCCTACGAGCAGGGCGGGCTGCCCACCAACGAGCGCCTCGAGTTCCTCGGGGACTCGGTGCTGGGCTACGTGGTCACCGACCACATCTTCACGGTGTACCCGGACCTGGCCGAGGGCGACCTCGCGCGCCGCCGGGCCGCCGTCGTGTCCACGCGTGCCCTGGCGAAGGTGGCGCGCCGGATCGGCATCGGCCCTTTCGTGCGCCTGGGCACGGGGGAGCGCCGCACCGGCGGGGCGGACAAGGACTCGATCCTCGCCGACACCCTCGAGGCGCTCATCGGCGCCGTCTACGTGGACCACGGGGCCGTGGCCGCGGCCGCACTCGTGCACCGCCACGTGGTGCCGCTGCTGGACGAGCCGGACCTGCTGCGCGAGAGCACCGACTGGAAGACGGTCGTGGCCGAGGCCGCCAGCCGCCACGGTCTCGGCGCCGTCCGCTACGCGATCGAGGGTCAGGGCCCCGCGCACGACCCCCGCTACCGGGCCACCCTCGTCGTCGGCGAGCGCGAGTACGGCTCCGCCGTCGCCAGCTCCAAGAAGCAGGCCGAGCGGGACGCCGCGGCCGCCTCCTGGCCCGCCCTCGAGGCGGATCTGCCGGCCGCGGGGCGCTGAGCCCGTGCCGGAGCTGCCCGAGGCCGAGGTCGTCCGGCGCGGCCTGGCCCGGTGGGCCACGGACGCCGTCGCCGCGGAGCTCGAGGTCCTCGACCCCCGCTCGCTGCGTCGCAGCCCCGGCGGTGCGGACGCCCTCCGGGAGCGGCTGCGCGGCGCCCGGCTGGCCGAGCCGGCTCGCCGCGGCAAGTTCCTCTGGCTGCCCCTGGCCGAGGGCGACGACGCCGTCGTCGTGCACCTGGGGATGAGCGGGCAGATCCTCGTGGACGAACCGGGGGCCGCCGACCAGCGTCACCTGCGCCTGCGCCTGCCCGTCACCGCCGTGGACGGCTCCGCCCGCGAGCTGCGGTTCGTGGACCAGCGGATCTTCGGCGGCTGGTGGCTCGACGCGCTGCGGCCCGACGACGCCGCCGGCGGCGAGCGGATCCCCACCACGGCCGCCCACATCGCCCTGGACCCGCTGCACCCGCTGTTCGACCCCGCGGCCGTGCACGCGCGCCTGGCACGGCGCCGCTCCACCCTCAAGCGCGCGTTGCTGGACCAGTCGCTGGTCTCCGGGATCGGCAACATCTACGCGGACGAGGCCCTCTGGGGCGCCCGCCTGCACCCCGAGCGCCCGACCGAGCGCATGCGCCGGGCGGACACGCTGCGCCTCCTGGCGGCCGTCCAGGACGTGATGCGCCGGGCCCTGGAGGTGGGGGGCACGAGCTTCGACGCGCTCTACGTCAACGTGGACGGGCGATCGGGCTACTTCGCCCGCTCCCTGGCGGCCTACGGGCGCACCGGGCAGCCGTGTCGCCGCTGCGCCGCCGAGGGGGTCGACTCCCGCATCGTCCGCGAGCCGTTCATGAACCGTGCGAGCCACCTGTGCCCGCGCTGCCAGCCCAGGCCGCGCCGTCGCCGGGCCGCGGCGGCCGACGCCTGACGGGGCGTCCGTAGACTGGGCTGACCCCCGACCTCGAGCAGGAGACCCGAGTGAGCCATCCCCCGGCCGCGTCCTGGACGCCCGAGCCCCTGCCGCGCCCCGAGCCCCCGCGCGACGACGCCCCGCCGGTCGCGCGGCGCCGCCGGCGCTGGCCGTGGGTCGTCGGCCTGCTCGCCGTCCTGCTCGCGGCGCTGCTCGGCCTGGGCGCCTGGTACACGAGCTCGCTCGGGCGCACCTTCGACGACCACCGGCAGACGGTGGACGTGGGGGCGCTCGAGCAGGCGGCCGGCAACGGCCCGCTGAACGTGCTCGTCCTGGGCTCCGACTCCCGCGAGGGCGAGGGCGAGCAGGACATGGGCCAGCGCTCGGACACCATGATGCTCGTGCACATCCCCGCGGACCGTCGCCAGGTCTACGTCATGTCCGTGCTGCGGGATTCGTGGGTCACCGTGCCCGGCCACGGCGAGGCGAAGATCAACTCGGCCTTCGACAGGGGCGGCTACGCGCTCGCCGTGGACACGGTGGAGCTGCTGCTGGGAGTGCCGATCCACCACGTCCTCGAGGTCGACTTCCAGGGCTTCCGGGGCGTGACGAACGCGCTGGGCGGCGTCGAGGTCTGCAACCCGCAGGCCTTCTCCTCCGGTCAGGCCAACCCCTCGTACTACCCGCGCGGACACATCCTTCTGCAGGACACCGCCGCCCTGCGCTACGTGCGCGAACGGCACGCCTTCGACGACGGCGACGTCACCCGCGTGAAGAACCAGCAGCGCTACCTGGCCGGGGCGATGGACCGCTTCCTCAGCCCGCAGATCCTGGGCAATCCCGCCCGCACCACCGAGGTCGTCGCCACGTTCTCCGACCACCTCGGTGTGGACGAGGGGCTCACGTCCGGAGTGATCGCCTCGCTCGCGTGGCAGCTGCGCGACGTGCGCGGCGAGGACGTCGAGATGTTCACGGTGCCCCGCAAGGGCTTCGCCGAGGGGCCGAACGGCGACGCCATCGTCGAGCTCGACGAGGACAAGCTGGCGGACCTGCGCTCCGCCCTCGCCGACGACGACGTCCAGCGCTACGTCGACGAGCACGAGCCCGAGAAGGAGAAGAAGGCCCAGGCCGCCGGCGGGCCCGCCCCCGTGCTGACCCTGCTGACCGGCACCACGCCCGCACCCGCCCTCGGGGAGAACCCCTGTGACGACTGAGCCGCGCCGCCCCCGCCTCCTGCTGGTCTCCCACTCCTACCGGCCCGAGCGCACCCCGCCCGCGCGTCGCTGGGGCGCGGTCGTGGCGGCGCTGCGGTCGGCGGGCTGGGACGTCGACGTCGTCGCGCCCGGGGGTGTGCGCCCCTTCGCCGGCCCCGACGGCGAACGCGTCCTGCCCACGCCTCGCCTGCCCCTGGGGGAGGCCGGCCGCAACGGCCGCTTCGCCGAAGCGGTGGTGCACGCCCTGCTCGCCATCCCCCGCGGGATGGCCACCCGACGCCCGGACGTGGTGGTGGCCACCGTGCCCGCCCTGCCCGTGGTGGTGCCCGGCGTCGTGCTCTCCCGCCTCTGGCGCCGCCCCCTCGTGCTGGAGATGCGCGACGCCTGGCCGGACCTCGCCCACGAGGCCGGGGTCCACCAGGGCCTGCTGGGCGCCGCGATGGAACGCGTCGTGACCGGCGGCCAACGCGCGGCCCGACTCGTGGTGACCGTCACGAACGGCTTCGCGGAGACGCTGCGCGGGCGCGGCGTGCGGGTGGTCCGCACCCTGGGCAACGGCGTGGACCTGGCCCGCCTGGCGGTGGCGCCCCGGCGCGAGCGGGCCGCCGGTGAGCTCCACGTGCTGTACCTGGGCAACATGGGCGAGAGCCAGGGGCTCGAGCGACTCGTCGACGCCGCGGCGACGCTGCGTCGCACCCGGCCGGGGGTGCGCGTCCGGCTGGTCGGGGAGGGGACCCGGCGTCCGGCGCTGGAGGCCCGCAACGCCGAGCTCGGCTCGCCGGCCGAGATCCTCGGACCCGTCCACGGCGCGGCCGTGGCCCAGCAGTACGCGTGGGCGGACACGCTGGTGGTGGCCCTGCGTCCCGACTGGCCGAGCTTCCGGCACACCGTGCCCTCCAAGACCTACGAGGTGCTCGCCGTCGGCCGGCACGTCACGGGCCTGGTGACGGGGGAGGCCGCCCGCACCCTCGAGGCGGCCGGCGGCGCCGACGTCATCGGCCCGGACGTGGACGACCTGGTGCGGCACCTGACGGCGCTCGCGGACGACCCGCACCGCACCGACGTCGGCGCGGGCGGACGCGACTGGGTGCGCCGCCACGCCGACCTGCCGGCCGTGGCCCGGCGCTACGAGCGACTGCTGCGCCGCGTCGCCGGTCGCTGAGCCCGACGTCGGCCCCTTGCTAGGGTTGACGCCGCCGCACCCGGCCGGGTGCACTCCACCGGGACACCGAGGAACGGTTCTGATGCCAGCTGGGAAGTCCATCCTTCGGGTCGCGCGCGCGGGCGCTCGCCTGCTGCCGCCCGAACAGCGCCATCGGGTGCGCCGCACCGGAGGCGCGCTGCTGCGCAGGCTGCCGCCGCAGGTGGCCGAGGAGGTCCGCGGTGTGTTCGGCATCCGCTGGGGTGCCCCTCCGGCGCACGCCCGCCCGGCCGACGCCCTGGGCCTGGCGGGCGGGCCGGCCCGCACCCGCCCCGGCAATGCCTCCCTCACCGGCCGCGGTGCCGCCGCCGTCGGCGCCGATCCGGAGGCCGCGGCCCGTCTCGAGCGGGCCCTGGGCCTGGCCGACACGTCCCGCACCGAGCAGGGCGGGCGCGCCGTCGGCGTCGTCGCCGCCCCGGACGTGCGCGCGGCTCTCGCGGCCGCCGGGCACCGCGTCGTGCCGCTCGTGCCGGGCACCGCGGGTGCGGTGGCCGAACGCGTGGAGGCCGTCGTCGTGGACGTGGACGGCGTGGACGGGCCGTGGGCCGGGGCCCTCGACGCCGCCGGCGCGGCCCTCTATCTCGAGCTGCGGGGTGCCGTGAGTGCGGCCGCCGCGCGGGGGGTCACCGTCTGGGTGCTCTCCCGGGGCCGTCACCGGCACCGGCTCGGGGCCCTCGCCCTGCTGCACGCCGAGGACGTCATCGTGGTCGAGGCCGGCGCGGGCCGGACGCCGTTGCACTTCACCGAGGACCCGGGCGACGCACCCCAGGGGATCGCCGATGTCCTCGCCGCCTGCCCGGAGGAGAGCGCATGAACACGCAGCACCCCGACCGCCTGACCGACGCCGCCGGCGTGCGCGTCCTGCTCTACGGCGACGTCGACCTGAACGTCATCGACGGCTCCGCCACGTGGCTGCCCTCGTTGGCGGAGACCCTCGCCCGCACGGGTGCGAGCGTGGACGTCCAGCTCAAGGCCGTCGAACGCCGGGACCTGCTCACCGCTCCGCTGCGCGCCCTGACGGGGGTGCGCGTGCTCCCCGCCGAGCCGGCGGCCGGGCAGGGGGGGATGACCCCCTCCCGTGCCGCGGATGTGCTGGCCCGCCGGGACGACGAGTCCCGGTACGACGTGGTGCTCGTGCGCGGCATCCACGCCTGCCTCGAGCTCGCCGACCGCGGTGCCTTCCCGGGGCGGCTGTGGTCCTACGTGACCGAGTACGGCTACGTGGAGGACGGCTTCCCGGCCGGGCGCGTCGAGGAGCTCGGCCGCATTGCCGCGGCGAGCCGTCTGATGCTGGCCCAGACGCCCCAGGCCCGCGCCGTGCTCGAGGCGATGGTCCCGGCCGCCGCCGGGCGCACCGAGCTGCTCTCGCCGATGGTGCCGGACGCGCTCGCTCCGGCCGAACGGGCCGAGGTGCCCGCCGACGGCCCGGTGCGTCTCGTGTACACGGGCAAGTTCGCCCACGACTGGCGCACCGACCTCATGCCGGACGTGCTGACCGCCCTCCATGAGGCCGGTGTCCCGGCCACGCTCACGATGGTGGGGGACAAGGTCCACCCCGAGCGGGACCGGCCCGGCTGGGCGGCGGCGATGCGCTCCCGCCTCGAGGCGGACCGGCCCGACTTCGAGTGGACCGGAGCGCTCTCCCGCGAGGAGTCCATGGCCCGCACCGCGGCCGCGGACGTCTCTCTGGGCTGGCGCGCCCCCGCCCTGGACCTCTCGCTCGAGATCTCCACGAAGGTGCTGGAGAGCTGCGCGGTCGGAGTGCCGCCGCTCCTGAACCGGACCGTGGCGCATGAGGAGCTGCTGGGGGCCGACTACCCCCTGTTCGTGGACGGGGTGAGGGACTCGGCCCGCGATGTGGCCGCCCGCATCGCGGCCGTCCGCCACGACCTGCCGGCCCTCTCGCGGCGCGTCGTCGAGGCCGCCGCCCCCTACCGCGTGGCCGCGCGCGCACGTGCCCTGACGGGCGTCATGGACCGGCTCGGCCTGCTCGACCGACGGCCCGCCCGCGGCGGGTCACGCACCCGCGTGGTCCTGGCCGGCCACGACCTGAAGTTCGCGGGGGAGCTCGTCGACCTGCTGCGGGACGACCCGGGCGTCGAGCTGCGCATCGACCACTGGCAGGGCCTGCACCGCCACGACGAGGCCGCCTCACGCCGCCTCGTCGAGTGGGCCGACGTCGTGGTGTGCGAGTGGGCGGGCCCCAACGCCGTCTGGTACGCCCGCCACAAGCGCCCCGGCCAGCGGCTCGTGGTCCGCCTGCACATGTTCGAGCTGCGCGGCGGCTGGCTCTCCGCGCTCGAGACCGACGCCGTGGACCGCCTCGTGACCGTCTCCGATCTGTACCGGGATCTGGTCCGCGAGCACCTGCCCATCGACCCCGCGCGGGTCTCGGTGATCCCCAACGCCGTGTCCGTGGCCGACCTGGACCGTCCCGGCCTGCCTGGTCGCCGGTTCCGGCTCGGCCTCGTCGGCGTGGTGCCGTTGCGCAAGCGCCTGGACCGGGCCGTGGACCTGTTGGAGGTCCTGCGCGCCCATGACGAACGGTTCACCCTGCACGTGCGTGGCCGCATGCCGTGGGAGTACCCGCACGAGTGGCGCAAGCCCCTCCAGCGCGAGGGCTACCTCGACCTGTTCGCCCGCCTCGGCGCCGGCCCGCTGCGCGAGGCCGTCGCCTTCGAGCCCTTCGGGGCGGACATGGGCTCGTGGCTGACGAAGATCGGCTGGGTGCTCTCGCCGTCCACCACCGAGAGCTTCCACCTCGCGCCCGCCGAGGGCATGGTCTCGGGCGCAGTCCCGCTCGTGTGGGACCGGCCCGGCGCAAGGGGCGTGTTCGGCGAGGAGTTCGTGCTCGACGACACCGACGCCGCGGCGCGGCGGGTGCTGGAGGCGACGGCCGTCGACGCGCGGTGGGACGCGCTCTCGGCCCTGGCGCGGGACCGGGTGCGCTCGTACGATGAGCGCGTCGTGGCCGGCCTGTGGCGCGAGGCGCTCGGACTGGCTGACACTGCAAGGCCACGAGCCAGGCGCCTGGCCGGGGTTGACGCGTCGGCCCAGGACCAAGCACGCGGCCTCCCACAATGGCTGAGGCGGCTGCCCCGCGGCTGGGGCCGATCCACCACAAAACGCCCTGGTACTCTCTGAGAGTTTCGCCTCCACGGGCTGTTCTTTGTTCATCACCATAGAAGGCAACACGCTGAAAATGCCGAATTCTGATTTCCAACGAGGGGTTCGCCGCGTGGCGGCATTCCTTCCACCGCAGGCCCGACGCACCGTGCGGCGCGGCGGTGGTGCGCTCCTACGAAGATTGCCGAAGCCCGTGGCGCAGGAGATCCGGGGAGTCTTCGGGGTGCGCTGGACCGTCAGCTCAAAACCGGACCAGCTGGCCGGCCGTGGCGCGCAGGACCGCGACTCAGGCCGTGTCGCACCGGGCCGAGCCGCCGCGACTCCGGCAGCGGACCCGGCGAGGAGTGCACGGCTGGAGCGGATGCTGGGGCGTCCTGACCTGGGACGCGACGTGGCCGGGAACCGGGCCGTCGTGGGTCTCCTGAGCGCCGACGCACGCCGCCTGCTGGAAGGGGCAGGGCATCGCGTCGTGCCGATGACGCCGGGGACCAGCGTGGCGGTGGCGGAGCGCACGGACGTGCTCGTGCTCGACCTGGAAGGGTTCACCGGCGTGTGGGATGGCGCGCTGAGCACTTCGGGCGTCGCGTTGCTGCTCGAGGTGCTCGCCGCTGTGCATGCAGCCCATCGCGCTGGGGCCACCTGCTGGCTTATCGACCGTGGCCCTCGCCGGTCAGAGATCGGGGCGCTCCTGCTACGTCGGCAGTCCACACTGATGCCCGTGCAGCCGGGCACTCCCCGGCCAGCCGGACATCACACCGAAGACGCGGGGGACGCCCCCACCGAGATCGCAGACCTACTGCGAGACATGGAGGAGACCAGCCGTGCATGACACGCCCACGAGCAACATCGCGGACGTCCGCATCCTCCTCTACGGCGACGTCAATCTCAATGTCATGGACGGGTCGGCGATCTGGTTACCGTCCCTCGCTGAGACCCTGTCCCTGACAGGCGCCCAAGTGCATGTGCAGCTCAAGGCCGTCGAGACCCGGGATCTCTTGAGCGGCCCCCTCCGCCGTCTGTCTGGCGTCACCGTCCACGACGCGCCGGTGGCTGAGGCAGAGGATGCCATGGAGAGAGGACAGGCGGCGGAAGCCTTGGAGGCGCTGGACGCGGCGTTGGACTTCGATGTCTTGCTTGTCCGTGGTAGTGAAATGTGCCTCGAAATCGTTGAGCGCGGCACCTTCGAAGGCCGGCTGTGGTCGTACGTCACCGAGTACGGGTATATCGGCGGAGGATTCCCTGATGATCTCATCCGTCGGCTCAATCGGGTGGCTGCGGGAAGTCGGCTCATGCTGGCCCAGACGGAGCACGCGCGGGCGGTCCTTGAGGCTCTCGTGCCCGCAGCTGCGGGTCGCACCGAGTTACTGTCCCCGATGATCCCCGACTCTGTCCGTCCCCACGGCAGTGACTCGCGGGAGCGCAGATCTTTGAGGCTTGTGTACACCGGGAAGTTTGCCCACGACTGGCGGACGGACCGCATGCCCGAAATCCTCACTGAGCTCCGCGACCGTGGAGTCGAGAGCTCGTTGACCATGGTGGGCGACAAAGTGCACCGGGAACCGCGCCACCCGGGGTGGGCATCGAGCATGCGTGCCGTGCTCGAGTCCGACGAGCCGGGATTCTCCTGGGTGGGAGCTCTGAGCCGCGAAGAGAGTATGGAGGTCATGGGGGACGCCGACGTATCCCTCGGGTGGCGCGCCTCCGATCTCGACCTGTCTCTCGAGATCTCGACGAAGGTGCTCGAGAGTTGTGCTCTCGGTGTGCCGCCCCTGGTTAACCGGACTACCATCCACGAAGACCTGCTTGGCGCGGACTATCCATTGTTCGTCGATGCGCTGGACGACACGCCGGCAGACATCGCGGATCGGCTTGTCGCCGCTGCACCGCGGCTCGACGCCCTGTCCGAGCACGTATTCCGGGCCGCCGCGCCGTATCGCATGTCCGCGCGCGCCGACGCATTGCGGGCCGTGATTGAACGCGTGGGCGCGTTGGAACGCCCTCGCGCTCTCGCCGCCCCTCGTGACCAGCGACGGCGGATTGTGCTTGCCGGTCATGACCTGAAATTCGCGGGTGAACTCGTGGACATGCTCCGCGCGGATCCGGACGTGGAGTTGCGCATTGATCACTGGACGTCGTTGCACGCTCACGACGAGGACGCGTCCGAAGCCCATCTTGAGTGGGCCGACGTCGTCATCTGTGAATGGGCTGGCCCCAACGCTGTCTGGTATTCCCACCGCAAACGGCCTGGCCAGCGGCTCGTGGTGCGGCTGCACATGTTCGAGCTGCGCGGCGCGTGGCTTCCGGACATCGACACAGCCACGGTCGACACTCTCGTCGTGGTCTCAGAGTTGAACCGTGGGCACGTCCTGGACGCGATGGACATCCGCCCGGACGCGGTACGCGTTGTCCCGAACGCCGTGTCCATTGCAGACCTGGAGCGCCCTGGGCGGGCGAACCGCCAATTCCGACTGGGGCTGGTAGGGATCGTGCCCATGCTCAAAAGACCGGACCGCGCGATCGACCTGCTCCGGCGCCTGCGCGCCGAGGACGGCCGCTTCACGCTCCATATCCGTGGCCGCATGCCGTGGGAGTACCCGCACATCTGGCGCAAGATGTACGAGCGTGAGGGATACGCGGGCCTCCTGGCCCGACTCGGAGCCTCGGATCTGCGTGATGCTGTCGCATTCGAACCGTTCGGTGCGGACATGGGGACCTGGTACACCAAGGTCGGCTGGATGCTGTCGCCGAGTGCGACGGAGAGTTTCCACCTGGCCCCGGTGGAAGGGATGGCCTCCGGGGCAGTTCCGATCGTGTGGGACCGGCCCGGCGCAAGGGGCGTGTTCGGCGAGGAGTTCGTGCTCGACGACACCGACGCCGCGGCGCGGCGGGTGCTGGAGGCGACGGCCGTCGACGCGCGGTGGGACGCGCTCTCGGCCCTGGCGCGGGACCGGGTGCGCTCGTACGATGAGCGCGTCGTGGCCGGCCTGTGGCGCGAGGCGCT
>NZ_JALJRH010000019.1:0-35997 GCF_024519775.1 Micrococcus sp. Mcc28 | reverse complement strand
GAGGTTGTGGGAGAGTAGGTCGCCGCCGGACATTCTTTGAGGGAGGGCCTCGCACCGTTGGTGCGAGGCCCTTCCCGCATTTCTGGACTGTTTTCTCCGCAAGGACGGTCTGCCACAGGCTCCGGGCACTAGCCTGGTCCCCTGAGGACCCGGCCGCGAGGCCGGCACATGAGGAACAGAGACCGCGTTCCCGCGGACCGTCGCGGCGTGACGCCCAGGAAGGACACCATGGCTGAGGACACCCCCCGAGAGCGCCGCGAGGACCGCGGATCCGAGGGCCGCGGGCCCCGTGGTGGCGGTGATGGCCGGCGTCGTGGTGGTGACCGCGACGGACGTCCTCGCAGCGGTGCCGGTGACCGGCGCCGCTCCGGCGGGCCTCACGAGGACCGGCGGCGCGGCCCGGGCCAGGGGGGCGGACGCCCCGAGCGCCGCGGTGCGCCGACGGGCCCTCGTCGCGAGGACCGCGCCGAACGACCCGCGCACAATCCCGGTGACCTCCGAGCGGCGAATCGTGCGGACCAGGAGCGCTCTCCGGACATCGACCCGGACGTGACGGGCCAGGAGCTCGACCGCGGCACGCTCAAGGAGATCAACGGCCTTGACGAGCGTCCTGCCAGCTGGGTCGCCAAGCATCTCGTGATGGCCGGCCGCTACCTGGACGTCGACCCGGCGCTGGCGTTCCAGCACGCCCTCGCCGCGTCCCGCAAGGGCGGCCGCCTCTCACGCGTGCGCGAGGCAGTCGCGCTCACCGCCTACGCGGCGGGGGAGTACGCCGACGCGCTGCGCGAGTTCCGCACCTACCGGCGTATGACGGGCGATGACACCCACATCGCCGCGCAGGTGGATAGCGAGCGTGCCCTCGGCCGCACGGAGAAGGCCCTGCAGCTGGCCGCCGAGGTGGATGCCTCGCGTCTGGACCGGGCGGCGCGGGCCGAGCTGGCCATGGTCGTCTCCGGCATCCGCGAGGACGCCGGCGACCTTCAGGGTGCCCATGAGGCCCTGCAGATCCCGGAACTGGACCGGCGGCGCGGCTACCCCTTCTCTCCCCGGCTGTTCCAGCGCCAGGCCGACGTGCTGCTCGCCCTGGGGCGCCGCGACGAGGCTCGGCTCTGGGCGCGTGCCGTGCGCGTCGCGGAGAAGGCCCTCGGCGTGGGCGGGTTCGCGGACCCGGAGATCATCGACGTGGACACCGAGCCGGTCGAGGACCCCCGGGACCGCCGCCCGTCCCCCCGCGAACGGCGCCACGAGCGGTATGCGGCCGAGGCCGGTGCGGAGCCGACGGCGGACGGATCCCCGGCCGAGGAGCCGGAGGCCGCCACGGAGCCGCCGGCCGCCGTCGACGCGCCGGACGAGGTCGACCCGAACCAGCTGTCGCTGTTCGACGCCCTCGAGGCCCCGGAGGCAGACGAGCGGTGAGCGCCACGTTCTTCGCCGGTCACGACGGGCTGCTCTGCGACCTGGACGGCGTCGTCTACGCCGGAGGCGGCGCGATCGCCGGGGCGGTCGAGACGCTGTCGACGCTGCAGGAACGGGGCGTGCCGGTCGGGTTCGTGACGAACAACGCCTCCCGCGCGCCGGAGTCTGTGGCCGAGCATCTCCGCACGCTCGGGGTGCCCGCGCAGGCGGGGCAGGTCTTCGGCTCCGCACCGGCGGGCGTCGACCTGCTCGAGGAGACGCTCGGCCGCCGCACCGGCCGGGTGCTCGTGGTCGGCTCGGCGTACCTGCGCGCCGTGGTCGAGGAGCGGGGCTACGAGGTGGTCGCGTCCGCGGCGCAGCGCCCCGACGCGGTGATCCAGGGCTTCGACCCCGGTCTCGGCTGGGCCGATCTGGCGGAGGCGGCGTACGCCGTGCGCGCCGGGGCCACCTGGGTCGCCACCAACCTGGACACCTCGATCCCGCGCGCGGAGGGGATCGCCCCCGGCAACGGGGCCCTCGTCGAGGCGGTGGGCCGGGCCACCGGCACCGCGCCCGTCGCGGCGGGCAAGCCCGAGCCACGACTGTTCCGGACGGCGGCCGAGGCCCTCGGCCTGGCCCGTCCCCTCGTGGTCGGCGACCGCCTGGACACGGACATCCGCGGCGGCAACGCGGCGGGGTTCGACACGGTGCTCGTCCTGACCGGCATCGACACGCGCGAGACCGCGGCCGCCGCCCCCGGGCCGGACCGGCCCACGTGGGTCCGTGCGCACCTGCCCGCTCTGCTCGCCGGTGGGGCCGAGGGCTCCGCGGACCCACGGCGTGGCTGAGACCGCACGCGCCGACGTCGCCCTGGCCGCCCGGGGCCTGACCCGCTCCCGCACGGAGGGCGCGGCGCTCATCCGCGCGGGGCAGGTCCTCCTCGACGGCCGCCCGGTGCGCCGGCCCTCCGACCGCGTGGCCGCCGACGCCACGCTGCGCCTGCGCGACCCGGGCCCGCGGTACGTCTCCCGTGCGGCCCACAAGCTCGTCAGCGCGCTCGAGGCATTCCCGGACGTCGCCGTGGCCGGCCGCCGGGCGCTCGACGCCGGGGCCTCCACCGGCGGATTCACCCAGGTCCTCCTCGAGCGGGGCGCCGAACGGGTGGCCGCCGTCGACGTGGGCCACGACCAGCTGGCCCCGCCCGTCCAGGCCGACCCCCGCGTCCTCGTGCGCGAGGGGCTCAACGTCCGCGACCTCACGGCCGAGGACATCGACGGTCCGGTGGACCTGGTGGTCTCCGACCTGTCCTTCATCTCGCTGCGCCTCGTCCTCGCCCCGCTCGCGGGCGTGTGCCGACCCGGCGCGGAGCTGCTGCTCATGGTCAAGCCCCAGTTCGAGGTCGGGCGGCGCGCCCTGCCGCGCTCCGGCGTCGTCACCGATCCGGACGCCCGCCGCGACGCCGTCGCCGGGGTGGCCGCGGCCGCGCTGGGCGCCGGCCTCGCCCCCCGCGGCCTCACCCGATCCGGCCTGGCCGGCCAGGACGGGAACGCCGAGTTCTTCCTGCGGCTCCACCGCCCCGACGCCACCGCGGCCGACGACCCGGCCGGCAGGACGAGCCCGGCCACGCCCGCCGACGAGCGCGCCGCCGGGTGGGTCCGGGGCGCCCACATCGACTGGTCCTGACCCGCGTCCGGGGGGGCGCCGCCCGTCCACGGGCGCGGGGCCACCGGTTCGCGTGTCCGATCTCGTGGCTATCCTGGAGCGCAGTGCCCGGCACCCCGGCTCGCGGAAGGAACCATGCCCTACACCCCCGGACGTCGTGTCCTCGTCCTGACCCACACGGGCCGCGAGGACGCCATCAGCGCGGCGCTGCAGGCCACCCGCATGTTCGCGGAGGAGGGCCTGGTCAGCGTCATGCTCGAACAGGACGTGGCCGCCATCCGCGCGGCCGCGGGGGACCCCCCGGAGTTCGCGCCGGAGGCCCTCGGGGTCGACTGCGAGCTCGAGGACATCACCCTCGGCCTCGTCCTCGGCGGCGACGGCTCGGTGCTGCGGGCGGCCGACTTCGTCCGCGGCCACAACGTGCCACTGCTGGCGGTGAACCTGGGCCACGTCGGCTTCCTCGCCGAGTCCGAGCGCACCGACCTGCACCGCACCGTCCAGGCGATCGCCTCGGAGTCCTACGTGGTGATCGAGCGCATGGCCCTGGACGTCGTCGTGCTCGTGGAGGGCCGCGAGGTGGCCCGCACGTGGGCCCTCAACGAGGCCTCCGTGGAGAAGTCCCACCGGGAGCGGATGCTCGAGGTGGTCGTCTCCGTGGACAACTCGCCGCTGACGGCCTTCGGCTGCGACGGCGTCGTCCTGGCCACCCCCACCGGCTCCACCGCCTACGCCTTCTCCGGCGGGGGCCCCGTCGTGTGGCCCTCCGTGGAGGCCCTGCTGTGCGTGCCCATCAGCGCCCACGCCCTGTTCACCCGCCCCCTCGTGGTGGGTCCGCGCTCCACGATCGGCGTGGACGTGCTCACCCGCACCCGCGAGACCGGTGTGCTGTGGTGTGACGGCCGGCGCACCGTCGAACTGCCGCCGCAGGCCCGGATCGAGGTGTCCCGGTCGGCGGAGCCGGTGCGCCTGGCCCGTCTCAACCCGACGCCCTTCGCGGAACGGCTCGTGCGCAAGTTCCGGCTGCCCACGGACGGCTGGCGCGGCCCCGTCACCGCCCAGGAGCGGGCGGGCGTGCTCCACGCGGTGGAGACCGTCGAGCCGCGGCACGCGGGGCCGCGTCCCGACGTCGTCGAACCGGCCACCATGCCGCTGTCGGTGCTCTCGCCCGCGGACATCCAGCGCCACCGCGACCGCGGGGCGCGTCACCCCGGGGAGGACGCATGATCGACCATCTGAGGATCTCGGGGCTCGGCGTGATCGGCGAGGCCACCGTGGACCTGGACCCCGGCTTCACCGTCGTCACCGGCGAGACCGGCGCCGGCAAGACCATGGTGGTCACCGCCCTGGGCCTGCTGCTCGGCGCTCGCGCCGACGCGGGCGCGGTCCGCCGGGGCTCGTCCCGTGCCGTCGTGGACGCCGGCGTCCGCCTGCCCGAGGCGCACGCCGCGCTCGCCCTCGCCGAGGACGCCGGGGCCGTGCTGGACGAGGCCGACGAGGGCGTCCGGGAGCTCGTCCTGAGCCGCAGCGTCACGGCGTCCGGGGAGGGGACCCGCTCGCGCGCCGCCGCCGGCGGGCGGACCGTGCCCGTCGGCCTGCTCGCCGAGATCGGGGCGACCCTCGTGGCCGTGCACGGCCAGAACGACCAGGTCCGCCTCCAGGGCGCCGACGCCCAGCGGCACGCCCTCGATGCGTTCGGCGGCGCCGAGCTCGCCGCGGCCCTGCGCGCCTACCGCGCGGACCACGCCGCCTGGACCGCCGCGCGTCGGGAGCGCGAGGAGCTCACCGCCCACCGCCAAGAGCGGGCCCGCGAAGCCGAGGCGCTCCAGCGCTCGCTCGAGGAGATCGACCTCGCCGAGCCGCAGGAGGGCGAGGACGAGGAGCTGCGGGCTCTCATCCGCCGGCTCGAGGACGTCGAGGAGCTGCGCGCCGCCTCCGGGGAGGCACACGCCCGACTGGCCGGCCCCGACGTGGACACGATGGACGAGACCCCCGGCGCCGTCAGCCTCGTGGAGGCGGCGCAGCAGGCCGTGCTCGCCGCCCCCGGCGACGACCCCGAGCTCGCCGCCGCGGCCGCGCGCCTGGCCGAGGCCGCCGTCGTGCTCACGGACATCGCCGGCGACCTGGCCCGCTACACCGCTGACCTGGACGCCGACGCGGCCTCCGACCTCGACGCGGCCCAGTCGCGGCTGGCCGAGCTCACACGACTGCAGCGGCTCTACGGGCCGGAGCTCGCCGACGTGATCGACTGGGCCCGGACCCAGCGTCCGCGCCTGGACGAGCTGCAGGGCGACTCCGGCCGCCTCGAGGAGCTCGAGGCGGAGGTCGACCGGCTCGACGCCGCGCTGCGCGAACGGGCCGCGACCCTCACCGCCCTGCGCACCGCGGCCGCCGAGCGGCTCGAGACCGCGGTGACCGAGGAGCTGCACGCCCTGTTCATGCCGGACGCCTCGTTCCACGTGGGACTGACGCCGGTCGCCGGGGACGGTCTCGGCCCGTACGGCGCTGAGGACGTCACGCTCGCCCTGCGCCCCCACGCGGGTGTCGAGCCCCGGCCCCTGGGCCGCGGCGCCTCCGGCGGCGAGCTCTCCCGCGTGATGCTCGCCCTCGAGGTGGTCCTGGCCGCCACGGACCCGGTGCCCACCTTCGTGTTCGACGAGGTCGACGCCGGCGTGGGCGGTGAGGCCGCCGTGCGGATCGGGGCCCGCCTGGCCCGGCTCGCCCGCCACGTGCAGGTCATCGCCGTGACGCACCTGCCCCAGGTCGCCGCCTACGCGGACCGGCACGTGCGGGTGGAGAAGAACTCGGACCCGGCCGCGGGTGTGACCACCTCCGACGTCGTGACGCTGACGGCCGACGAACGGGTCGAGGAGCTCGCCCGCATGCTCGCCGGGCACGGGGACTCCGCGGCGGCCCGCGAGCACGCCCGGGAGCTGCTCGAGTCCTCCGCCCGCGAACGCGGCTGACCCGGTCCGCGGACGCCGCCCCGACATGAAAGGATCGCCCCATGCCTGAGATCCCCGCGTCCGCGGGACGCTCGCCCCTGCGCGACCTGCACGTCCCCCGCCCGGTGAAGAAGTCGAAGACCGTCTACGAAGGCCGAGTGTGGGACATCGCCCGGGAGTCGTTCCGCCTGGACCCGGCGGACAAGTCCCAGGATCCCCTGACCCGGGAGCTGATGGTGCACCCGGGCGCCGTGGCGATCCTCGCGGTCCGCACCAAGCTCACCACCACCGGCCCCCGCGAGCAGGTGGCCCTCGTCCGCCAGTACCGCCACCCCGTGGGCATGGAGCTGTGGGAGATCCCGGCGGGCCTGCGGGACGTGGACGGGGAGGACCTCCACCAGGTCGCCGTCCGTGAGCTGGCCGAGGAGGCCGACCTGCGCGCCCGCGAGTGGCACACCCTCGTCGACTACTACACGACCCCGGGCGGCTCCAGCGAGGCGATCCGCGTGTTCCTGGCCCGTCAGATCGAAGAGATCCCCGACGGCGAGCGGCACACCCGGCAGGACGAGGAGGCCGCCATGCCGCTCGTGTGGGTCGGCGTCGACGAGGTGACCGACGCCGTCCTGGATGGGCGCGTGCACAACCCCTCCACGGTCGTGGCGATCCTCGCCCTGTGCGCCCACCGCGCCCAGGGGTGGCGGCGCCTGCGCCCCGTGGACGCCCCCTTCGTCCCGGACCGCCACGGCCCCGGGGCGGACTGGCCCGCGTGAGCACCGACCCGGCCGCCCGGGGGAGCGGCGAGGCCGAGGCCCGTGGGAGCCGTGGGGGCCGGGGCGCGGAGTCCGCGCTCGCGGCCCCGTTCCGCCGCCACCTGGAGCACCTGGCCGTCGAGCGGGGCCTCGCCGCGAACACGCTGGCCGCCTACCGCCGCGACCTCGAGCGCTACCGCCGCTGGCTCGAAGCCCACGGGGTGCGCGCCCCCGCCGACGTCGACCCCGGCCACGTCTCCGGCTTCCTGCGGGCGCTGGGCACCGGCGAGGACGGCGGGCGGCCCCTCGCGGTCCGCTCGGCGGCCCGCGTGCTCGCGGCCGTGCGCGGCCTGCACCGGTTCTGGGCCCTCGAGGGACTCACGCCCGCCGACCCCGCCCGCGACGTCCACCCGCCGAAGCCGGGCGACCGCCTGCCGAAGGCGCTCCCCGTGGAGCAGGTGACGGCGCTGCTGGAGGCCGTGCCCGTCGACACCCCCGCCGGACTGCGGGACCGCGCGCTGCTCGAGTTCCTCTACGGCACCGGCGCCCGCATCTCCGAGGTGGTCGGCCTCGACGTCGACGACGTGGTGGGGCTCGCGCAGACCGGGGACGACGGCGGCCAGCCCGTGGTCCGCCTGTTCGGCAAGGGGTCCAAGGAGCGCGTGGTGCCGATCGGCTCCTACGCGGCCGCCGCGCTCGACGCATGGCTGGTGCGGGGACGGCCCACGATCATGACGGGAGTCACACGCTCCACGCCCGCCCTGTTCGTCAACGCCCGCGGGGGCCGGCTCTCCCGGCAGTCCGCGTGGGCCGTGCTGAAGCGGGCGGCCGAGCGCGCCGGCCTCGAGGCGGACGTCTCGCCCCACACCCTGCGCCACTGCTTCGCCACGCACCTGCTGGCCGGCGGCGCGGACGTCCGCGTGGTCCAGGAGCTGCTCGGGCACGCGTCCGTGACCACCACGCAGGTGTACACCCTCGTCACCGTGGACTCCCTGCGCGAGGTCTACTCCGCCGCGCATCCGCGCGCGCGCTGAGCCCCGCACCTGATACGCTCAAAATCCGTGGTGAAACGAACTTCTCGTACTCAGACGTCCACGCGCGTCACCCGTCACGTGTTCGTGACCGGCGGTGTCGCCTCCTCCCTCGGCAAGGGGCTCACGGCCTCCTCGCTCGGCCACCTGCTCAAGGCGCGCGGGCTCAGGGTGGTGATGCAGAAGCTCGACCCCTACCTCAACGTGGACCCGGGCACCATGAACCCGTTCCAGCACGGCGAGGTGTTCGTCACCGAGGACGGCGCCGAGACGGACCTGGACATCGGCCACTACGAGCGCTTCCTCGACGAGGACCTCGACGGCCTGGACAACGTGACCACCGGCCAGGTGTACTCCACCGTGATCGCCCGCGAGCGCCGCGGCGAGTACCTCGGGGACACCGTCCAGGTCATCCCGCACATCACCGACGAGATCTGCCGCCGGATGCGCCTGCCCGCGGAGCCCCGCGGCGACCGCCCCGCCCCGGACGTGATCATCACGGAGATCGGCGGCACCGTCGGCGACATCGAGTCGCAGCCCTTCCTCGAGGCCGCCCGCCAGGTCCGCCAGGACGTCGGCCGCGACGACGTCTTCTTCCTGCACGTCTCCCTCGTGCCGTACATCGGCCCCTCGCAGGAGCTCAAGACCAAGCCCACCCAGCACTCCGTGGCCGCCCTGCGCTCGATCGGCATCCAGCCGGACGCGATCGTGCTGCGCTCGGACCGGGCCGTCCCCGACGATGTCCGCGGCAAGATCGCCCGCATGTGCGACGTCCCGCAGGACGCCGTCGTCAACTGCGCCGACGCCCCCTCCATCTACGACATCCCCCGCGTCATCCACGACCAGGGCCTCGACGCCCACGTGGTGCAGTCCCTGGACCTGAAGTTCAAGGACGTGGACTGGACCGCGTGGGATGCCCTCATGGACGCCGTGCACCACCCGGAGCACGAGCTCACGGTGGCGCTCGTGGGCAAGTACGTGGACCTGCCGGACGCCTACCTGTCCGTCACCGAGGCGCTGCGCGCCGGTGGCTTCGCCCACCGGGCCAAGGTGGGCATCCGCTGGGTGGCCGCGGACGAGTGCGCCACCCCCGAGGGCGCGGCGGTGGCGCTCGCGGACGTCGACGCCGTGTGTGTGCCCGGCGGCTTCGGCGTGCGCGGGCTCGAGGGCAAGCTCGGCGCGCTGCGGCACGCCCGCGAGCAGCGGATCCCGACGCTGGGTCTGTGCCTGGGCCTGCAGTCCATGGTCATCGAGTACGCCCGCAACGTCCTCGGCCTGGAGGACGCGGACTCCACCGAGTTCGACCCGGAGACCGCCTCGCCCGTGATCGCCACCATGGCCGAGCAGGAGCAGATCGTGGCCGGCGAGGGGGACCTCGGCGGCACCATGCGCCTGGGCGCCTTCCCCGCGACCCTGCGCCCGGGCTCCGTGGTGGCCGAGGCCTACGGCACCACCGAGGTGACCGAGCGCCACCGCCACCGCTACGAGGTGAACAACGCCTACCGCGACCGCCTCGAGGAGGCCGGTCTCGCGATCTGCGGCACCTCCCCGGACGGCGCCCTCGTGGAGTTCGTGGAGCTGCCCCGGGACGTGCACCCGTACTACGTGTCCACGCAGGCCCACCCGGAGTTCTCCTCCCGGCCGACCCGCCCGCACCCGCTGTTCGCCGGCCTCGTCGCCGCCGGCCTGGCCCGCCGCGCCGACGCGGCGGCCCGGCGCTGAGGGGCCGACGACCGGCCCGACACAGTGGTCACGACACGCCGTCGCCGCGCCCGGCACGCGGCGTGTCGTGACCACTCTGCGAGGGCGTCGCACCGATGACGACACGACGACGGCGGGCCGCCCCACCCGGGGCGACCCGCCGTCGTCGTGCACGCGGCACCGCGCCGCGAGCGAATGGGGCGACGTGTCGGAGGTGATCTGCGTCTACACCTCCGACAAGTCGCCCCGACCGCCCCTCACGAGGCTCAGCCCGCCGGCAGCTCCCGCTGCTCGGGGCCGTCGTAGGCCGAGAGCGGGCGGATCAGCGCGTTCGCGGCGCGCTGCTCCATGATGTGGGCGGTCCAGCCGGTGATGCGTGAGGCGATGAAGATCGGCGTGAACAGCTCGGTGTCGAAGCCCATGAGGTGATACGTCGGGCCGGCGGGGTAGTCGAGGTTCGGCTTGATCTGCTTGGCCTCGTCCATGGCCTGCTCCAGACCGTCGTACAGGCCGAGCATCTCCTCGCGGCCGTAGTGCTCGATCATCCGGTCCAGTGCGGCCTTCATGGTGGGCACGCGGGAGTCGCCGTTCTTGTAGACGCGGTGGCCGAAGCCCATGACCTTCTTCTTCTGGGCCAGGGCGTCCTCCATCCATGCCTTCGCTCGGGCGGCGGCGTCCTCACGGGACTCCTCCTTCCGGATGCCGATCTCGTCGAAGGTGTGCATCACGGCCTCGTTGGCGCCGCCGTGCAGCGGGCCCTTGAGCGCGCCGATCGCACCGGTCACGGCCGAGTGCAGGTCGGAGAGCGTCGAGGTGATCACGCGCGCGGTGAAGGTCGAGGCGTTGAACGAGTGCTCGGCGTACAGCACCATCGAGACGCGGAACGCGTCCACGACCTCCGGGGCGGCCTCCTCGCCGAACGTCATCCACAGGAAGTTCTGCGAGTAGTCCAGGTCCTCACGCGGCTCCACCACCTCCTGGCCGCGGCGACGGCGCTGGTCGTAGGCGACGACGGCCGGGAACGCCGCGAACAGCGCCTGGGCCTTCTCCAGCTCGGCCTCGGGGGAGGAGTCCTCCGCCTTCGGGTGGTTCGCGCCGAGCACGGACACGGCGGTGCGGCCGACGTCCATGGGGTGGCAGTCGGTGGGCAGCAGGTCGATGGCCTGCTTCACCTTCGGGTCGAGGGCACGGTGGGTGCGCTCGAAGCGCTCGAACGCGGTCAGCTCCTCGTCCGTGGGCAGCTCACCCGTCCAGAGCAGCAGCGCGACGGCCTCGAACGAAAGCTGCGCGGCCAGGTCCTGCACGGGATAGCCGCGATACAGCAGGGAGTTCGTCTCCGGGTTGACCTTGGAGATCGCCGTGGTGTCCACGACGACGCCGGCCAGGCCCTTCTTGATCTCGGTCTCGGTCATGGTGTCCCTCCTCGGGGAGTGGGGCCCGCCCGCGCACGGGCGGGCCCGGTGACGGGTCAGAGGTCGGCGTGGTTGGCGCCGATGTCGAGCGTGGGCACGTCGAAGTTGAAGATGCCCGTGTCGAAGGCGTTGTAGCCCTCGTAGTCCACCAGCTCGTACAGGCGGGCGCGGGTGAGCATCTGCTCCACCTGCGACTGCTGGGTGCCCTCCTCCTTGATGGCGTGGAGCACGCGCTCGGCGGCGCCCATCGCGGAGCGCAGCAGGGTGACCGGGTAGATCACCATCGCGACGCCGGCGTCGGCCAGCTGCCGGCGGGTGAACAGCTCGGACTTGCCGAACTCGGTCATGTTCGCCAGGACCGGGACCCCGAGGGGCTCCAGCTCGCGACACACGGTCTCGAACTCGCCGATGTCCTTCAGGGCCTCCGGGAAGATCGCGTCCGCACCGGCCTCCACGAGCGCCTTCATGCGGGCGATCGCGGCGTCCAGGCCCTCCACGGCACGCAGGTCGGTGCGCGCCATGATGAGGAAGTTCGGGTCCCGGCGGGCATGGACGGCGGCGGCGATGCGCTTGACCGCGGTGTCGAGCTCCACCATGTTCTTGCCGTCGAGGTGGCCGCACCGCTTGGGGTTGAACTGGTCCTCGATGTGGCAGCCGGCCAGGCCGGCGTTCTCGAACTCCTGCACCGTGCGGGCCACGTTCATCGGCTCGCCGAAGCCCGTGTCCGCGTCGATGAGGCACGGCAGGTCCGTGAGGCGGGCGATCTGCCCGCCGCGCACGGCCACCTCGGTGAGCGTGGTCAGCCCGACGTCGGGCAGGCCCAGCTCGTTCGCGAGCACGCCGCCGGAGATGTACACCCCGGGGAAGCCCTTCTCCTGGATCAGCTTGGCGGTCAGCGGGGTGAACGCGCCCGGGAACTGCTGGGCGCCGCCCTGCTTCAGGGTCTGCCGCAGGTCGATCCGCTTCTGTTCGGCCGTCTTCGTCGAGTACAGCATCAGAACAGGCCCTTCGGGGCGGCGGCGAGGTCGGCCTCGGACAGGAACGCCGGGTCCGCCAGGATGTTCAGCTGGTCCAGCTCGCCGGGCTGCAGCTCGGCCACGCGCTCGGCGGCGGCCAGGAAGCGGTCCTGCTCCTCCTTCGAGACGATGCCCTCGGCCAGGGTGCGGAACTTCTGGATGTACTGCTCGCGGGCGAACGGCCGGGCGCCGAGCGGGTGGGCGTCGGCCACGGCGATCTCGTCGGTGATGACGGTGCCGTCCTTGAGGGTGATCTCCACCGCTCCGCCGAACGCCTTCTCCGCGAGGTCCAGCGAGTGGTAGCGGCGGGTCCACTCCGGGTCCTCCACGGTGGTCACCCGGTGCCACAGGGCCACGGTGTCCTCGCGCTGGGCGCGCTCGGGGGCGTAGGAGTCCACGTGGTGCCAGGAGCCGTCCTGCAGGGCCACGGTGAAGATGTAGGGGATCGAGTGGTCGAGGGTCTCGCGCGAGGCCGTCGGATCGTACTTCTGCGGGTCGTTGGCGCCCGAGCCGATCACGTAGTGGGTGTGGTGCGAGGTCTTGATCAGCACCGACTCGACGTTCGCCGGGTCGGTGGCCTCCGGGTGCTCCCTGTGGAGCTTGCGGGCCAGGTCGATCCAGGCCTGGGCCTGGTACTCGGCCGAGTGCTCCTTGGTGTAGGTGTCCAGGATGCCGCGCTTGGGCTCGCCCTGCTCGGGCAGCGGCACCTCGTAGGAGGCGTCCGGGCCGTCCAGCAGCCAGGCGATCACGCCGTCCTCGCCCTCGTAGATCGGGACGGGGGAGGTCTGGCCGCGCATGGCGCGGTCCACGGCCTCGACGGCCATCTTGCCGGCGAACGCCGGGGCGTGGGCCTTCCACGTGGAGATCTCGCCCTTGCGGGACTGGCGGGTGGCGGTGGTGGTGTGCAAGCCCTGGCCGATGGCCTGGAAGATGGTCTCGGTGTCCAGGCCGAGCAGGGTGCCGATGCCGGCGGAGGCGGAGGGGCCGATGTGGGCCACGTGGTCGATCTTGTGGCCGTACAGGTTGATGGACTTCACGAGGTCCACCTGGATCTCGTAGCCGGTGGCGATGCCGCGGATCAGGTCCTTGCCGGAGCGGCCGGTGTGCTGGGCGACGGCGAGGATCGGCGGGATGTTGTCGCCCGGGTGGGAGTACTCGGCGGCCAGGAACGTGTCGTGGTAGTCCAGCTCGCGGACGGCCACGCCGTTGGCCCATGCGGCCCACTCGGGGGAGACCTTCTGCTCCACACCGAACACGGAGGCGCCCGCACCGCCGGTGGAGACCGGGTGGGACAGGGCCTGGGCGCGGGCGGCGACGATCGGGCCGCGCTTCAGCGAGGCGACCGCGACGGAGGCGTTGTCGATGATCCGGTTGATGATCATCTCCTCGACCTCGGGCAGCACCTCGACGTCGTCGACGGCCACCTCGGCCAGCTTCCAGGCCAGCTGGTCCTTGCGCTCGAGGTTCTCCTCGGAGCGGTGCACGCGCACGTGATGGTTCTTCATGGTCGGTCTCCTTCGGTGGGGGTCAGCAGGGTCGGGGTCTCCTCGGCGCGGCCGCGCCGGGTCAGATGGTGGAAGGCGTGGTGCAGGTGGACCCGCGTGGTCGCCTCCGCGAGGTCTGCGGCGCCCGAGCCGACGGCGTCGGCGATGTCCGCGTGCTCCGCGGCGGAGGCCGCGAGGCGGGCCGGGTCGTCCGCGGCCAGTCGGCGCAGGCGCGCCAGGTGCAGGCGCAGGGTGCGCAGGGTGGAGACGAGGTAGGGGTTCGCGGCGGCCTCGTCCAGCCGGCTGTCCAGCTCGGCCGTCATCGCGTAGTAGTCCGCCGGGTCGGTCCCGCCGCGCAGGGCCGCCTCGGCCTCCTGGAAACGGCCCGCGAGGACCGTGAACCGCTCGGCCGCCTCCGGGGTGGCCCGCTGCGCGGCCCGGCGCGCCAGGAGGGACTCGAGGGCGATGCGCAGGTCGAACAGCTGGTCCGCCTGTTCGAGGGACAGGTCGGCGACGACGATGCCCCGGCCCGGGGCCTGCTCGGCCAGGCCGTCGGCCACCAGGCGGGAGAGCGCCTCGCGCAGAGGGGTGCGCGAGATGCCCAGGCGCTCGGCCTGCTCCACCTCGCCCAGGCCCGCGCCCGGAGGGAGGGACCAGTCGAGGATCTCCGCCCTCAGGGCCTGGTACGCCCGCTCACTCGCTCGCATGCCGCCAGTGTATACACAACAGTCCCGCCGAGGGCAGGGGGTGTGTCCGATGCGCGTGCCGGGCGACGCCGTCCACGGGGAGCGTCGTCCGGCGTGCGGGGGCTGGGTGGTGCGTCCCCGGCGCGGGTCTCGCGCGTGCCGCCACGCCTCACTGACGGGGCACGAAATGTATACAGATCCCTTGCCCCCTGTGATCCACGGCACTACCCTGGGCGCATGGCGACCCACGATGCCCCCGCCGAAGACCGCCCCTCCGGCGCGTACGCCGACGCCCACGCCCGCTCCCTCCGCGACCCCGAGGGGTTCTGGCTCGACGCGGCGCGCGCCATCGACTGGACCGTCGCGCCCACGCGCGCCCTCGACGACTCCGCCGCGCCTCTGTACCGCTGGTTCCCGGACGGCGAGCTGAACACCGCCTTCAACTGCCTGGACCGGCACGTCGAGGCGGGCCGCGGGGACGCCGTCGCGCTGATCCACGACTCCGCGATGACCGGTGAGGTCACCCGCTACACGTACGCCGAGCTCACGGACGCGGTGGCCCGCCTGGCCGGCGCCCTGGCCGCGCGCGGCGTCGGCAAGGGCGACCGCGTCCTCGTGTACCTGCCGATGATCCCGCAGGCCCACATCGCGATGCTGGCGTGCGCGCGGCTCGGCGCGGTGCACTCCGTGGTCTTCGGCGGCTTCGCCCCGCGCGAGCTCGCCTCCCGCATCGACGACGCCGCCCCCGACGTCGTGCTCACCTGCTCCGGCGGCATCGAGCCCAAGCGCCGGGTCGAATACCTGCCCGCCGTGGCCGAGGCGCTCGAGACCGCCGCGCACCCCGTGCGCACGGTGCTGGTCCACCACCGCGAGGGCTTCGAGACCGCGCTCGCGGACGCCGACGGGCGCGGGGGCGCGAGCTGGGAGGACTGGGGCGAGGCCGTCGCGGCCGCCGAGCCGGCCGACTGCGTCCCGGTGCAGGCCACCGACCCGCTGTACGTGCTCTACACCTCGGGCACCACGGGCAAGCCGAAGGGCGTCGTCCGGGACAACGGGGGCCACGCCGTCGCCCTGCGCTGGACCATGGAGCACATCTACGACGTCGGTCCGGGGCAGGCGATGTGCACGGCCTCGGACGTGGGCTGGGTCGTGGGGCACTCCTACATCGTCTACGGCCCGCTGCTGGCCGGGGCCACCACGGTCATGTACGAGGGCAAGCCCGTGGGCACGCCCGACGCCGGCGCGTTCTGGCGGCTGATCGAGGACCACGGCGTGCGCTCCTTCTTCACGGCCCCCACGGCGCTGCGCGCGATCCGCCGCGCCGACCCCGAGGGCGAGCTGCTCAAGGACCACGACCTGTCCTCCCTGCGGCACTTCTTCGCCGCGGGCGAGCGCCTGGACCCGGAGACGCAGCGGTGGATCGAGGGCCTGCTGGGCATGCCGGTGATCGACCACTGGTGGCAGACCGAGACCGGGTGGGCCATCGCGGCGAACCCGGTGGGCCTGGAGCAGCTGCCGGTGAAGATCGGCTCGTCCTCGGTGCCCTCGCCGGGCGTCGATCTCGTGGTCCTGGACGGCCTGGGCGAGCCCGTGCCCGCCGGGACCGAGGGCAACATCGCCCTGCGGCTGCCGCTGCCCCCGGGCACCCTGCCCACCCTGTGGGGCGACGACCAGCGCTACATCGACTCCTACCTCAGCGCGTTCCCCGGCCATTACGCGACCGGTGACTCCGGCGTCGTGGACGAGGACGGCTACGTGTTCGTGCTCGGCCGCACCGACGACGTCATCAACGTCTCCGGGCACCGGCTGTCCACGGGCGTCCTCGAGGCCGCCCTGGCCGCCCACCCGGCGGTGGCCGAATGTGCCGTGATCGGCATCGCGGACCCGCTCAAGGGCCAGCGGCCCTCGGGCTACGTGGTCCTCAAGTCCGGCGTCGAGACGCCCGAGGCCGGCTCCGAGGCCGAGGCCGCGCTCCTGGACGAGCTGCGTCAGGCGGTGCGCCGCGAGGTGGGCCCGGTGGCGGACTTCCGCGACGTCGTCGTGGTGGACGCGCTGCCCAAGACCCGCTCGGGCAAGATCCTGCGCAAGACCATGCGGCAGATGGCCGACGGCGAGGAGTACGCGGTGCCCTCGACCATTGAGGACCCCGCCGTGCTCGAGGCCCTGGCCGGGGTGCTGCGCCCGGCCCGCTGAGCCCCCTCACGTGCGGCCGGCCCAGCGGTACTCCTGCTCGGGCCGGCCACGGCCGCCGTGCCGGGCCGAGCGCCGCACCCGGCGGATCCGCTCGAGGTGCTCGAGGTAGCGCCGGGCCGTCACGCGGGAGATGCCCAGGCGCTCGCCCACCTCGGCCGCGCTCAGGGCGGTCTCCGGGTCCGCCCCCAGCAGCTCCACCACCTCGCGCAGGGTGCTCTCGGTCAGCCCCTTGGGCAGGGCCTCGGCGCGCCGCTCGCGGGAGACGCGGAAGACGGCGTCCACCTGCTCCTGGCCGTCGAGGGCGCCGTCGCCGGCCAGCATCGCCGAGGCGGCGCGGAACCCGCCCAGCCGATCCGCGAACTCGTCGAACCCGAACGGCTTCACGAGGTACTGCGTCACGCCGTACGCGACGGCGCGGCGCACCACCGGCAGGTCGGTGGCCGCGGTGAGCGCCAGCACCCCGCCGTGGAAGCCGGCCGCGCGCAGTTGGTGCAGGAAGTCCAGGCCGTGCCCGTCCGGCAGGTTCATGTCCAGCAGCACGACGTCGAACGGGAAGCGCCCGTCCGCGTGCAGGCCCGCCGCGGCGACCTGCCGCGCGGCCAACAGGGAGCCGGCCACCGCGGCCACCTCGAAGCCCGGCAGCCGGTCCAGGTGCGCCACGTAGGTCTCGGCCGTCAGCTGCTCGTCCTCGACGACGAGCACCCGGTACGGGCGGGCGGTCATATCTCCTCCTGGGGTCGGGGGTCGCGGGGCACCTCGACGGTGAACACGGTGCCCGAGTCGGTCGCGACGTCCGCGACCCCGCCGGCCTCCTCCGCGATCCGCCGCGTCAGCCACAGCCCCATGCCGCGTCCGGCGGCGCCGACGGGCTTCGTCGACCAGCCCCGGTCGAAGAGTCGGCCGCGGTCCGCGTCGGAGGGTCCGGGGCCGCCGTCGGCCAGCTTGCACGAGCAGGCCCGCGGCGTCCGAGACCACCTCGACGTCGACCCACCGGTCTGCCGCGGACAGGTCGGGTGCGGCGGCCGCGTCGAGGGCGTTGTCCACGAGGTTGCCCAGCACGGTCAGCAGGTCGAGCGGGCGCAGCGGGGCGGGCGCGGTCAGCTCGGCGGACCAGGTCAGCGCCACGCCCCGCTCACGCGCCTGGGCGGCCTTCGCGTCGAGCAGGGCGGCGAGGACGTCGTCGGAGGCCTCCTCGTCCGGGGCGCGGCGGGACAGCACGGCCCGGGCGGCCTCCAGCCGGCCCGACTCGACGAGGGCGAGGGCGGTGTGCAGCTGGTTGGCGTGCTCATGCGTCTGCGCGCGCAGCGCCGTGGTCAGGGTGTGGGCCACGGTGAGCTCGTCGCCGAGCCGCTGCAGGTCGGTGCGGTCGTGCAGGACGAGCACGCGCGATCCCGCCGGGGCGGTGGTCACGCCCTCGCGGGCGGCCGCGGCGAGGGCCGTCGGCGGGACCGACCCGCCGGGGTCGGAACGGCCGGGCGACCGCACGACACGCTGCTGCACCACGAGGACCCGCCCGCCGGCGGCGAGGCTCGCCTCGCCGCTGACCGCGCCCGGCAGGGCCGCGGAGAGCTCGGTGGGCAGTCGAGGCTCGCCCGCGCCCTCCCAGCCGAGCAGGCGCGCGGCGGCGTCGTTGTGCAGGCGGGCCCGCCCGTCCGGGGCGAGGACCACGACGCCGGCCTCGAGCGAGTCCATGGCCGTCTCCGCCAGCAGGAACTGCTCGGCGATCTGCTCGGGGCCGCGTCCGAGCGTCACCCGGTTCAGATACCGGCCCACGAGCCAGGCGACGAGCAGGCCGACGGCGGCCACGGCGGCCGAGCCGAGCAGGATGCCGGGGATCTGGGCCTGGGCCATGATGGCGACATCGGAGATCTGCACGCCCGTCGTGACCACGCCCAGGACGGTGCCGTCCTCCGGGTCCACGACCGGTGCGAGCGCGCGCACCGAACGGCCCGCCGCACCGGTGCTCGAGAGCTCCACGACGGTGTCCCCGGCGACGACGGCGTCCACCGGCTTCGGGTAGCGGACACCGACCTGCTCGGGGCGCCAGCTCGCCAACCGCATCCCGTCCGGGTCCATCACGGTCAGCCACGAGACCTGTGCCTCGGCGATCCAGCCGTCGATCCCGGCCTGCAAGGCGGGGGCGTCGCCGGCCCGCAGGGCCGAGACGAGCGCGGGGTCGCGCGCCACGAGGGTGGTGACGCCCTGGACGTGGCGCTCCTCGACGCGCTGGGCCACCTCGCGGGCCTGGAGGTAGGCGCTCCACACGCTGAACAGGGCGATGGCCGCCACGAGCGCCACGTGGACCACGGCGATCCGCCGGGCGATCGACCACGGGTGGCGCATGCCTCTCCTCCCTCGGGCCGGCGACGCGCCGGTCCACCCCCACGATCCTGCAGTCCGTCGGCCGCCGTGACCACTATGACCGCAATCGTGACCGACACCACCCGGGGCCGCGAGAGTGGTCACATCCCTCCCGCGCCGTTGCGGACCGCTCGGCGGCGCCCCACCACCGCACAGAACGGAACGCCCGATGGCGCACACCCCACCGGCCGAGACCTCGGCCCCGCCGGCCCCGGCGACGAAGAAGGACCGCACCCACTGGCTGTACATCGCCGTGATCGCCTCGGTGGTGCTGGGCGCCGCCGTCGGCCTGTTCTTCCCCGAGTTCGGCAAGTCCCTCAAGCCGCTGGGCGACGGCTTCGTCTCCCTCATCAAGATGATGATCGGCCCGGTCATCTTCTGCACGATCGTCCTCGGCGTCGGCTCGATCGCCAAGGCCGCGACCGTCGGCCGCGTGGGCGGCATCGCCCTGGTCTACTTCATGGCGATGTCCACGTTCGCGCTGGCCATCGGCCTCGTCGTCGGCAACCTCATCCACCCCGGCGAGGGCCTCAAGCTGACGCCCTACGACCCGAACAAGCCCCAGGCCGCGGCGGACGGCACCGTCCAGTTCCTGCTGGACATCATCCCCGGCTCCCTGCCGGTGCTGCCCACCCTGTTCATCGCCCTGCTCGTGGGCTTCGCCCTGCAGCAGATGGGCCCGGCCGGCGCCCCGCTGCTGCGCGGTCTCACCCTGATCCAGGGCGTCGTGTTCCGCATCCTCATGATGGTGATGTGGGTCGCCCCGATCGGCGCCATGGCACTGCTCATGGGCGCCTTCTACCTGACCTGCATCGCCTTCATCGTGGTGGTGCTCGGCACCGTCCTGAAGGTCGTGACCGGCCTGAGCATCCTGGCCCTCATGAAGTACCTGGGCCGGGAGTACCTGCTCATCTTCGCCACCAGCTCCTCCGAGACCGCCCTGCCCCGCCTGATCGCCAAGATGGAGCACGCCGGCGTGGACAAGTCCGTCGTGGGCGTGACCGTGCCCACCGGCTACTCCTTCAACCTGGACGGCACCGCCATCTACCTGACCATGGCCGCGCTCTTCGTCTCCAACGCGATGGGCGCGGAGATGAACCTCGGCGAGCAGATCGGCCTGCTGGTCTTCATGATCATCGCCTCGAAGGGCGCGGCCGGCGTCACCGGCGCGGGCATGGCCACGCTCGCCGCCGGCCTGCAGGCGCACCGACCCGAGCTGCTCGGCGGCATGGGCGTGATCGTGGGCATCGACAAGTTCATGTCCGAGGCCCGCGCCCTGACCAACTTCACCGGCAACGCCGTGGCCACGCTCCTCGTCGGCCGCTGGGTGGGCGAGCTCGACGGCGAGCGTGCCCGGCGCGTCCTCAGCGGCGAGCTGCAGTTCGACGAGGCGACCGTGGCCGGCCACGACGGCGCCGCGCACGACCCGCAGCAGTCCCCGACGATCGCCGAGCAGGCCTACGAGGGTCACCCCGACTCCAGCCTGAACTTCGCCATGGCCGCCGACGGCGACCGGAACCCCGCCCGCTGACGGAGGCGGCGGGCCCGCGCGGCACGCCGCACCGTCGACCACCGGCGACGCCGGGGACGAGCCTGGACACCGGCCCGTCCCCGGCGCCGCCGTCGTCCCGGGAACGCCAGGCACTAGGGTGGGGGAAGATCCGGACACGCCGACGACGGCGGCCGCGGCGCGCCGCGGCCCGCGGCCGGGCGTGCAGACCACCGTGGAAGGAGCCGGCGCCGCCGTGACCTCGAGAGAACCGATCCCCGTGATGACCATCCACGGCGAGCCCGTGCTCGGGCCCACCGGCCGGCCCAAGCACGACTTCCCCGAGCCCGCACCCCTGACCTCGCACGGCCCGGCGCGGATCATCTCGATGGTGAACCAGAAGGGCGGCGTCGGGAAGACGACCTCCACCATCAACCTGGGCGCCGCGCTCGCGGGCTACGGCCGCAGGGTGCTCATGGTGGACTTCGACCCGCAGGGCGCCCTCTCGGCCGGCCTGGGCGCGAACCCGCACGAGCTCGACACCACGGTGTACAACGTGCTCATGGAACGGTCCGTGACCGCGAAGGACGCGATCCTGTCCACGGACTTCGAGAACATGGACCTGCTGCCGGCCAACATCGACCTGTCCGCGGCCGAGGTGCAGCTCGTCAACGAGGTGGCCCGCGAGCAGGTCCTCGAGCGCGCGCTGCGCCAGGTCCGCGACGACTACGACGTGGTCCTCATCGACTGCCAGCCCTCGCTGGGCCTGCTGACCGTCAACGCGCTGACCGCCTCGCACGGCGTGATCATCCCGCTGACCGCCGAGTTCTTCGCGCTGCGCGCGGTCGCCCTGCTCGTCGAGACGATCGAGAAGGTGCAGGACCGGCTCAACCCGGACCTGGAGATCGACGGCGTGCTGGCCACGATGTTCGACCAGCGAACCCTGCACTCCAAGGAGGTCGTGGGCTCGCTGGTGGCCGGCTTCGGGGACCGCGTGTTCGAGACCGTCATCAAGCGGTCCATCAAGTTCGCCGACGCCACGGTGGCGGCCACGCCCATCACCCTGTTCGCCGAGAACCACGACGGCGCCAAGGCCTACCGGCAGCTCGCCCGCGAGCTGATCTGCCGCGGCGGCGCGCCGTGACCGTCCGCTGAGCGCCGACGACGCCGGCCCGGTCCCGTCGCGGGACCGGGCCGGTTCTCTGCGCGCTCGCGGCCGGGGGAGCGGTGGCCGGGAGACGCGACGCCGTCGATCTGCGAGAATGGAGCCGGGCGTGTCCGTCTCCGGGCCGTCCCTCACCCCCTGACCCGTCCGCCGCCGGCCCGACCGGCGCCGTTGACGCGCACCCGAAAGGACGCCCTCCCCATGAACTCCCGCAAGCCGCGAGGCTCCGGACGCACCCCCGCCGTCGGTCGACGGGGCGGCCCGTTCCAGGAGCGCGATTTCCAGCGACAGATCGGTGCCCGCCGCGGCGCCGCCGCCCCCCGTGAGGAGGCCCCCTTCGACGAGGACGCCGTGCCGCGCACCCGCGGCCGCCG
Source organism: Micrococcus sp. Mcc28 (assembly GCF_024519775.1). NCBI lineage: Bacteria > Bacillati > Actinomycetota > Actinomycetes > Micrococcales > Micrococcaceae > Micrococcus > Micrococcus sp. Mcc28. Next base: position 14,337 of record NZ_JALJRH010000019.1, on the reverse strand, counting down.
CGGCCGCGGCGCCGGCGCCGCCCGGGCCAAGGCCGCCCACCTCGACCGCATCCACGACGAGTCGGGCGAGCGCCTGCAGAAGGTGCTGGCCGCGGCGGGTGTGGCGTCCCGGCGCGTGAGCGAGGACCTCATCGCGGAGGGCCGTGTGGAGGTGGACGGCGTCGTCGTCACCGAGCCCGGCGTGCGCGTGGACCCGGCCCGGGCCGTGATCCGGGTGGACGGCATCTCCGTGCAGACGGACGTGACCAAGCAGTACTTCGTCTTCAACAAGCCCCGCGGCGTGATCTCCACGATGGTGGACCCGGAGGGCCGGCCCTCGATCGCCACCTACCTCAAGCCCGGGCAGGAGCACCTGTTCCACGTGGGCCGTCTGGACAACGAGACCGAGGGCCTGCTCATCCTCACCAACGACGGTGAGCTGGCCAACCGCCTCACCCACCCCAGCTACGAGGTCCCCAAGACCTACGTCGTGCAGACCCGCGGCCCGCTGGCCAAGGGCGTCTCCAACCGGCTGCGCGAGGGCGTGGAACTGGAGGACGGCGTGGCGCAGGTCGACTCGTTCAAGCTCGTCGACTCGACGCCGGGCCACGTGCTCGTCGAGGTCGTGCTGCACTCGGGCAAGAACCGCATCGTGCGTCGCATGTTCCAGGAGATCGGCCACCCGGTCGAGCGGCTCGTCCGCGTCAAGGTGGGCCCCATCCTGCTGGGCGACCAGAAGCAGGGCACCGTCCGCGCACTCAACGCGCAGGAGCTGGGCCACCTCAAGGCCCTGGTCGGCCTGTGAGCGCGCCCGCCGAGTCCGCCGCCAAGCTCGGTGACGGCCCGGCCGGGATCCCGCAGCCCGTGCTCGTCCGGGGGACCGGTCTGCTGGGCGCCTCGATCGGCATCGGGCTGAGCGCGGCCGGTGTGGACGTGCGCCTGCACGACCCCTCGCCCGCCGCCCTGGCCGTGGCCGCGGACATCCGCGCCGGACGCCCCGCCCGCCTGGACGCCGAGGGCGACGACCTCGACGTCGCCCCGGGACTCGTCGTCGTGGCCGCGCCGCCGGACGTGACCGCCGACGTCGTGGTCGACTCGCTGCGCCGCTGGCCCGCGGCCGTGGTGGTGGACATCGCCTCGGTGAAGGAGGCGGTCGCCGCGGGCGTGCGCGCTGCCGTCGACGACGGCCGCCTGGCCCCGCAGGACGCCGACCGGTACCTCGGGACGCACCCGATGGCCGGCTCCGAGCGGTCCGGTCCCGTGGCGGCCCGCGGCACCCTGTTCACGCAGGCGCCGTGGGTGCTGTGCCCGACGGACACGACGCACCCGGGCGCCCTCGCGGCCGGTCGGGCGCTCGCGCTGACGCTGCAGGCCACCCCGTACCGGATGGCGGCCCGCGCCCACGACGAATCGGTCGCGCTGATCTCGCACCTGCCGCAGATCGCCGCCTCGCTCGTGGCCTCCCGCCTGCAGGACACCCCGGACCAGGCGCTCGCCCTGGCCGGCAACGGGCTGCGGGACACCACCCGGATCGCAGCGTCGGACCCGCAGCTGTGGGTGCAGATCCTCTCCGGCAACGCCGGGCGGATCGTGCCGGCGCTGCACGGGCTGCGGGCGGACCTGGACCGGCTGATCCGCACCCTGGAGGACCCCTCCGCCCCCGGGGCGCGGCTGGACATGGCGCAGCTGATCGCCGAGGGCAACGCCGGTCGGGCACGGGTGCCCGGCAAGCACGGGGCGCCGCCGCAGGCGTTCGCGGTGGTCACGGTGATCGTGGACGACGCCCCCGGGCAGATCGCGGCCCTCCTCGACGAGGTCGGCCGCACGGACGTGAACGTGGAGGACCTGCGGCTCGAGCACGCCTCGGGCCACCGGGTCGGCATGGTGGAGATCTCCGTGCTGCCCGGCCGCAGGGACGAACTCGTGGCGGCGCTGACCGCCGCCGGATGGAAGGTGGTCTGAGATGACCGAGCACACCCGCGACGACGTCGCACCCGCGCCGCTCGTGGTGGCGGTGGACGGCCCCTCGGGCTCGGGCAAGTCGTCCGTGTCCAAGGCCGTGGCCCGGCGTCTCGGCGCCGCGTACCTGGACACCGGCGCCATGTACCGCGCCGTGGCGTGGCACTGCCTGAACGAGGGCGTCGACCTGGCCGATGCGGAGGCCGTGGCGGCGGCCGCCGTCGCCATGGACCTGGACCAGTCCACCGACCCGGACGTCGAGGCCGTGCGGGTCGGCGGCACGGACGTCACCGAGGCGATCCGCGGCCCCGAGGTCACGGACACGGTCTCCACCGTCGCCGTGGTGATCCCGGTGCGCGAGGAGCTGCACCGTCGCCAGCGGGCGGCGATCGCCGCCGCGGGCCGGATGGTCGCCGAGGGCCGCGACATCACCACGGTGGTGGCCCCGGACGCCCACGCGCGCGTGCTGCTCACGGCGTCCGAGGCCGTGCGCACCGCCCGCCGCTCGGGCCAGCTGGCCGCGGCGGGGGAGACCGGCGTCGACGCCGGCACGCTGCACCGTCAGGTGGCCGGGCGCGACGCCCGCGACGCCACCGTGTCCACGTTCGACCGCCCCGCCGACGGGGTGGCGCTCGTGGACTCCACCGAGCTCGACTTCGAGCAGACCGTGGCGGCCGTCCTGGCCGCCGTCGAGGACCAGGCCGGCATCCCGGCCGTGAAGGGAGGCCGACGATGACCGAGAACCCCCAGCACCGCTCCGGTGAGGACGAGTTCGTCCCCGCCGGCGACGATCAGGTGGCCGAGCGGCTCGCCGCCATGACCGAGGAGGAGGCCGAGGCGCGTGCCGCGTCGTTGCGCGCCGGCCTGGCCGACTATGAGCTCGAGGAGGACGACGCCGCCCTCCTCGACGCGTGGCAGCTCGGGCCGGACGAGGACGTCGACGCGCCCGTGCCGCCCGTGCTGGCCGTCGTGGGCCGGCCGAACGTCGGCAAGTCCACGCTCGTCAACCGCATCATCGGCCGTCGTGAGGCCGTCGTGGAGGACGTGCCCGGCGTGACGCGCGACCGCGTCTCCTACGACGCCGAGTGGAACGGCCGCGAGTTCACCGTGGTGGACACCGGCGGCTGGGAGCACGACGCCAAGGGCATCCACCGTCGCGTGGCCGAGCAGGCCGAGCTGGCCGTGGACGTGGCGGACGCCGTCGTGTTCGTGGTGGACGCCACCGTCGGCATGACGGCCACGGACGAGGCCGTGGTCTCGATGCTGCGCCGCAAGGACCGCCCCGTGATCGTGGCCGCCAACAAGGTGGACGACATGGTCCAGGAGGCCGACGCCGCCACCCTGTGGTCGCTCGGCTTCGGCTACCCGTACCCGGTGTCCGCGGTGCACGGCCGCGGCGTCGCGGACCTGTTGGACGCCGCGCTCGAGGCGCTGCCGGAGGAGTCCGCCCACGGAGGTCTCGTGCCGCGCGGCGGCCCGCGCCGGATCGCCCTCGTGGGCCGGCCGAACGTGGGCAAGTCCTCGCTGCTGAACAAGCTGGCCGGCTCGGACCGCGTGGTGGTGGACGACCTGGCCGGCACCACGCGCGACCCCGTGGACGAGCTCGTGGAGCTCGGCGGACGCCTGTGGCGCTTCGTGGACACCGCCGGCATCCGTCGACGGCAGCACATGGCCCACGGCGCCGACTACTACGCGTCGCTGCGCACGGCCTCCGCCCTGGACCGCGCCGAGGTGGCCGTGGTGCTGCTCGAGGCGCCGCACGTGATCTCGGAGCAGGATGTGCGCATCCTCCAGATGGTGCTGGACTCCGGGCGTGCCCTCGTGATCGCGTTCAACAAGTGGGACCAGGTGGATGAGGACCGCCGGCACCAGCTGGCCAAGGAGATCGACCGGGACCTGGCGCACGTCGCCTGGGCGCCGCGCGTGAACATCTCCGCGAAGACCGGCTGGCACAAGGACCGTCTCGTCCCCGCGCTGGACCTCGCCCTGGACTCGTGGGACACCCGCATCCCCACGGGCAAGCTCAACGCGTTCCTCGGCGAGCTCGTGGCGGCCCACCCGCACCCGCTGCGCGGCGGCAAGCAGCCCCGCATCCTGTTCGCGACCCAGGTCTCGAGCCGGCCGCCCAAGTTCGTGCTGTTCACCACCGGGTTCCTGGACCCCGGCTACCGCCGGTTCATCGTGCGCCGCCTGCGCGAGACGTTCGGGTTCGAGGGCACGCCCCTCGAGATCGGGATGCGCGTGCGCGAGAAGCGCGGTCGCCGCCGCTGATCCGGCTCTGCCCCGACGACGTCCCTCGGCCTGCCGTGCCGGGGGACGTCGTCGTCCCGGCAAGCTCCCACCGTTCGTCCACCTTCGCCTCGTAGCCTGAGGGCATGAGCCTCATCCGACGTCGCCCCGCCGCCCTGTCCCTGGCCACCCTGGCCGCGCTCGCGCTGGCCGCATCCGGCTGCGCGGTCGACGACGGCGAGACCCGGGCCGCGCTGCAGAGCGCGGAGGACCGGCTCGCCCAGGCCGAGGACCGGATCAGCGAGCTGGAGGCGGACGCCTCGGACCGCGTGGACCTGGGGCAGCTGCGCCAGGAGGCCGAGGGCGCCCTCGCAGAGGCGGACCAGCGCGCCGCCGAGGTCGTCGAGGACCTGACGCGATCCCTGCCCTCCGGTTCGGACATCGTCGACGTCGAGGCGCTCCGGGAGGACGGAAAGGTGGTCATCGAGTACGGCCAGTCTTTGCTCGATGCCGATCCCCAGGTCCTCGAGGACACGATGCGGGAGGCGGCGGAGCGGGCGCGCAACGCCATCCCGGACCTGAAGGATGTCGAATTCCGCGTGGGGGACCGGACCTTCACGTACTGATCCTGCGACGGGGATCCGTGAGCCCCCCGACACGCCTCTTCGACCCGCCCGGAACGGCGGATCGGAGCGGCTCGACGTGTTACGCTTCACCCGTGCACGACTGCACCCTCAGTCATGAGAGGGTTCGTGCAGACCGCCAGGCCCACCGGTACGCCGGGGCCGCGGTCGCTGGGGGACTCTCGGTCGGGTGGCCCTCGGTCAAGGGATGAGGGGTTCACGTCTGTGAAGAGGACGTGGGCCCCTTGTTCACGTTTCGGGGGTGTCGCGCGGTTTGCCCCTGACAACGACGACCTGGCAGGCCCGCTTCCGATTCGCGCCCGGCGGTGCCGGTGGGGTATGCTCATCGGGTGCCGAAGCGCGGATGACCGCGATTCGCCACGGGCTATGGCGCAGCTTGGTAGCGCGCTTGACTGGGGGTCAAGAGGTCGTGGGTTCAAATCCCGCTAGCCCGACCACGTTCCCACGGGTCAGAGTCCGCATCTGACGAGGGAAAATGGAATGAGGCCCAGGTACTCCCTCGAGGGGAGCGCCTGGGCCTCTTTCCGTGCCTGACATATTCCTTAGCACAAACTGATCGAGACAGACCCTACGGTTCGGCGTTCGGCTCGACTTATATCCCCGGGAATTCAGAACTTCCTCAGTGGCCGAGCGGCTCGATCCAAAATCGATCTCGTCGGTGACCAGAGCGTTGGCCCTGAAGCCCCCTGGGTCTGATGGAGACTCGCGCTATTTGATTCCGACCAGCTGTTCGCGGCCGGCTTCGACAGCATAGAACGTGTCCTCGAACTCGGCGGGTGGGACGTCGCCGAGGTAGCCGTGGAGGCGTTGCGTGTTGTGCCAGGACACCCACCCGAGGGTCGCGAGCTCGAGGTCCTCGACCGTCCGCCAGGGACCTGGCCGTGCGGGTCCGCGGACGTGCTCGGCCTTGTAATAGCCGTTCACGGTCTCGGCCAGGGCGTTGATGCTCCTATAGTTGTCAACTCGCGATCTGACCGGTGCGAGGGTTGGTCTTCACGAGGTGGTAGACCTCGCGGATCACGTACCTCTTGAGGCAGCGAATGATGTCTCGCTTGGACTTGCCCTCCGCGGTGCGTCGTGCCACGTAGGCGATCGTGGGCTCATGGAAGCGCATCCGCACGATGACTGTCCTGTAGATGGCTGCGTTCAGCTGACGGTGACCGCCATGATTGATCCGATGTTTTCCGCTGCTCATCCCTGAGCCTGTAGGCACGGGGCTGATGCCGGCGAGCTTGGCGAATGCTGCCTCGCTCTTGATCCGTTCGGGATTGTCCCCGGCCACGATTAGGATCTCCGCTGCCGTGTCCACGCCGATCCCGAACTGGTCGAGCAGGTGCGGCGCACGCGCGATCACGAGCCCCTTGATCATGGCCTCGAGCTCGAGGATCTCCTCGTTTAACGACAGCCACCGCCTGGCCAGCGACCGGAGCACATGACGATTGGCCTCCTCCGGCGTGCTCAGCGCGCGGGGGCGCAGGGAAGCGCAGTGGCGGGCGATCATCTTCTGCGTCTTCCCCTGCAGTACCTTGCGTAGATTCTCTTCGGCGTGCACGAGCATCGCCTTCAACGTGATCATCGCTGCAGAGCGGTCTTTGACCGCAGTGTCGTGAGCGACTTTGAGCTGACGGATCATTTCCACGCTCCCATCGGCGCTCTTGGGCGTGGCGGTGGCGAAACCCGCGAGGACTGCGCGGGCCGCGTTCTCAGCGTCCAAGGTGTCGGACTTCCCGTTCAACCGACGCAGGCGTCGGTCTGGGCGCGAGACTTCCACGACCTTGTGCCCCTGGCGACGGATGTACGAGGCCAGACCAGCCCCGTAGGAGCCTGTGCCCTCGATGCCGAACGCGATGATGGTGCCGTAGTCCGCGGCCCAGTCCAGTAGCTGCTGGTAACCGGCACGGTCGGTGGCGATCGTGCCGGTCGCGAGAATCCCACCGATCGAGTCCATGACGGCGGCCACGTGGATGTGCTTGTGGGTGTCCACGCCGATCACGACGTGACCGGAACGGGTGGGGGCGATCTGGCTCATATACGAGGCTGTCCTTCGGCTACGGGTGCGGGGGCGGCACCGACGCCGGTGGGCGGACAGGACTGTCACGGGGACACGGTCACGAAAATGCTCCAGGCTCCTATCAGGTCACGCCCGGACCGGCGGCAGTGGTCGTACGTGCCCGGCCGCGGGCCCGACAGATCAACGCCAAGACACCATGTGGGTCAATCGTAGAGATGGGTCAGAGCACCACGGCCAGGACTTCCTCATCCTCGCGGAATCCGGCCCTCAGAGACTGACAGTCATAGCTGTCCCCGACGGTCCCGATCGACGGTGTCGCTCCGATCTCGGCGAGGCGTTCGCCGTAGCGAATGGAGGTGAATTGAGACCCCGCGTCGCTGTGGCAGCGCAGGTCCTCGTGGCGAGCGCCGCGGGACCAGCGGGCCATCTCGATCGCGTCGAGGACCATCTCGGTGCGCATGTGTGACGCGCACCGCCACCCGACGATCATCCGGGAGAACGCGTCGACGATGAAGCAGACGTACGCGACGCCGGCCCACGTCGGCACGAACGTCAGGTCGGTGACCCAGAGCCGGTTCGGGGCAGGCGCGGTGAACTCCCGCTTCACGAGGTCCGGGTGCCGCGCCGCGGTCGGATCTGGCCGGGTCGTCTTCACCCGCTTCGACCTGGTCGCGCCCTTAATCCCTGCGGCGCGCATGAGCCGGCCCGTCTGATCTCGGCCGATCATGATCCCCGCCCGGCCGGCGGCTTTCCAGAGCTTGCGGATTCCATAGACGCGGTAGTTCGTCTCCTAGAGCTCGACCAGCTGCGGGATCAGCTCCTCGTCCCGCACCGCGCGAGCCGAGGGGGCGCGGGTCTTGGCGGCGTAGTAGCTGCTCGGAGCCACCTGCAGCAGCCTGCAGATGAGCTCGACTCCGAGCCGGCGAGCGTCGACCAGGTCATCCTTGTTCGCGTCGATGAACGCGACTACTTCCGGTAGTGGCGGTCGAGCTCCGCCCCGAAGAAAGACGCAGCACGCTTGAGGACCTCGTTGGCCCGCCGCAACTCCCGGACTTCCTGCTCCAGTTCACGCACCCGCCGCGCCTCAGCGCTGCTCACGCCAGAGGTGACGCCGTCGTCGATGTCGGCTTGCTTGACCCACATCCGCACGGACTCGACCCCGTACCCGAGCTGCGTCGCGACCCGATTGACGGTCCCATGCTCGGTCCCCAGCTCGGCACGCAGCGTCCTCACCATCCGGACCGCCGCGGCCTTCTCCTCCGGCGAATACCGACGCGTCGTCGGCTTCCCCGCTGTCTGCTCTTTCGGCATAACTCCATCCTCGTTTCCAAGGTCAGGAGTCTCCAACAAACCCAGGGCGCTTCAATCGGTCAGGAAGGCAGCAGGAGCACCTTGATGTCGTAGTCGAGCTTGCAGAGGTAGAAGATCAACTCGACGACGGGACGGTGACTATCCCAGCGGGGCTGTGAGGGGCCGATCTCGCAGAACCTTGCGGCAAACTCAACCTTCTCGCGCGCGGCCGGGATCGATGCGCGGAAGGCCGCTTCATCCCATTGCTCTTCGCTCATACTCCCGACCGTAGCGGTGAGTACCGACACGGCCGTGGGAGCTCTCAGCCCCAGAAGATCGGATCCTGGTGGCTGCCGATGTAGTCGAGCAGACTCTGGACGTTCTTCGTCGGGCGCCTCTTCGTGTACTCGTGGAACTTCATGTGCCGGTCACGCCAGTAGATGCTCCACTGGCCGGTCTTGACGGTGTATCGCAGGCGCGCGACCGGGAACCGCGTCCAGTCGCCCTGCCCGTCCCACGGCGGCCGCGTCTCGATGATCGTGACGTGCCGGTCGGCGATCTCGGCTTCTACTCTCACCTGATCCCACAGGTGCTCGGGCACGCGTTCACGGCACCAGCGGCCGATGCGCAGCAGGTCGGTCTCGGGCATAGCCATGGTCAAGTCCTTTTGAGTGGTGTATCGAGGCTTTGTCGGGTTCCTCGTGGTCGGGTGGGTTGTCAGGCGGCGAGTGCCGCGTGGCCGGGGTCGTCGGTCATGGTGTCGCTGACCTGTAGGGCGGCTTGTTCAGCCGCGGCTTTCGCGGCTGCTTCGGCGAGCATCGTGTCGGTCGCGGTCAGCAATTCCAGGCTCATGTAGCGCCGTGATTCGGTCCATTCGTCGTGCTGCTCGGCCAGCACCGCGCCGAGGAGTCTAATCACCGCGACTCGGCTGGGGAAGATGCCGACGACGTCGGTGCGTCTCCGGATCTCCTTGTTGAGCCGTTCGTTCGGGTTGTTCGACCAGATCTTCTTCCACACCTCCTTCGGGAACTTCGTGAACGTGAGCACCTCATCGCGGGCGCCCTCGAGGTGCTCGGCAGCGGCCGGCAGATGGGTGGCCAGGCTGTCGATCATGTGCTCGTACTGGGCGATCACCGCCTCGACGTCGGGCTGGGTGTAGACGCTGTGCAGCAGCGCTTTCACCGCGGGCCACTGCGACTTCGGGCACACCGCCATCAGGTTGGCCGCGTAGTGGGTGCGGCAGCGCTGCCACTGCGCCGTCCCGAACACCGCCCCGGCCGCTTCGACCAGCCCGGCATGGGCATCGGAGGTGATCAGCTCCACCCCCGACAGGCCGCGGGCAGCCAGATCACGGAAGAACCCGAGCCACCCCTCCCTGGTCTCCGCGGTGCCCAGTTGCAGGCCGAGGATCTCGCGGTAGCCGTCGTTGTTGATGCCGGTGGCGACCATGGCGGCGACCTTGACGACCCGGCCGTGTTCACGCACTTTGAGCACGAGCGCGTCGGCGGCGACAAACCGATACGGCCCAGCATCGAGCGGCCGGGTGCGGAACGCTTCGACCTGCGCATCCAGGTCTTTACTCATCTCTGAGACCTGCGATTTCGACAGGCCCGTGATGCCGAGTCTGCACCAGTTTGTCCATCCGGCGGGTGGAGACGCCGAGCAGGTAGCAGGTGGCGACCACCGTGGTCAGCGCTGCCTCGGCGCGGCGGCGCCGCTCCAGGAGCCAGTCGGGAAAGTAGGTGCCTTCGCGCAGTTTCGGGATCGCGACGTCGATGGTGCCGGCGCGGGTGTCCAGGTCCCGGTGCCGGTAGCCGTTACGCCGGTTGGTGCGCTCATCCGAGCGGGCGCCGTAGGCGGCGCCGCACACGCTGTCAGCCTCGGCCGACAGCAGGGCATTGATGAAGGTGGTGAGCATCTGACGCATCAAGTCCGGCGAGGCCTGGGTGAGCAGATCGGACAGAAACGCCTGGGGGTCGATATCGTGGGGAGCGGTCATCGCGGGTGTCCCTTTCGAGTGGGATGTGAGAGTTTCCTCGAAAGCCTCCCGCGGTGACCGCTTCTACTTCGCGGTCGACACGCCAACCGGAGTCAACGTGCTGCGGGATTCGTACACCACTCTGCCGGACGCAACTGCGCCGAACTGCGCCGCACCCTCCACACCGGGATGAGCCTGCTGACCGACCGCCAAAAAGAACACCTCAGCGTCCTCTTCGCCCACGAGAAGCACGCCGCGGTCGAAGCGGCCTGGGAGATCTACCAGGCCATGGTCGCCGCGTATCGAGAATTCGACCGCGCAAAGGCTAAGGCCAAGATGGAGAAGGTGATCGCGGCGCTGAGCAAGAAGGTCCCCGACACCCTCGAGGAACTGGGCAAGCTCGGCCGGACACTGACCAAACGCGCCGCCGACGTGCTGGCGTTCTTCGAGCGACTGGGCACCAGCAACGGTCCGACGGAGGCGATCAACGGCCGGCTCGAACACCTGCGCGGCTCCGCCCTCGGCTTCCGCAACCTCACCAACTACATCGCCCGCAGCCTCCTCGAATCAGGCGGCTTCAGACCCTTGCTACACCCTCAAATGCGATGAGCCTCGAATGCAGGATCTTGTGCCGACAGCGGCGCACGATGGTCGCGGGGATCTCGAACAACCGTGCGCGAAACCGTTTGGGCTCCCAGCGACGTGCATCATGGCCGGCCAGCGCGATGGCCTGCATCCAGGCGACGATGACGCCGGCGAGCTGGACGATCTGGCACCAGACCTGGTTCTGCGCGAATCCCTGCAGCGGGAACTTCATCAGGCCCATGTCCTTGGCGTTGCGGATCCGGTCCTCGCAGCGCGCGCGGCGGCGGTGACGCAGCTCCAGCACTGGAAGCTGGCCGCGTGGGGCGTTGGTCGCGAACGCAGTGATCCGCATCCCTTTGTGATCGGTGATCCGTAGCTGCACTCCGGGGTGGGGGCGTTCCTTCCTTACGGTTACCCGCATTCCGGGGGCCACCCGGGCAGGTCCAGTAGTCCGGTCAGTTCCGCGACCCATGCCCCATCGCGGATCCCTTCGGTGTCGGTGTCGTAGGCAGGAGTCCACGCCTTCGCCTCATCAATACGTTCCAACAGGTCAGGAGTGTTCGCGGGGAGGGTGAACCCGACTGAGTAGGCCAGACGCTGCCGCTCCAGCCAGCCCGCGAAGTCCTTGGGGCCGCCGGCCCCGTCGGTGCGAATCAGGACCTTTTTCGATCCCCGCCCGCCCCGGCCCAGCAGGGCCGGTGGGAGCTGCGCAAGGGCCAGACGGGTGACGGCGATGTGATCGCTGGCGGTGTTCGAGCCCGCGTTGCCGGGGCGAAGGTGGATCGCGAGCGGTTCCCCGGTTCCTTCGCTGCCGTGGTCCAGGAACGCGTACAGAGGGTGGTAGCCGAAGCCGCGTTTGAACGTCGGGGCGGCTTGCTCCTTCTCACTGTGGACGTTGATCAGGGTGGCGTCGAGGTCGATGACCAGCGGGGTCTTCGCGCTCGTCCCCTCGGCCGGGGAATGCTCGCCGGCCAGGGCCCAGGCCTGCTCGCGCGCGGTCCTGCGAGCCCTGGCGATCGCGGTCATCACGGCGGGCGCGTCCTCAGCGAGGGTGGTGAGCGTGCGGGAGATCGTTGGGGCCGAGGCGACGTCACCGAACAGGCCCGGCTCGCACCGCAGCAGGTCGGTGTCACGGGCGACCTCCCCGCCCACCGCGAGAGTCATCGCGAGGTCCAGCAGGACCTTGGAGGCGTGATGCTCGGCCAGCGGTTTCGTCCATGAACCCAACGCTTCACGCAGCGAAGAGGCGAGGCCGGTGGCGTGGATCGTGTCGGTCAGCAGCACCGCGCCCGCATGCGAGGCCGCCGGGACCTCAGCGACGTCCACACGCGGGCGGGGGTAGAAGAACACGGTAGGGTGGGACACCTGAAAGGTGCTCCTTCCGGCCAGGGATTACGAGACTCGACACCCCGTATCATCCCAGGCCAGGAGCACCTTTCTCTATGACGCCCACCCGTCGAGACCACACCCCAGTGAAATCTCGAGGTCAGCGGGTGCTCGTGGCAGGGCCTGAACTGTGGTCCGTACACTCCTACTCATGGATGCGCTTGATATTGGACGGATCGTGGCCGGACTGGTGCTGCTGGTCTTGGGTGGGGAATTTCTGGTGCGTGGGGCGTCAGCACTGGCCGGACGTTTCGGGATTTCGTCATTGGTGATCGGTCTCACCGTAGTGTCAGCGGCGACGTCGGCACCCGAGTTCGCAGTGAGCGTCGGTGCTGTACTGCGTGATGAACCGGGGCTTGCCGTGGGCAATGCGGTTGGCAGCAACATCATTAATGTCCTGCTCATCCTGGGACTGTCCGCGCTGGTCGTTCCCCTCGCTGTAAAGCGGAGGCTGATCCGCTTTGACCTGCCCCTGATGGTCGTCTTGTCAGTTCTACTGCTCCTTGTGTCCCTGGATGGGAGGATCAGTGCGGTGGACGGGCTGATACTATTTTTCGGTGTGGTGGTCCACACCATAATGTCCGTGGTGATTAGTCGGCGGGACGCCAAGACCGCGGTGAATGCCCGGGAAGGGACAGGAGATTCGGCAACCGTCGATCCAGCCGACGAGGAAGGGGCTGCGCTAGGCGCCTCGGTCAGCAGGTCGCTCTTCTTTGTGCTGCTGGGGGTCGCGTTGCTGGTCGCCGGTGCCACGCTGCTCGTGGAAGGAGCAGTGAACATAGCCACCACGTTGGGCGTAAGCAGCCTCGTGGTCGGACTGACCGTTGTGGCTGTCGGGACATCGCTGCCCGAGCTGGCGACGTCCATCATTGCCGTGCGTCGCGGTGAACGCGACCTAGCGGTGGGCAACGTGGTCGGCAGCAATATCTTCAACATAGGGGTAGTGCTAGGACTAACCGCGCTCATCTCTCTTGAGGGCATTCCCGTATCCGGCGCCGCAGTGGCCTTCGATATCCCAGTAATGCTGGCGGCCGCAGTGGCACTACTGCCGATCGCGTTCACGGGCTTCGCGGTGGCGCGTTGGGAGGGCGGCTTGTTCGTGGTTTTGTACGCCGCCTACACCGGATACCTTGTGCTGGCTGCCACAGCGCACGATGCACTGGAGGGATTCACCGTAGCCATGGCGTGGTTCGTGCTGCCGTTAATCGCACTGACGCTCATTTCCTTTACAGCCTACGAAATCGGGCTCCGCAAGGGACGCCGAGACCTGGACCAGACCACGACTTCGACGTAGACCGTCGAGTGCATTCGGCTGCTGGCTTCATTCAGGTCGTCGGCTGGATGTAAATCGGCAAGAGATGACTGTCGGTTGGTGGTGTCATAGCGTCGTAGCAACACTCCCGGTCGGTGGGGGCTCGAGGCGAGGAGGCCTGGGATGGTGCGGCGGCGACTCACGTTCACGGAGCGGATGGAGATCTCGACGGGATCGAAGGCCGGGTGGGGAGTCCGGAAGATCGCGTCTCACCTGGGTAGATGCCCTTCGGTGGTCTCCAGAGAGCTTCGACCGAACTCGACGAAGACGCGCGGCTATCAAGCCGTGACCGCGGACGTGAAAGCGCAACGCCAGCGCTCTCGCCCACAGGTCCGGAAAGTGGCAAAGGACCCGGTACTCGAGGCCCGCGTCAACGCCGACCTCGCAGCGTCATGGATGCCGAACGAGATCGCGGGTCGCTTGCGTCTGGAGGCCGCAGACCCGACCGTTGAACGCATGGCGAACTCTCCCGACGCTCAGGGCCGCACCGTCAGCGGAGAAGCGATCTACCAGTACATCTACGCGATCCCCCGCGGAGAACTCGCCAAGCGTGGGATCTTCTTGCAGTCCAAACGGACCAAGCGCCGGCCCCGCACGCACGGCCGCTCCCGAGGCGGGCCGATCGTGGGGATGGTCCCGATCGCGGAGCGTGGCGAGGACGCGGCGAAGCGGCGGGTACCCGGGCACTGGGAGGGCGACCTGATCATCGGGAAGAACGGGTCCTCGTGCGCGGCGACGCTGGTGGAGCGGATGAGCGGGTTCACCGGCCCGCTCGCCCTGCCCTCGAAACACGCCGAGGGCCCCCGCGGACGCGGTGATCGAGTACTTCACCGAGCTGCCCCGGATGATGCAGACCTCGCTGGTAAGGGACCAGGGCAGCGAGATGGCGCACCACGCAAAGGTCTCCCCTGGGCTGACCCCGTTTCGTAGGTCCAGTCGTTATGAGAGTCGTCCTGTTGCCCGC
>NZ_JALJRH010000018.1:0-38872 GCF_024519775.1 Micrococcus sp. Mcc28 | reverse complement strand
CCGGTATGACAAGTACGCGATCATCTACAGGGCCGCTGTGGTCCTGAATGCTGTGATCGCATGGTCAAAACGATTGTCAGACATGCCCTAGCCGCCGCGGCGCCGTCGTCGCGTGGGCCACGCCGCCGACGACGCCGCGCCCCGTCCCTTGTCACCCTCTGGCGCTCGCCTCGTAGCATCGGGCCCATGACCACTCCAGAGAAGAAGGACGACGCCCCCGCGATCCCCGTGCGGGACTCGCAGCTGGCCCACGACGACCCGCGCACCCGCCACCCGAAGCTCCGCGTCGCCAAGCAGCGCCAGCCCGAGCCGGGCCTGGACGTGAAGACGGATCCCGTCCCGGACATCGGTCTGGACTCGTACCGGGGGATGGGCCGGCTGACCGGCCGCAAGGCCCTGATCACCGGCGGCGACTCCGGCATCGGTGCCGCGGTCGCCATCGCCTACGCCCGTGAGGGCGCGGACGTCGCCATCGCCTACCTGCCTCAGGAGCAGCCCGACGCCGACCGCGTCCTGGCGGCGATCGAGGCGGCCGGGCGCACCGCCGTCGCGTTGCCGGGCGACCTGATGGACGCCGACTACCGTGCCTCCCTCGTGGACGAGGCCGCGCAGCGCCTCGGCGGCCTGGACATCCTCGTGAACAACGCGGGCAAGCAGTTCATCTCCGATGACCTGACCGATCTCACCGACGAGCAGGTCCACGAGACGTTCCAGATCAACATCATGTCCATGTTCACGCTCAGCCGCGCCGCGCTGAAGCACATGGGCCCGGGCAGCACGATCGTGAACACCACCTCGGTGCAGGCCTACAACCCCAACCCGAGGCTCCTCGACTACGCGGCCACCAAGGGCGCCATCAACAACTTCACCAAGGGCCTGGCCGAGCAGCTCGGCCCGAAGGGCATCCGTGTCAACGCGGTGGCGCCCGGGCCCATCTGGACGGTGCAGCACGTGTCCTACGGTGAGCCCGAGGAGAAGTTGCCCGAGTTCGGCCACAGCACCCCCATCGGCCGCGCCGGCCAGCCCGTGGAGATGGCGCCCGCCTACGTGTTCCTTGCCTCGGGCGAGTCCAGCTACGTCAACGGCGAGACCCTCAACGCCAACGGCGGCACGCCCACCCCGTGACCGCCCGCCTCCTCGCCGACGTCGACACCGGCATCGACGATGCCTGCGCCCTGCTCCACCTCGTGGGCGCCCACCGCCTCGGCGCCGGTC
The DNA here is from genome assembly GCF_024519775.1 of Micrococcus sp. Mcc28. Taxonomy (NCBI): domain Bacteria; kingdom Bacillati; phylum Actinomycetota; class Actinomycetes; order Micrococcales; family Micrococcaceae; genus Micrococcus; species Micrococcus sp. Mcc28. Next base: position 37,657 of record NZ_JALJRH010000018.1, on the reverse strand, counting down.
CCGAGCTCGCGGCCGTCACCACCACGGGCGGCAACGCGACCGCCCGGGACTGCGCCCTCAACACCGCCGCGGTGCTGGACCTGGCCGGTCGGGCCGACGTCGAGGTGGCCGTCGGTGCCGAGACCCCGCTGCGCCGCCCTGCGGTCACCACCCCGGAGACCCACGGCGACGGCGGTCTCGGCCATGCCCGGATCGTTCGGCGCCCCGAGCGGCTCTCGTCCCGGCCCGCCGTGGACGTGTGGCTGGACGAGCTGCGGGCCCACCCCGGGGAGACGACGATCCTCTGCACCGCGCCGCTGACGAACCTGGCCCTCGCTCTGCGCGCCGAGCCGCGCCTGCCGTTCCTCGCCCGCGGCATCGTGATCATGGGCGGCTCCTTCTATCATCCGGGCAACACCACGCCCACCGCCGAGTGGAACACCTGGGTGGACCCGGACGCCGCGAAGGAGGTGTTCACGGCCTTCGAGGGCCTGCCCGAGGATCGCCTGCCGGTGGTCTGCGCGCTCGAGACCACGGAGCGGATCGAGTACACGCCGGCCCTGCTGGACGGCCTCCTGGCCGACGCCGGGGCCCACCCCGTCGGCTGGTCCGCGGACCGACCGCGGGTCGCCGGGCCGGACGCCGCCACCGGCAGCCCCGTCCTGGACGTGCTCGCCGACGCGCTGCGCTTCTACTTCGAGTTCCACCACGACTACGACCAGGGCTACATCGCCCACCTGCACGACCTCTTCGCCGCCCAGGTGGCCGCGGGCCAGGCCCGCATCGCCACGCGGGCCACCGTCGTCGACGTCGAGGCGGACTCGGAGCTGCTGCGCGGCACGACCGTCCACGACACGCGGGACATCTGGGGCAGGCGCCCCAACGCCCGGCTCGTCACGGCCAATGACCCCGCTGAGGTGTTCGCGGCCTTCGCCCGCGCGGTGGGCGCCGTCGTCGCGGGGGAGCGGACGTCCGACGGCGGCGCCCCGGCCCGGTGACCGCCGTCGGGAATGCCGGCCGCCCGCGCGCGGTTGCATCCGACGCATCCGCCCGACCCCGACCTTGCAGGAGCTCCCTCATGACCAGTGTGCCCACCGTCCCCTTCCACGACGGCCAGCAGATCCCGCAGCTCGGGCTCGGCGTGTGGCAGGTCGAGGACGACGTCGCCGCCGACGTCGTCGAGCAGGCGATCCGCGCCGGCTACCGCCACATCGACACCGCCGCGATCTACGGGAACGAGGAGGGCGTGGGCCGCGGCATCGCCGCGTCCGGTGTCGCCCGCGAGGAGCTGTTCCTCACCACCAAGGTGTGGAACTCGGACCAGGGCTACGAGGAGGCGCTCGCCGCCCTCGACGCCTCGCTCGACAAGCTCGGCACCGACTACGTCGACCTCTACCTCATCCACTGGGCCAAGCCTGCGCAGGGGAAGTACGTGGACACCTGGAAGGCCCTGATCGAGGCGCAGAAGCAGGGCAAGGTGCGCTCGATCGGCGTCTCCAACTTCCCGGCCGCCCAGCTCGAGGAGATCATCGAGGCCACCGGTGTGGTGCCCGCGATCCACCAGGTCGAGACCCACCCGTACTGGCAGCAGCGCGAGCTGCGCGAGGTCGAGGGCCGCCACGGCATCGTCCACGAGTCCTGGTCCCCGCTCGGTCAGGGCGGCGACCTCCTCGCCGATCCCGTGGTCACGGAGATCGCCGAGGTCCGCGGCGCGACGCCGGCCCAGGTGGTCATCGCGTGGCACCTCGCCCAGGGCTTCGTGGTCATCCCCAAGTCCGTGACGCCCGAGCGCATCGTCTCGAACCTCGAGGCCGCGGGGGTGGAGCTGACCGCCGACGACGTCGCCCGGATCGACGCCCTCGACCGCGAGGACGGCCGCCTCGGCCCCGACCCGGCGGTCATCGACTTCTGATCCAGCCGCCACCGCGCGCACCCGGCCCGTCCCCCTGGGGGCGGGCCGGTGATAGTTTTGCTCGAGAATGCCCGGTGGCCGCCGCGCCGCCCGGGCGCATCTGTCCAGGCACTCCACGGAAGGCATGCACCATGTCCCACCAGGCTCCCCCCGCCGATGCGTCGAAGGCCCGCGCGCCGCGGACCGCCGTCCCGGTGACCCCGCAGACCCGCGCGAGCTCGCTGACCGACCTGCTCGGCGCCGTCGTGCGCCTGTTGCCCCTGCAGATGAAGGACGAGCTCGCGCTCGCCAAGGGACACGTGGCCGCGAAGGGCAAGAAGGCCGGCATCGGCGCCGGCGTCGCGGTGGTGGGCCTGTTCTTCCTCGCGCTCATGGTGGTCGCCCTCGTGGTGACGTTGGTCGGCGCCTTCGCCGACCCGAGCTTCTGGTTCCCGGCGCTCATGGTGGCGCTCGCGTTTCTCGTGCTCGGCCTGATCTTCGCCGGCGTCGGCCTCGTGATGGTCAAGGGCGCCATGCCGCTCGTGCCGCAGGAGACCGTGCGCAACCTCGAGTACGACCTCGGCTACCTCAAGGAGGGCAACGCCTTCGACCCGGCCGAGTACGACCGCCTCAAGGCGGAGCGCGCCGAGGCCAAGCGTGTCGAGGCCGCCCGTGAGGCCGAGCGGAAGAAGGTGGAGAAGGAGGAGAACAAGAAGGCCCGCAAGAACGGCGAGGCCGCTCCCCACCCGGACCGCGACGACGCCACCGAGGCCGAGATCCGTCGCCGTGCCGACCTGCGCCGCCGCCACCTGGGCGACATCCGCTCCGGCCTGGACGAGAAGACCAACGTGAAGGGCCAGCTCGCGGCCTTCGCCGCCCAGCGCAAGGGTCGCGGCGTCACCCCCGAGACCACGCACGCCACCGAGCAGACCGCGCCGTTCACCGGTGCCGCCCGCGCGGGGGAGCGGACCGCCGAGGCCGAGGACTACGTGAAGGACCACTGGCAGCCGCTCGCGCTGCTCGGCGCCTCCTCCGCCGCGTTCGTGGCGCTCGCCGGCCGCCTGCGCCGCCGCTGACCCGGGGGCGCCCGCCCTCCCCAGCCCCCGAGGCCCCGATCCCCACGGATCGGGGCCTCGTCGTCTGCGGGCAGGGGCGACGGCGTCGGTAGGCTGGGCGTGTGGGGCGCCCGGCGGGGGCGTCCGCCCGCGGACCCTGGAGGAGCGACCCATGCGTGTGATCGACGTCGGCCTGCGCGAGGGCCACGAGTACCGCGTCCGCGACACCTGGCTGACCGTGCCGAACCTCATCACCCTGGCCCGCTTCGCCCTGGTCCCGGTGTTCGTGTGGCTCACCGTCGACGGCCGGCACCTGGACGCGTTCGTGATCCTGGCGGTGCTCTCCGGCACGGACTGGGTGGACGGCTACGTGGCGCGCCGGTTCGACATGATCTCCACGGTCGGGCGGTGGCTCGACCCGGTGGCGGACCGCCTCTCCCTGCTGGTGGTGGCCGTGACGTTCGTGGCCACCGGCATCGCCCCGCTCTGGCTCGCCCTGGCCATCGCGATCCCGGACCTCGTGCTCGCCGCCGTGTGCCTGTGGCTGTTCGGCGGCAGCCCGGATCTGCCGGTCACGGTCCTGGGCAAGGTGCGCACCGCGCTGCTGCTGGTGGGCACGCCCCTGCTGCTGCTCGCCCGTGTGCCGGGGGTCGACGGCGGCCCGTGGAGCGGCGTGGCCCTGGCTCTGGTCGGCGCCGGTTGCCTGCTGCACATCCTCGCCGCGGGGGACTACCTCGTGCGCGCGGTGGGCAAGGCCCGCGGCCTGCGGGCGGACGGTCAGGACCCGCGCGAGCACCCGTCCCGCCGGGGCTGACCCCCTCGCGCATCCTCGTGCCGGCGCCGACGGTTGCTACCGTGGGACGCGCGCCGTGCCCGCGGCCGATCCTCACGGCACGGGCCGGGCGCCGTCGTGCCATCGCCACCACAGAGAGGGACCGCCGTGTCCGACCGTCCCGGGATCGCCGCCGACCGCCCCCTGAAGGTGCTGATCGCCGCAGACACCTATCCGCCGCACGTCAACGGGGCCGCCACCTTCGGCCACCGCCTCGCCACGGCGCTGCACGCGCGCGGCCACGAGGTCCACGTCGTGATGCCGCGCAGTGACGCCGGCCCGGACACCGTGGAGCACCGGCCGGAGGCCACCGTGCACCTGCTGCGCTCCCTGCCGGCGCCGACGCACGAGTACTACCGTGTGGTGCTCCCGCGGCATGCCAAGATCTCCTTCCGCCGCATCTACCGCGAGGTCCAGCCGGACGTCGTGCACGCCCAGTGCCACTACATGATCGGCGAGGCCGCCATCAACGAGGCCGAGCGGCGCCGCATCCGGATCGTCTCCACGAACCACTTCATGCCGGAGAACCTCGAGCCGTTCCTGCCGTTCCCGCAGTGGTTCCTGGACACCGTCTCCCGGGTGTCGTGGAAGGACATGGGTCGACTCATGGGCAAGGGCGCGGTGGTCACCACCCCCACGGCCCTCGCCGCGCAGGCCATGGCCGAGCACGCCGGCCTGGACAACGTTCTCCCGGTCTCCAACGGCATCGACGCGAGCGCCTACGAGCTGCAGCCGGGGGAGAGGGTGGACCATCCCGGCCATCCGGTCGTGCTCTTCGTGGGGCGGCTGGCCGTGGAGAAGAACGTGGAGGTGCTGATCCGTGCGATCGCGCACCTGGCCCGCACCCGCCCCGACCTGGACGTGCACGCCGAGATCGTCGGCGACGGCGAGCAGCGCGACCGCATCCGTGCCACGGTGGACGAGGAGGGGGTGGCCGACCGCGTCCTGCTGCGCGGCCACGTCTCCGAGGAGGAGCTGCGGGCGGCCTACCTGCGCGCCGACGTGTTCTGCCAGCCGGGCACGGCGGAGCTGCAGTCCCTCGTGACCCTCGAGGCGCTCAGCGCGTCCACCCCGGTGGTCCTCGCGGACGCCCTCGCGTTGCCCCACCTCGTGGACGAGGGCGTCAACGGCCACCTCTTCCCGCCCGGGGACCACGTGGCCCTGGCCGATCGGATCGCCCGGATCCTCGACCTCTCGGACGCGGACCGCGCCGCCATGGGCGAGGCGTCCCACGCGAAGGCCCTGCATCATTCCGCCCAGAAGACGGTGGACATCTTCGAGCGCCTCTACCGCGGCGCGACGGCCGCCGAGGTCCGCGCGATGCTCTGAGACCCGTCGGTAGGATGGGCGGGTCCCGCGCGATGCCGCGGGGGAGGGGCGTTAGCTCAGTCGGTCAGAGCAGGGGACTCATAATCCCTGGGTCGCGGGTTCAAGTCCCGCACGCCCTACAGAAAACGGCCCCCGGCCGCGCGGTATGGCGCGGGCCGGGGGCCGTCGTCGTGCCGGTGCTCAGTAGCGGGCGGCCACCGCGAGCATGTCGGACTTCATGATCGTCGTGGAGGTGAACACTAGGCCCGCGTCCTCGTTGAGGGCGTGGGCGAGCTGGCCGCCGCCCATGTACATGGCCGTGTGGTAGATGCGGCCGGTGGACTGGTTCGCATAGAACACGAGGTCGCCGGGCTGGGCCTGGGAGATCGGCACGTAGGACTTCGCGGCGAGGTACTGGTCGCCGGCGCGGCGCGGGATGGAGATGCCGGCCCGGGCCATGGCCTGCTGGGTGAGGCCGGAGCAGTCGAAGCCGGAGGGGCCGTTGCCGCCCCACACGTAATAGGAGGACGGGTTCCGGACGGCGGAGCGCACGTAGTCGACGGCAGCCTGCTTGGACGCGGGCGCCGGCGCAGGGGCGACGGCGGGGGCGCTGGAGGTGGAGACCGAGGTGGTCTTCAGGACCATCCCCGGGTGGAGCATGGTCGAGGAGCTCATGCCGTTGATGGACTGCAGGATCGAGGCGGACACCCCCGTGCGGTAGGAGATGATCCACCAGCCGTCGCCGGCCAGCACGGTGTAGGTCGAGCCCGAGGTGGACGGCGCCGGGGCCGGGGTCGGGGTGGCAGTGCCGGAGGTCTTGAGGACCATGCCGGGATGCAGCACGGTCGCGGCGGTCATGCCGTTGAGCGACTGCAACCTGGACATGGAGACGCCGGTGCGCTGGGCGATGATCCACCAGCCGTCGCCGGAGCGGACGGTGTAGGCGGTCTCGGCGGCCTGGGCGGTCTCGGCGACGGACACGGTGCCGACGCCGGTCAGGGCGGCGGCGCCCAGGGCGAGGGCCACGGAGGCGGCGGCGGTGCGGGGGGCGCGACGCACAGCGGCGTGCGAGGAGGTCACGGACATCGGATCTTCTTCCCGGACAGGACCTGCGGCCCGTGAGGGCGGTGCCTCCGGGCGATGCCCGGAACGAGGCCGGACCGCGGGTGCGAGTTGACGAGCAGTGCGGATGACCGGGTACGCGAGGACGCGGAGGAAGCCCCGGTGTGGCGGATAGGCTGTAACCGATCCGTGATCAAGATACACGATCGTTATCGAAACGCAATCAGAAATTCGGATGACGTCCAGGTGGCCGATCGGCGCTCGACGCGCCCCGGTCGGCACCTACCGTGCGCGGCTGTCCCCGCCCCTCTCCGGCGCGGCGCTAGCGTGGTGCGGGTGAGCCCCTCCCGCCCCCTGCGCCTGCTGATGGACGCCCGCTACACCCGCACCGACTTCCACGACGGCATCTCCCGCTACGGCGCGAGCCTCATCGAGGCGGTCGCCCGCCGGACCGACGCGCCGGGCCCGGAGGGGGCCGACGTCGAGGTCGAAGTCGCGATGCTGATCTCGGACGAACGACAGCTGGCCCTGCTCCCGGACGGCGTGCCGTGGCACCTCGTCTCCGGCCCCACCTCCCCACGCGAGCCGTTCGTGGCCCGTCAGGTCGCGCGCCTGCGACCGGACGTCGTCTTCTCGCCCATGCAGACCATGGGGTCGTGGGGGCGGGACTACGCGCTGATCCTCACGCTCCACGACCTCATCTACTACGAGCACCGCACCCCGCCGCGGAACCTGCCCGAGCCGATCCGCTGGCTGTGGCGGGCCTACCACCTGACCAAGACCCCGCAGCGGCTCCTGCTCGACCGCGCGGACGCGGTCGCCACGGTCTCCCGGACGACGGCGGAGCTCATCGACCGGCACCGCCTCACCCGGCGTCCGGTCCACGTCATCGCCAATGCGGCGCAGACGGTACCGGAGCCGCGTGACCCGGACGAGACCCCGGACCGCACGCTGCTCTACATGGGCTCGTTCATGGACTACAAGGACGTCGAGTCCCTCGTGGCGGCCGCGCCCCTGCTGCCGGGCTACGCGCTGCACCTGCTCTCCCGCATCAGCCCGGAGCGCCGCGGGCAGCTCGAGGCCCGGCTGGCCGCGCGCCGCGCCGGCGCAGGGGCCGCCGGCGCGGACGTGGTCTTCCACGACGGCACCGACGAGGCCGAGTACGTGCGCCTGCTCCGCCGGGCCACCGCGGCCGTCACCCTCTCCCGCGCCGAGGGCTTCGGCCTGCCCGTGGCCGAGGCGATGGCCCATGGCACGCCGGTGGTGTGCTCGGACCTGCCGATCTTCCGCGAGATCGCCGGCGCGGGCACCCCGTCCTTCCGGGGTGTCCCGCTCGAGGGGGACCGGGCGGCCGCGCTCGCGGCCCGCGTGCGGGAGCTCGAGGACCCCGCCGAGTTCGCCGCGGCCTCCCGGGCGAGCGTCGCCCAGGCGGCCCGGTTCAGCTGGGACGAGTCCGCCCGCCGGCTTCTGGACCTCACGGCCGCGCTGGGTGTGGCGCGGCGTGCGGCCAGAGCACGGACGGGCCGCTCCAGCCGATGAGCACCAGCGGGTCGAGGTAGCGGTCGAAGGCCGCGTCCCCCACCCGCCAGCCATCGGGCTCCCGCACGCCCCAGTGCACGCACGCCCGCGGGCAGTGGGGTGGCGCCCCGGCCAGTCGCCCCACGGGGTCGCCCGCGTCGACGACGGCCCCCACCGCGACGTCGGCCTCCACCGGCTCGAGGGAGCTGCGGGTCCCGTTCGCGTGCTCGAGGGTCAGCACGGGGCGGTCGACCACGACCCCGGCGAACACGACCCGGCCCGCCGCCGGCGCCTGGATCGGAGCCCCGGTCTGCACGGCGAGGTCCACGCCCCGGTGCCCCCGACTCCACGGTCGCTCGGGTGCGACGAACGCGCGGAGCACGTCATCCGGGGCGGCGCCGGCGACGGGCGGGTGCCACGCGACCGGCGCGGCCGTCGCGCCCGGACCTGCCGGGGACGCCGCGACGAGGAGCAGCGCGTCGCGCGTGGACGGTGCGGGCGTGGCCCGGGACACGGGGCCGAGGTCGCCCATCCCCAGGGCGAGGACGAGCCAGGCGAGCAGGGCTGCCGCGACGCACCCCGCGATGCGCGGACGCGGGAGCGGACGGGGGAGGAGCGTGCGAGGGGTCATGGCGTCAGCCTGGCGTCCCGGGCGGCCGCGTGGCGGGCCCGCAGTCCCATCGTGGAGAGCGCCCGCCGCACCGGCCCCTGTGCAGGAGTCGGCGATGGGAGCGGTCGCCCACCTGGGGTAGGATTCACCTCAGCGGTGTCCTGTGGCCGGCCCTGTGCTGTGCCCCGGACGCCGACTCCGCGCATCGCGGTGGGTCGCTTCAGCGGCCCAGCCCCCACGCTCGGTCCCGTCCCCGCCGTCCTCCTGGAGAGGACGTCGGCGCGGGTGCTCGTGGGGCCCGGCAGCCCGCCGTCGTGATGCCAGGGGCCGCCCGACCGGGCCGGCCGCCAACCGTCAAGAAATCGACCGGCAGACCGCCCGCGCGTGAAGCGCGGGGTGCCACGGCTGCCACAGAAGGGAACGTCATGCCCGTCGTGACCATGCGCCAGCTCCTCGACTCCGGTGTCCACTTCGGCCACCAGACCCGCCGCTGGAACCCCAAGATGAAGCGCTTCATCTTCACCGAGCGCAACGGCATCTACATCATCGATCTCCAGCAGTCGCTGTCCTACATCGACCGCGCCTACGAGTTCGTCAAGGAGACCGTCGCCCACGGCGGCACCATCCTGTTCGTCGGCACCAAGAAGCAGGCCCAGGAGGCCATCGCGGAGCAGGCCGGCCGCGTGGGCATGCCCTACGTGAACCACCGCTGGCTCGGCGGCATGCTGACCAACTTCTCCACCGTCTCCAAGCGCGTGCAGCGCATGAAGGAGCTCGAGGAGATCGACTTCGAGGACGTGGCCGGCTCGCAGTTCACCAAGAAGGAACTGCTGCTGCTCAACCGTGAGCTCGAGAAGCTGCAGGCCAACCTCGGCGGCATCCGCAACATGGCCAAGACCCCCTCCGCCGTGTGGGTCGTGGACACCAAGAAGGAGCACCTGGCCGTCGACGAGGCCCAGAAGCTCGGCATCCCGGTCGTCGCCATCCTGGACACCAACTGCGATCCGGACGAGGTCGCCTACCCGATCCCGGGCAACGACGACGCCATCCGCTCCGTGAACCTGCTGACCCGCGTGGTCGCGGACGCCGTCGCCGAGGGCCTGATCGCCCGTCAGGGCGGCAAGTCCGGCCAGGCGGCCGCCGAGCCGATGGCCGAGTGGGAGCGCGAGCTGCTCGAGCAGCACAACGCCCAGCAGGCCGAGCAGGCTGAGCAGGCCGAGGCCCCCGCCGCCGAGGCGCCGGCCGAGCAGGCCGAGGCCCCCGCCGCCGAGGCCGCCCCGCAGGGCGAGTGATCCCGGCCGGTCCGTCCGCCCGGCCCCACCCGGCCGGGCCGACGGGCCGGTTCAGACCCCGAACATCCCGCACAACCCACACCACGGGAAGGACCGAACGAGCATGGCGAACTACACCGCTGCTGACATCAAGGCCCTGCGCGAGCGCACCGGCGCCGGCATGATGGACGTGAAGAAGGCTCTGGACGAGGCCGACGGCGACGCCGAGAAGGCCATCGAGATCATCCGCGTGAAGGGCCTCAAGGGCGCCACCAAGCGCGAGGGCCGCTCGGCCGCCGAGGGCCTCGTGGCCGCGACCGTCGAGAACGGCGTCGGCGTCATGATCGAGCTCAACTGCGAGACCGACTTCGTGGCCAAGGCCGACAAGTTCATCGCCCTGGGCGACGTGGTGCTGCGCGCCGCCGTCGCCTCCGGCGCCACCGACGTCGACGGCCTGCTGGCCTCCGACTACGAGGGCCGCACCCTGGGCGACTACGTGACCGAGGAGGGCGCCCTGCTGGGCGAGAAGGTGGCCGTGCGCCGCCTGGCCCGCGTGGAGGGCGCCTACGTGGACGCCTACCTGCACAAGACCTCCAAGGACCTGCCGGCCCAGGTGGGCGTGCTCCTCGCCGTGGACGCCGACTCCGCCGAGGCCAAGACCGCCGCGCACGACATCGCCGTGCACGTCGCGGCCTACTCGCCCACGTACCTCACCCGTGAGGACGTGCCGGCCGAGACCGTCGAGAACGAGCGTCGCATCGCCGATGAGACCGCCCGTGCCGAGGGCAAGCCGGAGCAGGCCCTGCCGAAGATCGTGGAGGGCCGCCTGACCGGCTTCTTCAAGGAGATCGTGCTCGTGGACCAGCCGTTCGCGAAGGACCCGAAGCAGACCGTCGGCAAGGTCGCCTCCGACGCCGGCACCAACGTCACCGGGTTCGCCCGCTTCCGCGTCGGCAACTGACCGCCGCACCCGGACCGGCCGCTCCCGGTCCACGCCCCGCGGGGGCGTAGGATCGGGAGCGACCCGAGGTCCACTCCGGCGCCGGATGGCGCCGACGACCATCGCATGACGGGGTGGCCGCCCCGACCGGGCGGCCACCCCGTCCGCGTGTCCGCCCCCGGGACGGCCGTCCCCGGCCCGACCCCCCACCGACCAGGAGATGCTTCCCATGGAGACGAACCGCGCCCCCGAGGACCCGACCACCGCCCACGCCCCGCAGACCTCGGACGACACCGGCCGCCGTCGCGTGCTCCTCAAGCTCTCGGGCGAGGTGTTCGGCGGCGGCAAGATCGGCGTGGACCCGGAGACCGTCCGCGGCATCGCCGAGCAGATCGCCGCCGCGGCGGACCAGGTGGAGATCGCGATCGTCGTCGGCGGCGGCAACTTCTTCCGTGGCGCCGAGCTGTCCGAGAACGGGATGGACCGCCGTCGGGCCGACTACATGGGCATGCTCGGCACCGTGATGAACTGCCTGGCCCTGCAGGACTTCCTCATCCAGGCCGGGGTCACCACGCGCGTGCAGTCCGCCATCCACATGGAGCAGGTGGCGGAGTCCTACATCCCGCTGCGCGCCATCCGCCACATGCAGAAGGGCCGCGTCGTGATCTTCGGCGCCGGCACCGGCCTGCCCTACTTCTCCACGGACACCGTGGCGGCCCAGCGCGCCCTGGAGGTCGGGGCAGACGAGGTCCTGATGGCCAAGTCCGGCGTGGACGGCGTCTACACCGCGGACCCCAAGAAGGACCCCACCGCCGAGCGCCTCACGCACCTGACCTACGATGAGGCGCTGCTGCGGAACATCCGCGTGATGGACCTGACCGCCATGACCATGTGCAAGGACAACGACCTGGACATGCGCGTGTTCGGCATGGAGGGCCCGGGCAACGTGACCCGCGCCCTGCTCGGCGAGCCGATCGGGACCACCGTCACCGTCTGAGGCCCGCCGCGTAGGATGGCGGCAGACCTGATCCACCACACCGAGGAGACACCGTGATCCAGGAGACCCTGCAGTCCGCCGAAGAGCAGATGGACCGCACCATCGAGGCCACGCGTGAGGACTTCGCCTCCGTGCGCACCGGCCGCGCCAACCCGGGCCTCTACTCCAAGGTGATGGTCGACTACTACGGCTCGTTCACCCCGCTGCAGCAGCTGGCGTCCTTCACCACCACGGACGCCCGCACGCTGCTCATCACGCCGTTCGACCAGTCGGCCCTGCGCAACATCGAGAAGGCCCTGTCCGAGTCCGAGGTCGGCGCGAACCCGTCCAACGACGGCAAGGTCATCCGCATCGTGATGCCGGAGCTGACCGCGGAGCGCCGCAAGGAGTACGTGAAGCTGGTCAAGTCCAAGGCGGAGGAGCACAAGATCTCCGTGCGCAACGCCCGTCGCAAGGCCAAGGAGGCCATGGACAAGGCCGTCAAGGACGGCGAGGTCGGCGAGGACGAGGGCGCCCGCGGCGAGAAGGAGCTGGACGCGCTCACCAAGCGCCACGTCGAGCTCATCGACGAGATGGCCAAGAACAAGGAGCAGGAGCTGCTGGAGGTCTGAGCCTCCCGCCGTCCGCGCTCGTCCCATGACCTCCGCCGTGCCCACCTCGCCCGCACCCCCGCGCGGCGGCCGCGACCTCAAGTCCGCCGTCCTCGTGGGGGTGGGGCTGCTGGCGACGGCCCTGGTCGGCCTCTTCTGGCTCGACTGGCTGCTGGTCGTGCTCGTGGTCGCCCTGCTGGTCGGCGCGGTGTCCGAGATCGCGACGGCGGTACGCGGCATCGGCCTGGACGTGCCGCGGCCCCCGCTCTGGGTGGCCGCGGCGGTCCTGCCGCTCACCGCGTGGCGGTGGGGGGTGCCCGCGCTGTTCATCGCCCTGGTGGCATGCCTGGCGCTGGTGGCCGTGTGGACGGCGCTGACGCGCCGGCGCCCGGCGGGCCAGTTCATGCTCGCGGGCGTGTTCATCGTGCTGTGGGCGCCGTTCCTGCTCTCCTTCGCCGCTGCGCTCCTGGACGAGCCGCTGGGGCACCGCATGGTGGCGATCCTGCTGCTGATGGTGGTCTCCAACGACACGTTCGGCTACATCGTGGGCTACCGCCTCGGCCGCACCCCGATCGCCCCGCGCATCAGCCCCAAGAAGTCCTGGGAGGGCCTGGCCGGCTCCCTGGCGGGCTCGGTGCTGGTGGGCGTCGTCGCCGTCCCCCTGCTGGTCGGCCAGCCGTGGTGGATCGGCGCCGTCCTCGGCGTGACCACCGTCGCCGCCGCCACCGCGGGGGACTTCTCCGAGTCCATGGTCAAGCGTGAGCTCGGCATCAAGGACATGTCCTCCGCCCTGCCCGGCCACGGCGGCGTGATGGACCGCCTGGACTCCCTCGTGTTCGCCTCGCCGGTGGCCTACACCGTGCTGGCGCTGCCCCTGACCTGATCCACCCCTCGACCCGGCACGTCCGGGACCCGCACCGCAGGAGACGCCCATGACCCCCCGCACCACCCCGGACGCCGAGCCGGTCTTCGAGCTCGTCGAGCAGGACGAGATCGGCTACGAGACCACCCACGTGGACGCCTTCATGGCGCGTGCCCGTGAGGCACGCGACGGCGGTGCCCCGCTGACGGCGGAGGAGGTGCGCCAGGCCCGCTTCGCGACCGTCAACGGCGGCTACGCCACGGACGAGGTGGACGACGAGCTGGACCGCCTCGAAGAGGAGCTGGCCGCCGCCGAGCGTCAGGCCTTCGTCGCCGAGCGCGGGGACGAGGACTGGGCCGCAGACCTCGAGGAGCGCGTGGCCGAGCTCGTGGCCCGTGCCGACCGGGCCCCGGCGGAGCGCTTCCGCCGCCCCTCCCGCGCGGACGCCGTGAGCTACGACGTGGACCAGGTGGACGCGCTCGTGGACCGCCTGCGCGTCACCCTGGCCGGTGCGGAGGACTCGACGGATCCCGACGCCGAAGGCGGGCTGACCGCGGACGACGTGCGCCGCGCGGCGTTCAGCGAGGCCGAGGGTGCCGCCGGCTACGAGGAGGGCCAGGTCGACGCCTACCTTGACGCCGCCGTCGACGTGCTGCTGCGCCGCGCCTGACACCCGGCCCTCGCGCGGCGGCCCCGGGAGAGTGGCGCAGATCACACTGAAGTGATTACAATCACACCACCGAGACGCCGCGCGCTCCACCCCTGCTCGCGCATGCGTACAACTCCCTCGCCCCGCACCGTGGGCGTCGATCGGAAGGCAGTGCAGTGACCCTCGTGGACCACACCCGTCCCACCGGCGGCCGATCCGCCGGCTCTCCGCCCCCGGCGGGCCCGGCTGAGGCCGTGATGCTCCAGGTGCTCGACGCGGAGGGCCGCCGCCGTCCGCAGCCGGAGCTCGCCCCGTGGATCGAGGACGTCGACGCCGACGCCCTCGCCGCGCTGTACCGCCAGATGGCCGTGGTCCGGCGCCTCGACGTCGAGGCCACGCACCTGCAGCGTCAGGGCGAGCTGGCCCTGTGGCCCCCGCTGCTGGGCCAGGAGGCCGCCCAGGTGGGCTCCGCCGTCGCGCTGCGCCCGGACGACTTCGTCTTCCCGTCCTACCGCGAGAACGGCGTGGCCCTGCTGCGCGGCGTCCCCGCGCTGGACCTGCTGCGGGTGTGGCGCGGCTCCACGTTCTCGAGCTGGGACCCGAACGAGACGCGCGTGGCCACCCAGCAGATCATCATCGGCGCGCAGGCCCTGCACGCCGTCGGCTACGCGATGGGCGTCCAGCGGGACCAGGCGGACGTCGCCACGATCGTCTACTTCGGCGACGGCGCCACGAGCCAGGGAGACGTCAACGAGGCCATGGTCTTCAGCGCCTCGTACCAGTCGCCCGTGGTGTTCTTCTGCCAGAACAACCACTGGGCCATCTCCGAGCCCGTGCGCCTGCAGACCCGCCGCAGCATCGCGGACCGCCCGTGGGGCTTCGGCATCCCGTCGATGCGCGTGGACGGCAACGACGTCCTGGCCGTGCTCGCCGCGACCCGCGCCGCCGTCGAGCGCGCGGCCGACGGGGGCGGTCCCACCTTCATCGAGGCCGTCACCTACCGCATGGGCCCGCACACCACCGCGGACGACCCCACCCGCTACCGGGACGACGCCGAGCTCGAGGCCTGGAAGGCCCGTGACCCGTTGACCCGCGTGGAGGCGCACCTGCGCACCCTCGATGTGGACGTGGACGCCGTGCTCGCACAGGCCCAGGCCGAGGCCGACGAGCTGGCGGCCGAGGTCCGCCGCGCCCTCGAGGCGCTCGAGGAGGACGGCGCGGACAGGCTCTTCGACGAGATCTACGCTGAGCCCCACCAGGAGCTCGAGCGGCAGCGCCGCGAGCACGCCCTCTACCTGCAGCAGTTCGACGACGAGGAGGCGGGCGCGTGAGCGAGCGCATGACCTTCGGCCGTGCGATCAACCGCGGCCTGCACCGTGCCCTGGCCGACGACCCCAAGGTCCTGCTCATGGGCGAGGACATCGGCGCCCTCGGCGGCGTGTTCCGCATCACCGACGGCCTGCAGGCCGAGTTCGGCGAGGACCGGGTGCTCGACACCCCGCTGGCCGAGTCCGGCATCGTGGGCACGGCCATCGGCCTGGCGATGCGCGGCTACCGGCCCGTCGTCGAGATCCAGTTCGACGGCTTCGTGTACCCGGCGTTCGACCAGATCGTGGCGAACCTGGCCAAGCTGCGTGCCCGCACCCGCGGCGCCGTGCCGATGCCGGTCACCATCCGCATCCCCTTCGGCGGCGGCATCGGCTCCCCGGAGCACCACTCCGAGTCGCCCGAGGCCTACTTCCTGCACACCGCGGGCCTGCGCGTGGTCTCCCCGTCCTCCCCACAGGAGGGGTACGACCTCATCCGCGCCGCGATCGCCTCGGAGGACCCGGTGGTCTACCTCGAGCCCAAGCGTCGCTACCACGACAAGGGCGACGTGGACCTGGACGTCGCGATCCCGCCGATGAGCCCGGCCCGCATCCTGCGCGAGGGCCGTGACGCCACGCTCGTGGCCTACGGCCCGCTCGTGAAGACCGCCCTGCAGGCCGCCGAGGTGGCGGCCGAGGAGGGCGTCGAGGTCGAGGTGGTCGACCTGCGCAGCCTGTCCCCGCTGGACACCGGCCTCGTCGAGTCCTCGGTGCGGCGCACCGGCCGGCTCGTCGTGGCGCACGAGGCCTCCCGCACCGGCGGCCTCGGCGCCGAGCTCGTGGCCACGGTGGCCGAGCGCGCGTTCCACTGGCTCGAGGCCCCGCCGGTGCGCGTCACCGGCATGGACGTGCCCTACCCGCCGTCCAAGCTCGAGCACCTGCACCTGCCGGACCTCGACCGCATCCTCGACGGCCTGGACCGTGCTCTGGGCCGACCGAATTCGCTGGACTCCGTGGACGCGTTCGCCGCCCCCGAGACCGCCGAGCAGTTCCTCGCGGCCCAGAACGCCGGGGAGGAGACCCGATGAGCCAGAAGACCTTCCGCCTGCCCGACCTCGGCGAGGGCCTGACCGAGTCCGAGATCGTGACGTGGCGCGTGGCCGAGGGCGACGCGGTGAGCGTGAACCAGGTGCTCGCCGACGTCGAGACGGCCAAGGCCGTGGTCGAGGTCTCGAGCCCGTTCGCGGGCGTCGTCGCGGCCCTGCACGGCGCCGAGGGTGAGACCCTCGAGGTCGGTGCGCCCCTGGTGACCTTCACCCTCGAGGGCGCCGAGCCCGACGTCGGCGGGCCCGCCGAGGGTGACGGCCGCGTGCCCACCCTCGTCGGCTACGGCGCCGCGCCGGACACCGGCAAGCCCGGCCGCCGTGCGCGGCGCGGCTCCGCGGCCCCGGCGACGTCGGCCGCCCCGGCGGGCGAGCCCGCCCGCGGACAGGCGCCGTCCACGTCGGAGGCGGCCCCCGCCGGCGCCGGGCGCCCGCAGCCCGAGGCCGCCGAGCCGGACCGCGCGGACGCGGCCCACGAGCCGGCCCCGGGCGAGCGACCCCGGTGCACTCCGCCCGTGCGCCTGTACGCGCGCCGCGCGGGCGTGGATCTGGAGCAGGTCACCGGCACGGGTGTGGGCGGGGTCATCACCCGCGCGGACGTCGAGGCGTTCCTGGCCGGGGGCGGGCAGCCCGCGGCCGCGGCGGCGCCGCCGCAGTCCGGCGCCGAGTCGGGCTCGACCGGGGGCGTCCGCACCCTGGGCGGCCGCCCGCGCACGGAGGCCGTGCCGGTCAAGGGCGTGCGCAAGGCGACCGCGGCGGCCATGGTGCAGTCCGCGTTCACCGCCCCGCACGTGACCGAGTTCCTGCAGGTGGACGTCACCGAGACCATGGAGCTGCTCGCCGAGCTCAAGGCCTCCCGCGAGTTCCGGGACGTCAAGCTCACGCCCATGACGCTCGCCGCCAAGGCGTGCCTCGTGGCGATGGAGCGCACCCCGGACGTCAACGCCCGGTGGGACGAGGCCGCCGGGACGATCGTCCAGCAGAACTTCGTGAACCTCGGTTTCGCCGCCGCCACCCCCCGCGGGCTGATGGTGCCGAACGTCAAGGACGCCCAGGCGATGAGCCTGAGGGAGCTGGCCGACGCCATCCGCGATCTCACGGGCCTCGCCCGCGAGGGGCGGCTGTCCCCGGCGGATCTGGCCGGCGGCACCTTCACGCTCACGAACGTCGGGGTGTTCGGCGTGGACGCGGGCACCCCGATCATCAACCCGGGTGAGGGGGCGATCATCGCGATCGGCCAGGTCCGGAGGATGCCGTGGGAGCATCGCGGCGAGATCGCCCTGCGGGACGTCATGACGCTGTCCCTCTCGTTCGACCACCGCTTCGTGGACGGCGAGCAGGGCTCGCGCTTCCTCGCGGACGTCGGCGCGATCCTGCGCCGCCCGGGTCTGACCCTGACCATGGTCTGACGGCCCCGGACGCGCCGCGGCCCCGCCACCCGGGCACCGGGAGGCGGGGCCGTCGTCGTGGCAGGCCGGTGCGGCCGCCGGCACGGCGGGGGCCGCGGGGCGCGCTCAGTCGGCGGCGGGCAGCTCCATCACGAGCTCGGTGATGACCTCGGCACGGGCGTTGGAGAAGACCTTCTCCTCGCCGACGGTCTCGAAGCCGCGGCGGGAGAGCACCTTCACGGAGCCCACATTGTCCTCGGGCACGTGCGCCCGCAGCGGGCGGGCGGTGTGCTCCTCCAGGAACCGGTCCACGGCCGCGGTCGTCAGCCCCAGGCCCCAGTAGTCCTGCGCGGTCCAGAAGGACAGCTCGCCCACGCCGTCCTGCTGGGTGCACACGAGCGCACCCACGGCGCGGCCCTCGTGCTCGATGGTCCGCACGACGGTGTCCTCGTCCCCGAGCAGGTGGGCCCAGTGGTAGTCGAAGACACCGCGGTCCCGGGGGTTGCGGGGGGCGAAGGCGGACATCAGGTTGGCCTGCTCGTCCTGCTGGTGGAGGAAGAACTCGTCCAGATCCTCGGGTCGGACGTCACGAAGAAGCACGGCGGTGGACCTCTCGGGGCGGGGTTCGACGGCGTCGCCGTCGCGGGTACCGGCCACCGTATCACCGGGCACGACGCCGGCCCGCCGGGCCGGTGCCGCCCGCTCAGTCCCCGCCGGGCAGCGGCCCGGGGGCCGTGGCCGCGGCCCAGGCCATGGCCACGAGGGTCGCGCGGCGAGCCGCGCGGTCGGCCGCGGTGCGCCGCACCGAGCGGGGGGTGGAGTTGAGCAGGCCCAGCACGGCCTGGGCGCGGAACACGGCGGTGGCCTGGTCCTCGTGGGGGTGGACGACCTGCAGCTGGCGCGCCCACACGTCGATGTAGGCGCGCTGGGTGCGCGTGATGGCCGTGCGCGCGCCGTCGGGCAGGGCGGACATGTCGCGGTCCTGCACACGGATCACGTCGCGCTGGGCGAGGGCGAAGTCCGCCTGGAAACCGATGAGGGCCCGCAGGGTCTCCGCCCCCGGCGCGTGCTGCGCCTCGGCGGCCAGCCCGCCGTCCAGCAGGTCCTGCGAGGCCGTGTCGAGGATCGCCGTGAGCACGGCGGCCTTGCCGGCGAAGTGGCGGTAGATGGCGGGGCCGCTGATCCCGACCGCGGCGCCGATGTCCTCGAGGCGGACCGCGTCGAAGCCCCGGGCCGCGAACAGTCGCGCCGCGGCCGCGAGCAGGTCCACCCGGCGTCGGGCCTTGGCGGCCTCCCGGGCGGTCGGCGGGGTCGCCGGGGCGGTGGGGGACGCGGGATCGACGGCGGGCATGGGATCCACTGTAGGACGGGACGAGGCGCGCCGGGCGCCCGGTCGACGTCAGTGACGATCGTCACTACACTGAGGCTCGGTTCAGTTAGTCGTCATTCACTGAAGGGGGTCTCATGACCGCCAGCACCCCGGCCCCGGCCGCGCAGTCCGCGCCCACCGTGGCCGAGCGCAACGCGGCCGGCCACGCCCGGCTGGAGCAGGAGCTCGCCGACCTCGTCGCCCGCACGTCGCTCGGCGGGCCCGAGCGTTCGCGCGAGCGCCACACCGGCCGCGGCAAGCTGCTGGTGCGGGACCGCATCGACGCGCTGCTCGACGAGGGCTCGCCCTTCCTCGAGGTCGGCGCGCTGGCCGCGCACGGCCTGTACGACGGGGACAGCCCCGCCGCGGGCGTCGTGGCGGGCATCGGCCTGGTCCACGGCCGCCTCGTGATGGTGGTCGGCAACGACGCCACCGTGAAGGGCGGCACCTACTACCCCATGACGGTGAAGAAGCACCTGCGGGCCCAGGAGATCGCCCTGGAGAACCGCCTGCCGTGCATCTACCTCGTGGACTCCGGCGGCGCGTTCCTGCCCCGCCAGGACGAGGTCTTCCCGGACCGCGAGCACTTCGGCCGCATCTTCCGGAACCAGGCGCTGCTCTCCTCGCAGCGCATCCCGCAGCTGGCCGCGGTGTGCGGCTCCTCCACGGCGGGCGGCGCGTACGTGCCGGCCATGTCGGACGAGACCGTGATCGTGCGCGAGCAGGGCACCATCTTCCTCGGCGGCCCCCCGCTCGTGAAGGCCGCGATCGGGGAGGACGTCTCGCCCGAGGACCTCGGCGGCGGCCGGCTGCACGCCGAGCGCTCCGGCGTCGCGGACCACCTGGCGGACGACGACCTGCACGCCATGCAGATCCTCCGGGACATCGTGGCCACCCTGCCCCCGGCCGAGGCGCCGGCCTGGGAGGTCGCCCCCGCCGCGGAGCCCGCCAAGGACCCGGCCGAACTGACCAGCGTCGTGCCCGTGGACGTGAACACCCCCTACGACGTGCGCGAGGTGATCGACCGCCTCGTGGACGGCGGCTCCGTCCACGAGTTCAAGCCCCTCCACGGCACCACCCTGGTCACCGCGTTCGCGCGGATCGACGGCCACCCCGTGGGCGTCCTCGCCAACAACGGCATCCTGTTCGGAGACTCCGCCCGCAAGGGCGCGCACTTCATCGAACTGTGCGACCAGCGCGGCATCCCGCTGCTGTTCCTGCAGAACATCTCCGGCTTCATGGTGGGTCGGGACGCGGAGGCCGGCGGCATCGCGCGCGACGGCGCCAAGATGGTCACCGCCGTCGCGACCGCCCGCGTGCCCAAGCTGACCGTGGTGATCGGCGGCTCGTTCGGCGCCGGCAACTACGCGATGTGCGGCCGCGCCTACTCACCCCGCTTCCTGTGGATGTGGCCGAACGCGCGCATCTCCGTGATGGGCGGCCCGCAGGCCTCCTCCGTGCTCACGCAGATCAAGCAGGACCAGCGGGCCGCCGCGGGGGAGGAGCCGATGTCCCCCGAGGAGGTCGAGGCCTTCCAGGCGCCGGTCCGCCGGCAGTACGAGGACCAGGGCAGCCCCCTGTACTCCACCGCCCGCCTCTGGGACGACGGAGTGATCACCCCCGGCCAGACCCGCCGGGTGCTCTCCCTGGCCCTCGACGTCATCTCCCGTTCCCCGCTGCCGGACTCCCGGTTCGGCCTGTTCCGCATGTGAGGCACCCGTGACCGAGAACCACGCCCAGGGGACGCCCCTGTTCGACACCGTGCTGGTGGCCAACCGCGGCGAGATCGCCGTGCGCGTCATCCGCACCCTGCGCCGCCTCGGCATCCGCTCGGTGGCCGTGCACTCCGACGCCGACGCCGACGCGCGGCACGTCCGCGAGGCGGACACGGCGGTCCGCCTCGGCCCGGCTCCGGCCCGCGAGTCCTACCTGGACATCGACGCCGTCGTCGACGCCGCGCGCCGCACCGGCGCCCAGGCCGTGCACCCCGGCTACGGCTTCCTGTCCGAGAACGCCGACTTCGCCCGCGCGCTGGACGCGGCCGGCATCGTGTTCGTGGGCCCGCCCGTGGCCTCGCTCGACGCGATGGCGGACAAGATCCGCGCCAAGGAGACCGTGGCCGCGTACGACGTGCCGGTGGTCCCCGGCATCCAGGACCCCACGCTCACCGACGAGCAGATCACGGCCGAGGCCGAGCGCGTCGGCTTCCCGCTGCTGATCAAGCCCTCCGCGGGCGGCGGCGGCATGGGCATGGTGGCCGTGCGCGCCGCCGAGGAGCTGCCCGGCGCCCTCGCCTCGGCCCGGCGCACGGCGCGCTCCGCGTTCGGCGACGACACCCTGCTGCTCGAGCGGCTCATCACCGCGCCCCGGCACATCGAGGTGCAGGTGTTCGCGGACGCCCACGGCGCCACCGTGCACCTGGGCGAGCGCGAGTGCTCCCTGCAGCGCCGCCACCAGAAGGTGATCGAGGAGGCCCCCGCGCCCCTGCTGACCGGGCTGGCGCACGGGGCCGAGCTCCGCGAGCGCCTGGGCCGGGCCGCCGTGGACGCGGCCGTGTCCGTGGGCTACCGCGGTGCCGGCACCGTCGAGTTCCTCGTCTCGGACGAGAACCCGGACGAGTTCTTCTTCATGGAGATGAACACCCGCCTGCAGGTGGAGCACCCGGTCTCCGAGGAGGTCGTCCGGGTGCGCGGACAGCGCCTGGACTTCGTGGAGCTGCAGCTGCGCATCGCCGCGGGGGGGCCGCTCGGCTTCGCCCAGGAGGACGTGACCCTCGACGGCGCCGCCGTCGAGGCCCGCGTCTACGCGGAGGACCCCGCGAACGGCTTCCTGCCCTCCACCGGGCCGGTGCTGCGCTGGCGCGAGCCCGCCGGCGAGGGCGTCCGCGTCGACACCCTCCTGCTGCCCTCCCGGCCGGCCGAGGAGCGCGCGTTCGGCTCCGGACCGCAGACTGGCCCCGCCGCCGGCGCCGTGGACCCCGTGGACGTCGACGGCGCACAGCCCGAGATCACCGGCTTCTACGACCCGATGATCGCCAAGCTCATCGCCCGTGGCGCCGACCGCGCCGAGGCCCTGGACCGGCTCGACGCCGCGCTCGCGGACACCGTGCTGTTCGGCGTCCGCTCCAACCTGGGCTGGCTGCGCGAGCTCGCGGCCCGCGAGGACGTGCGGACCGGCCGGCTCACCACCGAGCTGATCGACGGCCTCGAGGCGTGGACCGCCCCCGCGCTGCCCGAGGACCTCGCCGCGCTCGCGGCCGAGGCCCTGGCCGACGTGTCCGAGGACGCGGCCGCCGCCGAGCACCGCGCGGCCGGCACCGCGTGGGCCCGGGCGGACGGCTGGCGCGGCGCGGGCGCCCCGCAGCCCGGGATGCGCGTCCGGGTCGGGGACGAGGACCGCATCCTCACCGCCCCCGCCGCCGACGCCGAGGTGGACGAGGACGCCGGAGGCCTGGCGGGCGTCAACCTCCTGGCCGGTGACCCGCGGGACCCGCGCTCAGCGTGGCTGCACCGCGACGGCGCCGCGTGGCAGGTCCGCCGCCTCACCCGGGCCGAGGTGGTCGAGGCCGCCCGCGCGGCCGCGGCCGCGCGTCGTGCCCCGGCCGGCGCAGCGTCCCCCGAGGCCCGCACGCCCATGCCGGGCACCGTCGTCGCCGTGTCCGTGGCCACCGGGGACACCGTGGCCGCGGGCCAGGAGCTGGCGGTGGTCGAGGCCATGAAGATGGAGCACCCCGTCACGGCCGCCGTCGCCGGCGTCGTGACCGTCCACGTCGCCGAGGGCGACGCCGTGGCCGCGCAGGCGTTGATCGCCGTCGTCGAGCCCACCGAGCACGCAGCACCCGCAGAGAACACCTGAGAACAGGAGAGGACCATGAGCACCAAGCACCGCACCCTGCCCGCCCTCGAGGAGGACTACCAGGTCCTCTCCGACACCGTCCGCGAGTTCGCCGACGAGGTCGTGGCCCCGGTCTCCGCCGAGCTGGACGCCCAGCACGAGTTCCCGTACGAGATCGTGGCCCAGATGGGCGAGATGGGCCTGTTCGGCCTCCCGTTCCCCGAGGAGTACGGCGGCATGGGCGGCGACTACTTCGCCCTGGCCCTGGCCCTCGAGCAGCTCGGCCGCGTCAACCAGTCCGTGGCCATCACCCTCGAGGCCGGCGTCTCCCTGGGCGCCATGCCGCTGCTGAAGTTCGGCACCGAGGAGCAGAAGCAGCGCTGGCTGCCGGACCTCGTGGCCGGCACGCACCTGGCCGGCTTCGGCCTCACCGAGCCGGGCGCGGGCTCCGACGCCGGCGGCACCCAGACCACCGCCGCGCTCGAGGACGGCCAGTGGCGCATCAACGGCGCCAAGGAGTTCATCACCAACTCCGGCACGGACATCACCTCGCTCGTCACCGTCACCGCCGTGACCGGCACCGTGGAGGGCAGGACCGGCCACGACGGCCGCCCCGCCAAGGAGATCTCCACGATCCTCGTGCCCGCCGGCACCGAGGGCTTCTCCGTGGCCAAGGCCTACGACAAGGTCGGCTGGAACTCCTCGGACACCCACGCCCTGCACTTCTCGGACGTGCGCGTGCCGGAGGAGAACCTGCTGGGCGCCCGCGGCCGCGGCTTCGCCCACTTCCTCGAGATCCTCGACGAGGGCCGTATCGCCATCGCGGCCCTGGCCACCGGCGCGGCCCAGGGCTGCGTGGACGAGTCGGTCGCCTACGCCAAGCAGCGGACCTCGTTCGGCCAGAAGATCGGGCAGTTCCAGGCCGTGTCCTTCAAGATCGCCCGCATGCAGGCCCGCGCGCACGCCGCCCGCCTGGCCTACTACGAGGCCGCCCAGAAGATGCTGGCCGGCAAGCCGTTCAAGACCGAGGCCGCCATGGCCAAGCTGATCGCCGGCGAGGCCGCCATGGACAACGCCCGGGACGCCACCCAGGTGTTCGGCGGCTACGGCTTCATGAACGAGACCCTCGTGGCCCGTCACTACCGCGACTCCAAGATCCTCGAGGTCGGCGAGGGCACCACCGAGGTGCAGCTCATGCTGATCGCCCGCGAGCTGGGCCTCTGACGTGACGGAGCGCGTCGAGATCGAGCAGCGGGGCCGCTACGCGGACGAGCTGGCGGTCGGTCAGGTCTACCTGCACCGGCCCGGCCGCACGCTCACCGAGGCGGACAACGTCCTGTTCACCACCCTCACCATGAACCCGCAGGCCCTGCACCTGGACCACGCGTACGCGGCGGACCAGCCGTTCGGCCGACCGCTGGTCAACTCGATGCTGACGCTGTCCACCCTGGTGGGCCTCGCCGTCGGGCAGACCACACAGGGCACGCTCGTGGCCCAGCTCGGCCTGGGGGAGATCGCGTTCCCGAAGCCGGTCTTCCACGGGGACACGCTCTACGGGCGCTCCGAGGTCACCGCAATCCGCGAGTCCTCCTCGCGGCCGGGGCAGCGGATCGTCACGTTCGCGATGACGGGGGAGAACCAGCACGGCGACGTCGTCGTCCGCGCCCAGCGCACCTGTCTGATGTGGACCGCGCAGGCGCACGCGGAGGCCAAGGCGAAGGCCGCCGACGCCGCAGGCACGGGGGAGCGGGCATGAGCGCGCTGACCCTCGGACCGGCCGTCATGTTCACCCCGGCGGACCGCCCCGAGCGGTACGCCACGGCGCTCGAGCGCGCGGACGCGGTGATCCTCGACCTCGAGGACGCCGTCACCCCGGACGCCCGGCCCACCGCGCGGGACGCCGTCGCGGCGGCCTGGGCGGGGCGGGCGACGGGCGGGGTCGACGGCGGCCCGCTGGACGAGGACCGCGTGGTGGTCCGCGTGAACCCCGCGGGCACCGCGGACCACGACGCCGACCTGGCCATGCTCGCCGGGACGGGCTGGCGCACGCTCATGCTCGCCAAGGCCGAGTCCGCCGCGCAGGTGGACGGGGTCGTCGCCGCCCTCGGCCCGCAGACCCGCGTCGTCGCCCTATGCGAGACCGCGGCCGGGATCCTCGCCGCCGCCGACCTGGCCGCCCACCCGCACGTGGGTGCGCTGATGTGGGGCGCCGAGGACCTCGTGGCGTCGATGGGCGGCAGCTCCTCCCGCACCCCCGAGGGCGCCTACCGCTCCGTGGTCCAGCACGCCCGCGCGACGGTGCTGCTGGCGGCGGCCGCCCACGGCGCGGCCGCATGGGACGCCGTCCACCTGGACCTCGGCGACGAGGCCGGGCTGGCCGCCGAGGCCGAGGACGCCGTCGCCCTGGGCTGCACCGCGACCGTGTGCCTGCACCCGCGCCAGGTGCCCGTCGTGCGCTCCGCCTACACGCCCGCCCCGGAGGCCGTCGAACGCGCCCGGCGCGTCCTCGCCGCGGCCGAGGGCCGACACGGGGCCTTCGAGCTGGACGGGGCGATGGTCGACGAGGTGGTCCTCGCCCAGGCCCGCGCGGTCCTGCGCCGCGCGGACGCGCCCCGGCCGGCGAGCGCCTGACCGGCTCCTCGGCGGCTCCGCGCCCCGGCGGCCCCGTGCCGTCGGGGCGCGTCCGCGTCCGCACGGCTGCGCCCCGGGGCTGTCACACGGGCGCACGGCCCCGGGGCGCGCTTGACGGCGCACCCCTCCGCCCGCCAGAGTGTGGTTGTCATCACAGTGATCTGTCTCACACTGATCCGTCCTACGCACCCCCGGAGGGCCCATGTCATCCAGCGAGCCCACGGCGCCGGTCCCCACGGCCGCGCAGTTCCGCGCCGCGCAGCAGTCCGAGGAGTTCATCGAGCTCCGGCGCACCCACCGATCCTTCGCCTTCCCCATGACCGTGGCGTTCTTCGTCTGGTACCTGGTGTTCGTGATCGTCGGCGCGTTCTTCCCCGAGTTCATGGCGATCCGCCTCGGCGGCAACATCACCCTCGGCCTGATCCTCGGCCTGCTCCAGTTCGTCACCACGTTCCTGATCACCTTCGCCTACGTCCGTTTCTCCAACCGGACCCTGGACCCCCGCGCCACCGCGCTGCGTGA
The DNA here is from genome assembly GCF_024519775.1 of Micrococcus sp. Mcc28. Taxonomy (NCBI): domain Bacteria; kingdom Bacillati; phylum Actinomycetota; class Actinomycetes; order Micrococcales; family Micrococcaceae; genus Micrococcus; species Micrococcus sp. Mcc28. The sequence goes on along the minus strand of NZ_JALJRH010000018.1, from coordinate 11,939 downwards.
GCGCCTCGAGCGCGAGGCCGCCGGCGCCCACGAGAACCCGGAGGCCACGCGATGAGCGCGCTCACCCCCCTGCTCCAGGCCGCCCCGCAGACGGTCGGCAACCCCGCCGTGAACATCGGCATCTTCGTCGCCTTCGTGGTGGTCACCCTCGTGATCGTGATCCGCGCGTCCAAGACGAACGCGTCCTCGGCCGACTACTACGCCGGCGGCCGCGGCTTCTCCGGCACCCAGAACGGCACGGCCATCGCGGGTGACTACCTCTCCGCGGCCTCGTTCCTGGGCATCGTGGGCGCGATCGCCCTCTACGGCTACGACGGCTTCCTCTACTCGATCGGCTTCCTCGTGGCGTGGCTCGTGGCCCTGCTGCTGGTGGCCGAGCTGCTGCGCAACACCGGCAAGTTCACCATGGCGGACGTGCTGTCCTTCCGCCTGCAGCAGCGTCCCGTGCGCATCGCCGCCGCCTTCGGCACCATGGCCGTCTGCCTCTTCTACCTCCTGGCCCAGATGGCCGGCGCCGGCGGCCTGGTGTCCCTGCTGCTGAACATCAACGACCGGGCCGGCCAGGCCCTCGTGATCGTGATCGTGGGCGTGCTGATGATCGTCTACGTGCTGATCGGCGGCATGAAGGGCACCACCTACGTGCAGATCATCAAGGCGATCCTGCTGATCGCCGGCGCGGGGATCATGACCGTGTGGTCACTGGCCCTGTTCGGCTTCGACTTCAACGCCATGCTGGGGGCCGCCGTCGAGATGAACCCGAAGGGCGAGGCGATCCTCGAGCCGGGCCTGCAGTACGGCGCCAGCGCGCTGACCCGCCTCGACTTCGTGTCCCTGGGCATCGCGCTCGTGCTCGGCACCGCCGGCCTGCCGCACGTGCTCATGCGGTTCTACACGGTGCCCACCGCCAAGGAGGCGCGCAAGTCCGTGGTGTGGGCCATCGTCCTCATCGGCGCGTTCTACCTGTTCACCCTCGTGCTGGGCTACGGTGCCGGCGCGCTGATCGGCCCCGAGCGCATCCTGGCCGCGCCCGGCGGGCAGAACTCCGCGGCCCCGCTCCTGGCGTTCGAGCTCGGCGGCTCCATCCTGCTGGGCCTGATCTCGGCGGTCGCGTTCGCCACCATCCTCGCGGTGGTCGCGGGCCTGGCCATCACGGCGGCGGCGTCCTTCGCCCACGACGTGTACGGCTCCGTGATCGCCAAGCACCCGCTCACCCCGCAGGAGGAGGTGCGGATCGGCAAGATCACCGTGGTGGTGATCGGCGTCCTGGCGATCGTCGGCGGCATCGCCGCCCAGGGCCAGAACGTGGCGTTCCTCGTGGCGCTCGCCTTCGCGGTGGCGGCCTCGGCGAACCTGCCGACCATCCTCTACTCCCTGTTCTGGCGGCGCTTCACCACCCGCGGCGCGGTGTGGTCGATGTACGGCGGACTGCTCTCCGCGATCATCCTGATCGTCCTGTCCCCGGTGATGTCCGGGACGCCGACCTCGATGATCCCGGGCGCGGACTTCGCGGTGTTCCCGCTGAAGAACCCGGGCATCGTCTCCATCCCGCTGGCCTTCTTCCTCGGCTGGCTCGGCTCGGTGACCTCGTCGCGCGCCGAGGACCCCGACAAGCAGGCCGAGATGGAGGTCCGCTCCCTCACCGGCATCGGCGCCGAGAAGCCGGTGCAGCACTGATCCGCGGCTGACCCGGTCCCACGGGGGCCGGCGGGGCGGGACGTCGGGGTGCGGCGTCCGTCCGGCCGGCCCCCCGTCCGTGTCCAGGCCCGACTGGCATCATGGCGGGGTGACGCACGGATCCCTCACCGACTACACGCTGCCCGCCCCCGCCCCGGCGGACGACGACGGCGCCCCGCGCGCCGTCGCCCTGATCGGCTCCACGGGCTCGATCGGCACCCAGGGCCTCGACGTGATCGCCCAGGACCCCGCCCGGCTCCGGGCCGTCGCGCTCGCGGGCGGGGCGAACACGACCCTGCTGGCCGAGCAGGCCGTGCGCTTCGAGGTCGAGGCGGTGGGCTCCGCCGCGGCGGGGGAGGAGGAGCTGCGCGCCGCCCTCGCCGACGCCGCCGCCCGCCTCGGGCGCCCGTCCCCCCGACCCGTGCTGTTCACCGGCCCGTGCGCCGCCGAGCAGATCGCCGCGTGGCCCGGCGCCGACACCGTGCTCAACGGGATCACGGGCTCGATCGGCCTGCGGCCCACCCTCGCCGCCCTGCACGCCGGCCACCGCCTGGCCCTGGCCAACAAGGAGTCGCTCATCGTCGGCGGGGCCCTCGTGAAGGCGGCCGCGGCGCCGGGCCAGCTCGTGCCGGTGGACTCCGAGCACTCCGCGCTCGCGCAGGCGCTGCGCGGGGGCACGGCGGACGAGGTCCGCCGCCTCGTGCTCACGGCCTCGGGCGGGCCGTTCCGCGGCCTGGACCGCGCCGCCCTGCACGCCGTCACGCCCGCCCAGGCCCTCGCCCACCCCACGTGGGACATGGGCCGCGTCGTCACCACCAACTCCGCCTCCCTCGTGAACAAGGCCCTCGAGGTGATCGAGGCCCACCTGCTGTTCGACGTGCCCCTGGACCGGATCGACGTCGTGGTCCACCCGCAGTCCGTGGTCCACTCGATGGTCGAGTTCGTCGACGGGTCCACGCTCGCCCAGGCCTCCCCGCCGGACATGCGCCTGCCCATCGCCCTGGGGCTGTGCTGGCCGCGCCGTCTCCCGGGCGCGGCCCCGGCCTGCGACTGGACGCGGGCGGCCACCTGGACGTTCGAGCCCCTCGACGAGGAGGCCTTCCCCGCGGTACGGGCCGCGAAGGAGGCGGCGGCCGCCTCGCCCACCCACATGGCCGTGTTCAACGCCGCCAACGAGGAGTCCGTGGACGCCTTCCACGCCGGCGCCCTGCCCTTCGACGGGATCGTGGACACGGTCCGCGCCGTCGTCGCCGACTATGCCCCCGAGCACGTGCTCGCCGCGGCCGGCCACGACCCCGCGCCGACGGGGCTCACCGTGGATGCCGTGCTCGCCGCCGAGGCCTGGGCGCGCCGTGCGGCGCGGGCCCGCTGGTGACCGTCGTGGAGATCCTCTGGTACGTCGCGGGCGTCCTCGCGGTCGCGCTGGGCCTGGCGGTCTCGATCGCCCTGCACGAGATCGGCCACCTCGTCCCGGCCAAGCTCTTCGGCGTGCGCGTCACGCAGTACATGATCGGCTTCGGCCCGACGCTCGTCTCGTGGCGCCGCGGCGAGACGGAGTACGGGTTCAAGGCCGTGCCGCTGGGCGGCTACGTCGCGATGATCGGGATGCTGCCCCCGCCGCGGCCCGGGCAGACGCCCCGCGCGGCGTCCACGGGCTTCGTCCAGCAGCTGGGCCGCATGGCCGACGACGCGCGGGCCCAGGCCGCCGAGGAGGTCCGCCCCGGCGACGAGCACCGCCGCTTCCTCGCCCTGCCGGTGTGGAAGCGGGTGGTGATCATGCTCGGCGGGCCGTTCATGAACCTGCTCATCGCGCTGGGCGCCACCGCCCTGCTGGTCACCACGGTGGGCACCTCGCAGCCCAGCACCACCGTCGCCGAGGTCTACCGGTGCGTGGTCACGATGCAGGAGCAGCAGGCCCGCGCCGCCTCCGGCGGGACAGAGGACTGCCGCCCGGGCGATCCCGCCGCGCCCGCCCACGAGGCGGGACTGCGCCCCGGCGACACCGTGCTCGCCTTCGACGGGCGGCCGGTCTCCGACTGGGACGCCCTCTCCGCCGCGATCCGGGACCGCGCCGGACAGCCCACCCGGATCGAGTGGGAGCGCGACGGCGAGCGGATGAGCGCCACCCTGACCCCGCGCCTGACGGAACGGCCCGTGACGGACGCGCTGGGCCGGCCCGAGCGGGCCCCGGACGGGACCGTGGCGACCCACGAGGTCGGGTTCATCGGCATGGGCGCGCAGCTCGAGACGGTCCGCGGCACCCCGCTCGACGCCGGCCCGCTCGTGGCCCAGCAGGTGCGGGGCGTCGTCGACGTCGTCCTCGTGCTGCCGCAGCGGCTGTGGGACACCGCCGTCGCCGTGGTGACCCCGGCCGAGCGCGACCCGGACGGCCCGATGTCCGTGGTGGGAGTCGGCCGGATCGCCGGGGAGGCGGCGGCGCTCGAGGAGGCCACGCTGACGGACAAGGCCGCCCTGCTGCTGTCCCTGCTGGCGGGCGTGAACGTGGCGCTCATGGTGTTCAACCTCATCCCGCTGCTCCCGCTCGACGGCGGCCACGTGGCCGGCGCCCTGTGGGAGGCGGTGCGCCGCGGCTGGGCCCGGATCACGGGCCGCCCGGACCCGGGGCCGTTCGACCTGGCCCGCATGCTGCCGCTGACCTACGCGGTGGGCGCGGCGATGCTGCTCATGGGCGTCATCCTGATCGTGGCGGACATCGTGGAGCCGGTCCGGCTGTTCTGAGCCCGGCCCGTTCGCCGTGGGCGGTCGCCCCGCGCCCCGGGGCGCCCGCGCGCCTAGGATGGACCGGAGAACCCGGCGGCCCCGCGCCGTCGACCCCGAGAACCCATGAGGAGCGCCCCCGTGCCCGTCAGCCTTGGAATGCCGTCCGCCCCGCCGCCCGTGCTGGCCCCGCGCCGCACCACCCGGCAGATCCAGGTGGGCTCGGTGGGCGTCGGCTCGCAGCACCCCGTCTCGGTGCAGTCGATGACCACCACCAAGACGCACGACATCGGCGCGACCCTGCAGCAGATCGCCGAGCTCACGGCCGCCGGCTGCGACATCGTCCGCGTGGCCTGCCCCACGGACAAGGACGCCGAGGCCCTCAAGGTCATCGCCCAGCAGTCCACCATCCCCGTGATCGCGGACATCCACTTCCAGCCGAAGTACGTGTTCGCGGCGATCGAGGCCGGCTGCGGCGCCGTGCGCGTGAACCCGGGCAACATCAAGAAGTTCGACGACAAGGTCAAGGAGATCGCGCAGGCCGCCTCGGACCACGGCACCTCCCTCCGCATCGGCGTCAACGCCGGCTCCCTGGACCCGCGCCTGCTGCAGAAGTACGGCAAGGCCACCCCGGAGGCCCTCGTCGAGTCCGCCGTCTGGGAGGCCTCCCTCTTCGAGGAGCACGGCTTCAAGGACTTCAAGATCTCCGTCAAGCACAACGACCCGGTGATCATGGCCCGCGCCTACGAGCTGCTCGCCGAGCAGGGTGACTGGCCGCTGCACCTCGGGGTCACCGAGGCCGGCCCGGCCTTCCAGGGCACCATCAAGTCCGCTACCGCCTTCGGCTACCTGCTCGGCCAGGGCATCGGTGACACCATCCGCGTCTCCCTCTCCGCGCCGCCGGTCGAGGAGGTCAAGGTGGGCCTGCAGATCCTGCAGTCCCTGAACCTGCGTGAGCGCAAGCTCGAGATCGTCTCCTGCCCCTCGTGCGGCCGCGCCCAGGTGGACGTGTACACGCTGGCCGAGCAGGTCACCGAGGGCCTCCAGGACCTTGAGGTCCCGCTGCGGGTGGCCGTCATGGGCTGCGTCGTCAACGGGCCGGGCGAGGCCCGCGAGGCCGACCTCGGCGTCGCCTCCGGCAACGGCAAGGGCCAGATCTTCGTCAAGGGCGAGGTCATCCGCACCGTGCCCGAGGACCAGATCGTGGAGACCCTCATCGAGGAGGCCAACCGGATCGCCGGTGAGATGGACCTGGGGGAGGACGGCGGTGACCAGGCTGCCGCCGGTGCCCCGGTGGTCTCCGTCCACTGACCGGGAGGTCCGGGCCGCCACGGGTGACCGCGTCCGCCTGCTGACCGACGCGGACACCGCCGCGCTCGCGGCCCTGTCCGCCCGTGCCCCCGTGTCCAACGTGTTCGTGGACTCCCTGCTCGAGGCGGGCCGCCTGGCCGGCCCGCGCGGGGGAGCGGCGGGCACCCTGTTCCTCGGGATCGACGACGACGCCCCGGGCGCCGGCGCGCTGCGCGCGGCCGTCTGGATCGGCTCGAACGTGGTGCCGGTCGCCGCGTCCGAGGCCCCGGACGCCGGCTGGGCGCCGGGCGACGCGGAGGCGCTCGGCGCGGCGGCCGCCGCGCTGCGCCGCCGGTACGGGTCGATCTACGGCCCGGCCGGTCCCGTGCTGGCCGCCGGCGAGGCCCTCGCCGCCGCGGGCCACCGGTCCCGGTCCGTGCGCCCCGACCAGCCGCTGCTCGTGCTGGGCACGGCCGGGGGGATCGACCCGAACCCGCACGTGGTGCAGGCGCAGCCACACGACTTCGCGCGCGTCCTGCCGGCCAGCGCGGCGATGTTCGAGGAGGAGCTCGGCTTCTCCCCATTCGCCGGGGGCGCGGCCCAGTACCGGGACCGCGTCGAGCGGCTGATCCACACCGGACGCGTCTTCATCGACCCGGGACCGCGCGACGCGGGCGGCCCGCTGCGCTTCAAGGCGGACATCGGGCTGCTCTCCTCCCGGTGCGCCCAGATCCAGGGCGTGTGGATGGCCCCCGCCGCGCGCGGCCGAGGACTGGCGGCGTCGGCGATGGCCGCCGTCGTGGACTACGTGCGACTCCAGGCGCCCGTGGTCAGCCTCTATGTCAACGCGTACAACACCCCCGCGCTGCGCACGTACGAGCGCGTGGGGTTCGAGCGGCGCGGCACGTTCGCGACCGTCCTGTACTGACCCGGCGGGCCCTGCGCGGGCGATAGGATCGGCGGTCAGGACGCCGGGCACCCCGTGCCGGCGTCGTCCCGTCCCGCGCGCCGCCCCGACCGCGCGAGCCCGTCCGAGGAGGCCCCGTCATGCCCCTGCGCATGTCCACCCTGTTCCTGCGCACCCTGCGCGACGACCCGGCGGAGGCCGAGGTGGCGAGCCACAGGCTCCTCGTCCGTGCCGGTTACATCCGTCGCGCGGCCCCGGGCATCTACTCGTGGCTGCCGCTGGGCCTCAAGGTGCTGGCCAAGGTGGAGCGGATCGTGCGCGAGGAGATGGACGCGATCGGCGCCCAGGAGGTGCACTTCCCGGCGCTGCTGCCGCGGGAGCCCTACGAGGCCACGGGGCGCTGGGATGAGTACGGCGACGGGCTGTTCCGCCTGCAGGACCGCAGGGGCAACGACTACCTCCTGGCCCCCACACACGAGGAGATGTTCACGCTCCTGGTGAAGGACCTGTACTCCTCGTACAAGGACCTGCCCGCGTACCTGTACCAGATCCAGACCAAGTACCGGGACGAGGCCCGCCCGCGCGCCGGCCTGCTGCGCGGGCGCGAGTTCATCATGAAGGACTCCTACTCCTTCACGGTGGACGACGCCGGCCTGGACGCCGCGTACGAGGCCAACCGGGCCGCCTACCTGCGGATCTTCGACCGCCTCGGCCTCGAGGTCGTGCCGGTGCGGGCCACCTCCGGTGCGATGGGCGGCTCCCGCTCCGAGGAGTTCCTGCACCCCACCGAGGTGGGCGAGGACACCTTCGTCGAGTCCGACGGCGGCTACCGCGCCAACGTCGAGGCCGTCACCACGGTGGCCCCCGCCCCGCTGGACGAGGCGGCCATGGCGGTCCTGCCCGCCGCCGAGGTCAAGGACACCCCGGTCTCCACCACCATCGCCGCGCTCGTGGACGTCGCCAACCGGCTGGCCCCGCGCGACGGCGAGCCGTGGACCGCCGCGGACACGCTCAAGTGCGTCGTGGTCACCGCGGTGGTGGACGGCGGCGAGCGCCGCCCGTTCGTCGTGGGCGTGCCCGGCGACCGTGAGGTGGACCTCAAGCGTCTCGAGGCCTCCGTGGGCCCGGCGCTCGGCGTGGTCGGCGAGCCCACGCTCGAGGCCGCGACCGCCGCGGACCTGGCCGCGCACCCCGCCCTGGTCAAGGGCTACATCGGCCCCGCGGCGGCCGACGCGGTCGAGGGCACCCCGGTCCTCGGCGCGGAGGGCTCCGTCTCGGGCCTGCCCTTCTTCGTGGACCCGCGCATCGCCCCCGGCACCGCGTGGATCACCGGCGCGAACGCGGACCAGCGCCACGTGTTCGGCCTCGTGGCCGGCCGCGACTTCACGTGGGACGGCGTGCTCGAGGCCACCGCGGTGCGCGAGGGCGACCAGGCCCCGGACGGCTCCGGCCCGCTGCACACCCGCCGCGGCATGGAGATGGGCCACATCTTCCAGCTCGGCCGCAAGTACGCCGAGGCCCTCGACCTGAAGGTCCTCGACGTCCACGGCAAGCAGGTCGTGGTGACCATGGGCTCCTACGGCATCGGCATCACGCGCGCCGTCGCCGCGATCGCCGAGCGCTACCACGACGACAAGGGCCTGGCGTGGCCGCGCGCGGTGGCCCCGGCGGACGTGCACGTCGTCGTCGCCACGAAGGGCGAGGACGGCCTCGCCGCCGCCGAGACCCTCGCCGCGGGCCTCGAGGCCGAGGGCCTGACCGTGCTCGTGGACGACCGTCCGAAGGTCAGCCCCGGCGTGAAGTTCAAGGACGCCGAGCTCATCGGCGTGCCCACCACCGTGGTGATCGGCCGCGGCCTGGCGGACGGCGAGCTCGAGCTCAAGGACCGTGCCACCGGCGAGGCGCGCCCCGTGCCCGTGGACGGGGCCGTCGCGGCGGTGCTCGCGGAGGTGCGCGACGGGCGCTGAGTGGTTCGGCGCCGTCGAGCTGACCGCCGGGCTGCTCGTCCTCGTGCTCGCCGCGGGCTTCGCGGCGGGCTGGATCGACGCCGTCGTGGGCGGGGGCGGGCTCCTGCAGCTGCCGGCCATGCTGCTCGTGCCCGGGCTGAGCCCGATCCAGGCCCTGGCCACCAACAAGCTCGGCTCGGTGTTCGGCACGGCGACGTCGGCGCTCACCTACCGGCGCCGCCTGCGGCAGGACCTGTCCACGGCACTGCCGATGGCCGCCGTCGCCTTCGCGGCGGCCCTGGGCGGGGCCGTGGTGGCCGCGCATCTGCCGGCCGGCGTGATCCGGCCCGTGATCCTGGCGGCGTTGATCGCCGTCGCCGTGTTCACGGCCGTGCGCCCGGGCCTCGGGCAGGCCGCCGGCGTGGGACCGCGGCGGCGCACCGCGCTGGCCCGGGCCGTGGCGCTCGGCGCGGTGGTGGGCTTCTACGACGGCGTCCTCGGCCCCGGCACGGGCACGTTCCTCATCCTGGGGCTGGTCCTGCTGCTCAAGTTCGACTTTCTGCACGCCTCGGCACAGGCGAAGGTGGTCAACCTCGCGACCAACCTCGGCGCGCTCGCGTACTTCGTGCCCTCGGGCCACGCGGTGCTGGGCCTGGGGCTGCTGCTCGGCGCGGCCAACCTCGTGGGCGGCTACGTGGGCGCCCGCATGGCGATCGCCCGCGGTACCGGCTTCATCCGGGTGGTGTACCTCATGGTGGTGGCCGCGCTCATCGTCAAGGTCGGCGCGGACACCCTCGCCCCGCTGCTGCGCTGACCTCGGCCCGTCCGACCCGGTCGGGAGCACTCGGCCACGCCGTGGGCCGCCGGTAGGCTCGGCCCCGGATCCCGACCCCGGCCCCCGCCCGCGTGGCGCGGCGGCCCCGACCCGACGAGTGAGGCACCCCATGGACAGCACCGACCGCCGCGACGACCTCGCCGAGCTGCGCACCCGCGTCGAGGAGGCCCTGGCGGCCGACGACGTGGTGGTGGAGCAGGTGCGCGCCACGGGCACCGCCGAGCACCGCACCGTCGAGGTGGTCCTCGACCGCGCCTCGGGCACCCGGGGTCTGAGCCTGGACGACATCGCCCGCCTCTCCGGCCGGGTCTCCGCCGCCCTCGACGCCCTGGGCGACCACGTGCCCGGCGTCGGCGCGGGGGAGTACCTGCTCGAGGTCACCACCGCGGGCGTGGACCGCCCGCTCACCGACCCCCGCCACTTCGCCCGCAACGTCGGCCGTCTCGTCGAGGTCTCGGTCGACGGCGCCGCGCCCGTGACCGCCCGCCTGAAGGACGTGACGGACGACGACGTCGAGCTGGCCGTGGTGCGCCCGCCCGCGAAGAAGGGCATGAAGGCCAAGGAGCTGCCCGCCGAGCGGGTCGCCCTCGACCGCCTCGGTCCGGCGATCGTGCAGGTAGAGTGGAGCCCCGCTCAGCAGGCCGGCGACGCCGACGCCGCCGCGGGCGAGGACACGGCCGAGCACACGGAGGCATGAGTTGGACATCGACATGAGCGCGCTGCGCATGCTGGAGGCGGAGCGGGAGATCCCGATGGACCGCCTCATCCCCACCATCGAGCAGGCCCTGCTCATGGCGTACCACCGCACCCCGGGGGCCCTGAAGCGCGCCCGCGTGGAGATCGACCGCGCGACCGGCCACGTCACCGTGTGGGCCACGGAGCTGGACGAGGACGACACGCCCATCGGCGAGTTCGACGACACCCCGAACGGCTTCGGCCGGGTGGCCGCCTCCACGGCGCGCCAGGTGATGATCCAGCGCATGCGCGAGGAGGACGACGACAAGGTCCTCGGCGAGTTCAAGGACAAGGAGGGCGAGCTCGTCTCCGGCGTCATCCAGCAGGGCCTGAACCGCCACATGGTCCAGGTGAACCTCGGCACCCTCGAGGCCGTCCTCCCGCCGCCCGAGCAGGTGCCCGGCGAGGACTACGCCCACGGCCGCCGGATCCGCGCCTACGTGGTCTCCGCGACGCGCGGCGCCAAGGGCCCGTCCGTCACGGTGTCCCGCTCGCACCCCGGCCTCGTGCGCAAGCTCTTCGAGCTCGAGGTCCCGGAGATCGCGGACGGCTCGGTCGAGATCACGGCCCTGGCCCGCGAGGCCGGCCACCGCACCAAGATGGCCGTGCGCGCCACCCGCCCCGGGGTGAACGCCAAGGGCGCCTCCATCGGCGAGATGGGCAGCCGCGTGCGCGCCGTCATGACGGAGCTCAACGACGAGAAGATCGACATCATCGACCACGTGGACGACCCCGCCGCGATGATCGCCAACGCCCTCTCGCCCGCCACGACCGTCTCGGTGGAGATCCTCGACGCGGACCAGCACTCGGCCCGCGCCGTGGTGCCGGAGTACCAGCTGTCCCTGGCCATCGGCAAGGAGGGCCAGAACGCCCGCCTCGCGGCCAAGCTCACGGGCTGGCGGATCGACATCGTCGGCGACGGGGTCACCACCTCCGCCCCGGGACGCTGACCGTCCCCGGGAACAGATCCGGGCCCGGACGCGCTAAGATGGATGAGGTCCTTTCTCGATCCGACGCCCGTGAGGGGTGAACGCATGACGTCTCGGACGGTCGTGCGCACCTGCATCGGATGCCGATCGAGGGCGGACCAGCAAGAGCTGGTGCGCGTCGCCCTGGACTCCTCGACGGAACCCCCATCCGTCGTCTGGGACCCGGAACGACGCCGTCCCGGCCGGGGTGCGTGGCTGCATCCCGGCGAGGACTGCCTCCTCCTCGCCCTGCGCCGCCGCGCGTTCGGGCGGGCCTTCCGGTCCGCCGTCGACGCCGACGCGCTGGGCCGCACCGCGGAGGCACCGGCTGACAGACCGACAGATGAAGGCGGGTCAGAGATCTGATGCGTACCCGATGAGCACTGAAGCATGAGTGCCCAGCGATGAACTTCACCCCCTGCTATCAGGCAGGCCGTGGTGCGCGTGCCCTGGTGGCGCGCGCGACGGCCTGGAGCAACGTCAACGGTCCCAGGACGCGCTGAGACGGACAGCCCGAGCGGCTCCGTTCCGGCCCGTGGGGCCAGAACAGGAGAACCGTGGCCAAGGTCCGCGTCCATGAGCTCGCCAAGGAGCTCGGCATCACCTCGAAGGAGGCCTTGAGCACGCTCAAGGAACTCGGCGAGTTCGTCAGCTCGGCTTCGTCCACCATCGAGCCCCCGGTGGTCAAGAAGCTGCGCAACGCCTACCCGGGCGCCGGCAAGTCCGCCGCCAAGCCCGGTTCCACGCCCGCCGCACCGGCCGCGGGCCGTCCCGCCGCGCCGAAGCCGGCGGCCGCCCCGTCGCCGCGCGCCGCTGCCCCCACGTCGAACGCCGGCGCCCCGGTGCAGATCGGAAGAGCACACGTC